>NZ_JABWQW010000012.1:0-178161 GCF_014268645.1 Pseudomonas sp. SWRI154
GACGAGTGGTGCCCAGGGGTTGCCAATCAAGTTTGTGACAAAGGCATTCTCTGTGGCGAGGGAGCTTGCTCCCGCTGGGCTGCGTAGCAGCCCCAAAAGCTTGGGACCGCTGCGCGCTGGAGCGCCAGCCCGGTCCAGCGGGAGCAAGCTCCCTCGCCACAAAAGCCCCCGGCCACAGCTGTTGTTCTCAGTGGAAGTCAGCGGCTCTGACGTTGTTGTAACAACAGGTTGCTGAACCCGCTGCCCGCCAATTGTTTCTGGGCCTTGGTCAGTTCCTCGCGATTGCTAAACGGCCCGACCAGCACCCTATACCAGGTCTCGTCTTTCACCGTGCCCGACTCCACCGACACGGATTGGCCCAGCAAAATGATCTGCGCCCGGACCTTGTCGGCGTCGGCTTCCTTGCGGAACGAGCCGGCCTGCAGGAAGAACTTCGTCACCGGCGCAGCCTTTTGCACGGGTGGGGCCGGTGGCGGCGTGATGCCGGCCAGCGCCGCCTGGGCACGGGCGGTGTCGATCTTCGCCGCCTCGGCCGGGGTCACTGGCGTAGTCGGCACTTGCGGCGTCGGCAGGGTTTTCTCCGGCACGGCGTCGGGCGGCACGATGACCTCCGATTCCGGCAGCAAGGTATAGAAGTCGTATTTCGGCTTCACCGGTTGCGTCGGGCTCGGCGGGGTCTTGTTCGCCTCGGCGATGCGCGTGGCTTTCTGTTGCTCCTGGCGGACGCGCTTGACGTCATCGCCCTGGCCCGGCTCCAGTTTCATCAGGAACACGATGAAAGCGCCAACGGTCAGGCCGATGGCCATCCACAGCCAGCCCGGAATCGGTTTCTTGGCTGGAGGCTGGTAACGACTGGCGCCGCGCTTGGGAGCAGGTTTTTTCTTGGCGGCCAACTTACATGCGCTCCAGCGTTTCCAGGCCCAGCAGTTCCAGGCCTTGCTTGAGGGTACGCCCGGTCAGCGCGGCGAGGCGCAGGCGGCTTTGCATCTGCGCGGGAGTTTCAGCACTCAGGATCGGGCAGTTCTCGTAGAAGCTGGAGAACAGGCCGGCAACGTCGTACAGGTAGGCGCACAGGGTGTGCGGCGTGCCCTTGTCGGCGACGTTGTTCAGTACTTCGCCGAACTGCGCCAGTTTCGCCGCCAGCTCCTGCTCCTGCGGGGCTTGGAGCACAATCTGGCCGTCCACTTCGTCGAAGCCTTTGCCGAGCTTGCGAAACACGCCCGCCACGCGGGTGTAGGCATACAGCAGGTACGGCGCGGTGTTGCCTTCGAAATTGAGCATCAGGTCGAAGTTGAAGCTGTAGTCGCTGGTGCGGTGCTTGGACAGGTCAGCGTATTTCACCGCGTCGATGCCGACGACCTTGGCGATCTTGCGCAGCTCGTCCTCGGCCAGTTCAGGATTCTTGCCCTTGACCAGGGTGTAGGCGCGGTCCTGAGCTTCGGTCAGCAGGTCGATCAGCTTCACCGTGCCGCCGTCGCGGGTCTTGAACGGACGACCGTCGGCGCCGTTCATGGTGCCGAAGCCCATGTGCTCCATCTCCATCGGATGGGGCACGAAGCCGGCCAGGCGCGCCACTTCGAATACCTGCTGGAAGTGCAGGGCCTGGCGCTGGTCGACGAAGTACAGCACGCGATCGGCCTTGAGCACACCGTTGCGGTAGCGCACGGCCGCCAGGTCGGTGGTGGCGTAGAGGTAACCGCCGTCGGCCTTGACGATGATCACTGGCAGCGGCTCGCCATCGGCGGTCTTGAACTGGTCGAGGAACACGCACTGGGCACCGTTGCTTTCCACCAGCATGCCCTTGGCCCTGAGATCGTTGACCACGTTGATCAGGTCATCGTTGTAGGCGCTTTCGCCCATCACGTCGGCCATGGTCAATTTGACGTTCAGCAGCTCGTAGATTTTCTGGCAATGGGACAAGGAGATGTCCTTGAACTTGGTCCACAGCGCCAGGCACTCGGCATCGCCGGCCTGCAGCTTGACCACCAGGCCACGGGCGCGGTCGGCAAACTCGGGGGACTCGTCGAAGCGTTGCTTGGCGGCGCGGTAGAAATTCTCCAGGTCCGACAGCTCGTCGCTGGTGATCGGATTTTCCTGCAGATAGGCCATCAGCATGCCGAACTGGGTGCCCCAGTCGCCGACATGGTTCTGGCGAATCACGGTATCGCCAAGGAACTCCAGGACCCGGGCCACGCCGTCGCCGATGATGGTCGAGCGCAGGTGGCCGACGTGCATCTCCTTGGCGAGGTTGGGCGCCGAGAGGTCAACCACGGTGCGCTGCAACGGGCCGGCCTTGCGCACGCCGAGGCGTTCGTCGGCCAGGGCCGCGTCCAGGCGCGAAGCCAGGGCCTGGGTGTTCTGGAAAAAATTGATGAAGCCGGGGCCGGCGATGTCCGCCTTGCTGACGTTCTCGTCGGCCGGCAGGGCCGCGATGATTTTCTCCGCCAGGTCCCGCGGCTTCATGCCGGCCGGTTTGGCGAGCATCATCGCGATGTTGCTGGCGAAGTCGCCGTGGGTCTTGTCGCGAGTGTTTTCGACCTGAATCGCCGGCGACAGGCCTTCTGGCAGCACACCTTCAGTGACGAGTTGGGTGATGGCTTGCTGGATGAGCTGGCGGATGGTGTCTTTCATGGTCTTCTCTTTCAACCGCAGGCGCGGCGGCGCTTCGATGCGCTGGTGGAAAAACTGGGCATTATCCGTGGCGCGGGCGAGCTTGCCAACTGTAGCGGGTCGGTTGGGTCCATGTGATGACTATTCTGGCTTCATCGCGCGCGGGCGATTGCCATCTAATACAAATCCACCGGGTCCACATCCAGCGACCAGCGCACCGCCCGCCCGCTGGGCAGTTGCTCCAGCACCAGCAACCAGGCACTCAACAGTCGATGCAGCGGCGCCCGGGCATTGGCTTGCAACAGAAGCTGGGCGCGATAACGCCCGGCCCGCCGCTCCATCGGAGCCGGGACCGGGCCCAATAGTTCGATGCCAGTGAGGCTCTGCTCCGCCAGCAAGCGCTCCGCCTCGCTGCACGCTTCGTCAAGGAAACCTTCCGCTTGCCCCGGTTTGTGAGCCTCGGCCCGCAGTAGCGCCAAGTGTGCGAAGGGTGGCAGCCCGGCGCTGCGTCGTTCGCTCAACGCCTGTTCGGCGAAGGCAAAATAACCCTGCTCGGTCAGTTGGATCAGCAGCGGATGGTCCGCCAGGTGGGTCTGGATAATGACCTTGCCCGGTTCCTCGGCTCGTCCGGCACGGCCCGCCACCTGGACGATCAACTGCGCCATGCGTTCGCTGGCACGGAAGTCCCCGGAAAACAGCCCGCCGTCGGCATCGAGGATCGACACCAGCGTCACCCGGGGGAAGTGATGCCCCTTGGCGAGCATCTGCGTGCCCACCAGAATGCATGGCTGGCCCTTCTGGATCGTGGCGAACAACTGATTCATCGCGTCTTTGCGCGAGGTGCTGTCGCGATCCACCCGCAGTACCGGGAAATCGGGGAAGAGTATGCCCAGCCGTTCCTCGGCGCGCTCGGTGCCGGCGCCCACCGGGCGCAGATCCACTTTCCCGCACTGTGGACAGTGCCTTGGCACGCGCTCGGCGTGCCCGCAATGGTGGCAGCGCAATTCGCCGTAGCGTTGGTGCACGGTCATTCGCGCGTCGCAGCGTTCACAACCGGACATCCAGCCGCAGTCGTGGCAGAGCAGGGTCGGGGCGAACCCCCGACGGTTGAGGAACACCAGGACCTGTTGCCCGGCGGCCAGGGTCTGGCCGATGGCTTGCTGCATCGGTCCGGAAATGCCGCTGTCCAGCGGACGACTCTTGACGTCCAGGCGCAGGAAGCGCGGTTGCTTGGCGCCGCCTGCCCGTTCGTTCAGGCGTAGCAGGCCGTAGCGACCGGTGTAGGCGTTGTGCAGGCTTTCCAGGGAGGGCGTGGCCGAACCGAGGACAATCGGGATGTTCTCTTGGCGGGCGCGCACCAGTGCCAGGTCGCGGGCGTGGTAGCGCAGGCCTTCCTGCTGTTTATAGGAGCCGTCGTGCTCTTCGTCGATGATGATCAGGCCAGGGTTTTTCATCGGCGTGAACAGGGCCGAGCGGGTGCCGATAATGATGTCGGCCTCGCCATCCCGGGCGGCGAGCCAGGCTTCCAGGCGCTCGCGGTCGTTGACCGCCGAGTGCACCAGCGCGATCCGTGCGTTGAACCGCTGCTCGAAGCGCGCCAGGGTTTGTGGCCCGAGGTTGATTTCCGGGATGAGCACCAGGGCTTGCTTGCCGGCTTCGAGAGTCTCGCGAATCAGTTGCAGGTAGACCTCGGTCTTGCCGCTGCCGGTCACGCCCGCCAACAGGAAGGCATGGTAACTATCGAAACCCGCGCGAATCGCTTCGCACGCGGCCCGCTGCTCGGCGTTGAGCGGCAGTTCCGGCTGGGCCAGCCAATGTTCATGGCGCGCGTCCGGGGCGTGCTTGCGCACTTCCACCTGGACCAGGCCCTTGGCCAACAACAGGTCGAGACTGTCTTTACTGAGCATCAACTTGCTCAGTAGCTGATGCGCCACGCCGTGGGGATGCTGGGCCAGGGTCGCCAGGGCCTCGCGCTGGCGCGGCGCGCGGGCAATCCGCGGATCGTCCAGCGCGGCACCGGGCGCTGCCGACCAGAATCGCGCCTGGCGCGCTTCGGCCGGTTCGCCCTGGCGCAACAGCACCGGCAGGGCCCAGCTCAGGGTGTCGCCCAGGCTGTGCTGATAATACTGAGAGGTCCACAGGCACAGCTTGAACAATGACGCGGGCAGCGGCGGCGTGGCATCAAGCAAGGCCAGCGCCGGCTTGAGCTTGTCGATCGGCACTTCGCTGTGATCGGTGACTTCCACCAGGATGCCGATCATTTCTCGCCGTCCGAATGGCACCCGCAGGCGCATGCCGGGCTGCAACTGGGCGCGCATGACCCCGGCCGGGGCACGGTAATCGAACAAGCGGCGCAGAGGCGATGGCAGGGCGAGGCGCAGGATGGCGTCGGGCACGCGGTGGACTCTCGATTAGGCAGCGGCGAAGAAGGCCGGGAGCCTAGCAGACGGTTGGTACAAGTTGTAGCTTGCGTGATTAATGTTGTCTGGTAGAATCCGCGGCCTAATTACGTGCGGTATTCAACAATAGTGTTGGGTGGCGGCACGCTAGCCTGAGGAAAACACCATGAAAACCGATATCCATCCGGACTACCCAGTTGTTGCCGTAACCTGCAGCTGCGGCAACAAGTTCGAAACGCGTTCGACCTACGGCAAAGCCCTGTCGATCGACGTTTGCAACGAATGCCACCCGTTCTACACCGGTAAGCAAAAAACTTTGGATACCGGCGGCCGTGTTCAGAAGTTCGCCGATCGTTTCGGTGCTTTCGGCAAAGCTGCTCCAAAAGCCTGAGGCTGATCATTTTGGATGGTCGTCTCGACTGGTCCAGACTGATGAAAAAGGCGTCCCTTGCGGGCGCCTTTTTTGTGTCTGCGATTTGGCTCTGCGGTGCCCAGGCGTCGTGTCCCTTGCAGGCCAGCGCGCCTGAGGTGGAGGTGCGGCGCGTGGTGGATGGCGACACCTTGTATCTCGAAGACGGTCGTCGCATCCGCATGATCGGTCTCAACAGCCCTGAGCTGGGCAAGCGCGGACGTGCCGATGAGCCGTTTGCCGTGGCGGCGCGCCAGCGACTCGAGGCCTTGGTGGCTGCCAGTGCTGGTCGTGTCAGGGTGTTGCCCGGCAAGGACGACCGGGACGACTACGGGCGCACGCTGGCCCACGTCTATGATCGTCAGGGCCGGAACCTGGAAGAACAGTTGATTGCCGAGGGATTGGGTTTCCTGGTTGCGGTTGCGCCGAACGTCGATCTGGTCGAGTGCCAGCAGGCGGCGGAGCGCCAGGCGCGGCAAGCCGGGCTGGGCCTGTGGAAGCAGTCCCCGGTGGTGCGAGCGGAGCGGGTCAGCGCACCTGGTTTCGTACTGACCAGTGGGCGTGTAGCCAGCGTGCAGCGCAATCGCGGCGGTATCTGGATTCAATTGCAGGGATCGGTTGTCCTGCATATCTCCCCGAGCATGCAGCGAAACTTCGATGCGTCGATGCTCAAGCGTCTGGAAGGTCGGAAAATCGAGGCGCGCGGTTGGGTCGTCGATCGTTCCCGGCGTGGTGCGGCCAAGCCTGGGCAGGCGCGGTGGATGCTGCCGTTGACTGATCCTGCGATGCTGCAGGCGTTACGCTGAGAAAAATAATTGTAGACATTCTGGTCTTTGATTGTATGCATCAATCCCTTGTGTTTCGTAGCTCTTGGCCCAAAGTCGTAGGGCAGGGCGCTTGACAGCAGTGACTGGTCAGTCTTGTAGGGACTTTGCGAGGCGCGTATCCTCGGCGGTCCGTCTGTCCAACACAGTAAAAAGCGGAATGCCCACATGTCTGATCTGAAAACTGCCGCTCTCGAATATCACGCTAATCCTCGTCCGGGAAAGCTGAGTGTCGAGCTCACCAAGGCCACCGCTACTGCCCGCGACCTGTCGCTGGCCTACAGCCCCGGCGTAGCCGAACCAGTACGCGAAATCGCTCGCGACCCTGAACTGGCCTACAAATACACCGGCAAGGGCAACCTGGTTGCAGTCATTTCCGATGGCACCGCAATTCTCGGCCTGGGTAACCTCGGCCCATTGGCCTCCAAGCCTGTGATGGAAGGCAAGGGCGTGCTGTTCAAGCGCTTTGCTGGCATCGACGTGTTCGACATCGAAGTCGACTCCGAAAGCCCACAAGCCTTCATCGACACCGTCAAGCGTATCTCCATCACCTTCGGTGGCATCAACCTGGAAGACATCAAGGCACCAGAGTGCTTTGAGATCGAGCGCGCCCTGATCGAACAGTGCGACATTCCGGTTTTCCACGACGACCAGCACGGTACCGCAATCGTCACCGCGGCCGGCATGATCAACGCCCTGGAAATCGCCGGCAAGACCCTGCCCGATGCCAAGATCGTCTGCCTGGGCGCCGGCGCCGCGGCCATTTCCTGCATGAAATTGCTGGTGAGCATGGGTGCCAAGATCGAAAACATCTTCATGGTCGACCGTACCGGTGTAATCCACTCCGGTCGTGACGACCTGAACCAGTACAAGGCCGTGTTTGCCCACGCGACCGACAAGCGCTCCCTGGCGGACGCGCTGGACGGTGCCGACGTTTTCGTTGGCCTGTCGGGTCCTAACCTGCTGAGCCCGGAAAACCTGCTGCGCATGGCGCCGAATCCGATCGTGTTCGCCTGTTCGAATCCAGACCCGGAAATCTCCCCGGAGCTGGCTCACGCGACCCGCAACGACGTAATCATGGCCACCGGCCGTTCGGACTACCCGAACCAGGTCAACAACGTCCTGGGCTTCCCGTTCATCTTCCGTGGTGCCCTGGACGTTCGCGCCAAGCGCATCAACGAAGAGATGAAAGTCGCGGCCGCCAACGCCCTGCGCGAACTGGCCAAGCTGCCGGTGCCC
The DNA here is from genome assembly GCF_014268645.1 of Pseudomonas sp. SWRI154. Classification (NCBI taxonomy): domain Bacteria; kingdom Pseudomonadati; phylum Pseudomonadota; class Gammaproteobacteria; order Pseudomonadales; family Pseudomonadaceae; genus Pseudomonas; species Pseudomonas sp. SWRI154. The sequence goes on from NZ_JABWQW010000012.1 coordinate 7,482, forward strand.
CAGGAAGTGTGCGACGCCTACGGCGGCATCAAGCTGGAGTTCGGTCGTGAGTACATCATTCCGAAACCAATGGACGCCCGTCTGATCACCCTGATCTCCGACGCCGTGGCCAAGGCCGCGATCGAGACCGGCGTGGCGACCCTGCCGTATCCGAAGAACTACCCGCTCAAGAGCGTGGATGACGTGTTTAACGGTTAACGGCAGCCCGCCCATAAAAAACCCTGGCCTGAACAGCCAGGGTTTTTTTATGGGCTTCAAGCTTCAAGCTTCAAGCGGCAAGTTAAAAGCAGCACGTACTGCTCTTGCTCTTGCCCTTAACTTGAAGCTTGCAGCTTGAAGCTTACCGCTGCTTTCCTAGAACAAATCGATCGGCGCCGCTTCGTCCGCTGGCAGAGGGCTGCCCGGCGCTACACCGTTGCCCAGCTCGTTGGCCGACGGCGGCGTGTCTTCGCTCTTGAACAGCTCGAAGTACGCCCCCGGAGTGCCTGGCGTAGCGGCACGGCCGCTGACCGGGTCGACCCGCAGGCTGAGGATGCCTTCCGGTTCCGGCTGGGTGTGCGGCGGCTTGTCCTTGAGGGCGGCGCCCATGTAGGTCATCCAGATCGGCAGCGCCACGGTGCCGCCAAACTCGCGGCGACCCAGGCTCTCGGGCTGGTCGAAACCGGTCCAGACGGTGGTGACGTAATCGGCGTTGTAGCCGGAGAACCAGGCGTCCTTGGATTCGTTTGTGGTACCGGTCTTGCCTGCCAGGTCGGTACGACCCAGCGCCAGGGCGCGACGACCGGTGCCGAGCTTGATGACGTCCTGCAGCATGCTGTTGAGGATGTAGGTGGTGCGGCCGTCAACAATGCGCTCGGCGATGGCTGGCGCTTGGGGGACGGCGGGGGCGGTGGTGGCTTCGCCTGCCACCGGATTGACCGTGAACGTCTCGGTGGACGGCACCGCGACACCCTCGCTGGCCTCTTCGCCGGAGGGCACCCGTGGCGGATTGGCGACAAACAGGGTGTCGCCATTGCGGCTTTCGATCTTGTCGATGATGTACGGGGTGATCTTGTAGCCGCCGTTGGCGAACGTGCTCCAGCCCGTAGCAATTTCCATTGGCGTCAGGGTCGCGGTGCCGAGGGCCAGGGACAGGTTGCGTGGCAGGTCCTGCTTGTTGAAGCCGAACTTGCTGATGTAGTCGATGGTGCGGTCCACGCCCAGCGCCTGCAACAGGCGGATCGATACCAGGTTACGTGACTTGTACAGGGCTTCGCGCAGGCGAATCGGCCCGAGGAAGGTGTTGGTGTCGTTTTTCGGACGCCATACCTTGTCCAGATACTCGTCGACAAACACGATTGGCGCATCGTTGACCAGGCTGGCGGCGGTGTAGCCGTTATCCAGTGCGGCGCTGTAGACAAACGGCTTGAAACTCGAGCCTGGTTGACGCTTGGCCTGCAACGCACGGTTGTAGTTGCTCTGCTCGAAGGCAAAACCACCCACCAGGGAGCGGATGGCGCCGTTCTGCGGATCAAGCGAAACCAACGCGCCTTGGGCGGCGGGAATCTGGCTGAATTTAAGGGAATTGTCCGGCTGGCGCTGCACGCGGATCAGATCGCCGACCTGGGCAACGTCCGCGGGCTGGCGAGGATTGGCCCCCATGCTGTTGGTATTGAGGAACTGGCGGGCCCATTTCATGGTGTCCCAGGCCACGTGCTCTTCCGATTCGCCATTGCGCGTCAGCACCTTGATGCCGTCCTTGTCGACTTGGGTGACGATGGCCGGTTCCAGGCTGCTGATGGTGCGTTGCTTGGTCAGCTCAAGGGCCCAGGCTTCCTTGGTCTTGCCCGGCAGGCGCGATTCAGGACCCCGGTAGCCGTGGCGCTGGTCGTAAGTCATCAGGCCTTCATGCAGCGCGGTATTGGCCATTTCCTGCAGATTGCTCGGGACCGTGGTGGTCACGCGAAAACCTTCGGTGTAGGCGTCGCTGCCATAGCGACCGACCATCTCGGCCCGGGCCATTTCGGCGATGTACGGGGCGTTCACTTCAGGTGTCGGCACGTGATAGCTGGCGTTCAACGGCTCGTTGATCGCGGCGGTGTAGTCGGCTTCGCTGATTTTTCCGAGCTTGTACATGCGTCCCAGGATCCAGTCGCGGCGCTCTTTGCTTCGTGTCGGGTTGGCCAGGGGGTTGAAGCGCGACGGAGCCTTGGGCAGGCCGGCGATCATCGCCATCTGCGCCAGGCTGACGTCGCGAATCGACTTGCCGTAATACACCTGTGCCGCCGCCTCGATGCCGTAGGCGCGGTTGCCCAGGTAAATCTTGTTCACGTACAGCTCGAGGATTTCGTCCTTGGTCAGTTGCCGCTCGATTTGCAGGGCCAGGAGAATCTCGGTGGTCTTGCGCGAAAAGCTGCGCTCGCTGGTCAAGAAGAAGTTCTTGGCCACCTGCATGGTGATGGTGCTGCCGCCCGACTGGATATGACCACTCTTGATCAATTGGCTGGCCGCGCGCATCAGGCTGCCTGGATCGACACCATAGTGATTGGCGAAGTTGTCGTCTTCAGCACTTAGTAACGCATTGATGAAATTGGGGGGAATGTCGGCGAAACGGATCGGCGTGCGGCGCATTTCGCCAAACTCGGCGATCAACTTGTTGTCGCTGCTGTACACCCGCAAAGGAATCTGCAACTGAATACTTCTCAGCGCCTCCACGGACGGCAATCCCGGACTAAGGTAAAGAAACGCACCGCTCAGACCCAGCAGCAGTCCGCAGAAAACGGCGACGATGGACCATCCGAAAAATTTCAGCAGACGAATCAAGGCTTTTGGATATCCAGGCAAAGAATGAAAAAGGCGCCAGGTGCAGGGAAGGACCCGTGCTTGCAACAAAGCGAAAAAAAAACGCTGGGCATTATAAGCATTTTTTTTCGTCGTAAACGCCATCCGGACGTCCATCGGACCGGGGGGATTGAACGCAACGCATATTAGAGAGTCCGTAACTCACGGATAGTCATAGGGAATTGGTAGTGCTACGACTCTTCAATAAAAAAGCCCATGCGCTTCTGGGGATCGACATCAGCTCGACGTCGGTGAAGCTGCTCGAATTGAGTCGCCAGGGGGACCGTTACCGCGTCGAGTCGTATGCGGTCGAACCGTTGCCTGCCAACGCGGTGGTTGAAAAGAACATTGCCGAGCTCGAAGGCGTGGGACAGGCGTTGTCGCGGGTACTGGCCAAGGCCAAGACGCCCTTGCGCAACGTGGCGGTGGCCGTTGCGGGCTCGGCGGTCATCACCAAGACCATCGAGATGGACGCCGGGCTGTCCGACGACGACATGGAAAACCAGCTCAAGATCGAAGCCGACCAGTACATCCCCTATCCCTTGGATGAGGTGGCGATCGATTTCGAAGTGGTGGGTGCATCGCCCCGCAGCACCGAACGGGTCGAAGTGCTGCTGGCGGCGTGTCGCAAGGAAAACGTCGAGGTTCGCGAGGCCGCATTGGCGCTCGCCGGGCTGACCGCTCGCGTGGTTGACGTGGAAGCCTACGCGCTGGAGCGCGCCTTCGGCCTGCTCGCAACGCAGTTGGCCGCGTCCCAGGAGCGCCTGACCGTGGCGGTGATCGACATCGGTGCCACGATGACCACGCTCAGCGTGCTACACAATGGCCGCATCATTTATACCCGGGAACAACTGTTTGGTGGCCGCCAGCTGACTGAGGAAATCCAGCGCCGCTATGGCCTGACCCCCGAGCAGGCCGGTCTGGCGAAAAAACAGGGCGGCTTGCCGGACGACTATCTCGGCGAGGTGCTGCAACCGTTTCGCGAAGCGCTGGTCCAGCAGGTGTCGCGCTCCTTGCAGTTCTTCTTCGCTTCGGGCCAGTACAGCGCGGTGGATCACATTCTGCTGGCCGGTGGCACGGCGTCGGTTGCGGGCCTGGATCGGCTGATCGAACAGCGCTTGGGCACACCGACCCAGGTGGCCAACCCGTTCACCAACATGGCCTTGAGCAGCAAGGTCAATGCGGGCGCCCTGGCCAGTGACGCGCCGGCGCTGATGATCGCCTGCGGGCTGGCCCTCAGGAGTTTCGACTGATGGCGCGGATCAACCTTCTACCCTGGCGGGAAGAGCTGCGCGAAGAGCGTCGCAAACGCTTTTTACTGGCGCTGGCGGGGGCACTGGTCGGCGCGGTGGGGCTGACGCTGGTTGCGGTGCAGTACCTGAACAGCGCCATCGACTATCAAACGGCGCGTAACGGCCACATCACCGAGCAGATTGCGATACTCGACGAACGCATCCAGCAGATCAGCGAACTCAAGGCTCGTCGCCAGCAACTGCTGGAGCGCATGCGCATCATCCAGGACTTGCAGGGTAACCGACCGGTCAGCGCGCGCATTTTCGACCAACTGGCGCGGACCTTGCCGGACGGCGTGTATTTCACCGAGGTTAAGATGGAGGAGGGCACACTCTCCATCAAGGGCGCGGCGCAGTCCAACAACCGCGTCTCGGACCTGATGCGCAACCTGGACTCATCGGACCTGTTCGACGCGCCCAGCCTGACGGAAGTCAAGGCCACCACGGCAGGCCAGCTTGACCAGGCGAACGTTTTCCAGCTGACGGTTCGCCAGACCCGCCCGGCCGATGCGGAGGACGCCCAATGAAGCCGGGAGAGTGGCTGGACGCGCTGCGCAAGATCGATATCAGTGACCTGGATACCAACAACGTCGGTTCGTGGCCCATGGCGGTCAAGTGGCTGGCCGGCATCCTGTTGGTCATCCTGGTGCTGGGACTGGGCTATAACTTTGCTTTGAGCGACCTGCAAACCCAGCTGCAGCAGGTGCGCGAGGAAGAAAATACTCTCAAGGCGCAATTTGCCGGCAAGGCCCACATGGCGGCGAACCTGGAGCGCTACACCGAACAGATGAAGCAGATGGAAACGTCCTTCGGCGTGCTGTTGCGGCAACTGCCCAGTGATACCGAGGTGCCGGGCCTGTTGGAAGACATCACCCGCACGGGCCTGGGCAGCGGCTTGGAGTTCGAGGAAATCAAGCTGTTGCCGGAAGTCACCCAGCCGTTCTACATCGAGTTGCCGATCCAGATCACCGTGACGGGCGGCTACCATGACCTGGCGACTTTCGTCAGCGGTGTGGCCGGGTTGCCCCGGATCGTCACCCTGCACGATTTCGAAATCGCACCGATGGAGCCCGAAGCAGGGGCGAAGCTGCGCATGAGCATCCAGGCCAAGACCTATCGGTACAACGAGCAGGAGGCCCAGCCATGAGGTCGACCTGTCGCATGAGCCTGCTGGCCGGGTTGCTCGCGTTGGCTGGTTGCAACAACGGCGACGGTTTCAGCGACCTGGACGCCTACATGAACGAGGTGCGCCTGCGCCCGCCCGGGAAGATAGAACCCACGCCGACCTTCAGGCCTAACGAAACCTTTACCTACAGCGCCGCCAATCTGCGTAGCCCGTTCTCCCAGCAGGTGCGCGTGGACCAGGCCGGCCGACAACAGGGCTCGCGCAACGTGCGGCCCGACCCCAATCGAGCCAAGCAGTACCTGGAAGGCTTCAACATCGAGCAGTTTGAAATGGTCGGGACGATCTCCAATGCCAGTGGCTCCTTTGCGCTCTTGCGCGGCGCGGGTGGGGTGCATCGGTTGAAGGTCGGTGACTATCTGGGGCGCAACGACGGACGGATCGTCGCCATCAGCGCCACCCAGGTCGATGTGGTCGAAATCGTTCCTGACGGCGAAGGTGCCTGGCTGGAGCGGCCGCGGACCATTCCTTTGAAAGAGCACTCATAGTGGAATTCGAACAATGAACAGGATTTTTCCAGCCCTCGGTATTTCGCTATGGATAGCGCTGCTGTCGCCGATGGTTCATGGAGCCAGCCTGAAGGCGCTCGATGTCGCGACGTTGCCGGGTGACCGTACCGAGCTGAAGCTCGCCTTCGACGGGCCACCACCGACGCCGCGAGGCTATACCACTGAACAACCGGCCCGTATCGCGCTGGACCTGCCCGGCGTGACCAGTAAATTAGCCAGCAAGAGCCGTGACCTTGGGGCAGGCAATGCGCGCAGCGCCACGGTGGTAGAGGCGGGCGAGCGAACCCGGTTGATCATCGGCCTTACGCAATTGGCGCCTTATGACACGCGAATCGAGGGTAACAACCTGTTCGTGGTGGTCGGCAAGGGCGCGGCTGCCAGGACCTCCGCGCAACCCCCGCGCCCGGCAATCGCCAGCCCGGCGCCCGCCAGGGCCAGCGCCCCGGTGGGCAAAGCCATCAGGGGGGTGGATTTCCAGCGTGGCACCCAGGGTGAAGGCAATGTAGTGATCGACCTGTCGGACCCTTCCATCGCTCCCGACATCCAGGAGCGCGAAGGCAAGATCATCCTCAATTTTGCCAGGACGCAATTGCCCGAACCGTTGAGGGTGCGCCTGGACGTCAAGGACTTCGCTACCCCGGTGCAATTCGTCAACGCCAGCGCTGGCGCCGATCGCGCCACCATCAGCATCGAGCCCAGCGGCACGTTCGACTATTCGACCTACCAGACCGACAACAAGCTGACCGTCAGTGTCCGGCCAATGACCGTCGAGGACCTGCAAAAACGCAACACCGATCGTGCCGCCTATAACGGCGAAAAGTTGTCTCTCAACTTCCAGGACATTGAAGTGCGCTCGGTGCTGCAGTTGATCGCCGACTTCACCAACCTGAACCTGGTGGCCAGCGACACGGTGCAGGGCGGGATCACCCTGCGCTTGCAGAACGTACCTTGGGACCAAGCGTTGGACCTTGTGCTCAAGACCAAGGGGCTGGACAAGCGCATGGTTGGCAATGTGCTGCTGGTGGCGCCAGCGGATGAGATTGCGGCACGCGAGCGCCAGGAGCTGGAATCCCAGAAGCAGATTGCCGACCTGGCGCCGCTGCGGCGCGAGCTGTTGCAGGTCAACTATGCGAAGGCGGCCGACATTGCCAAGCTGTTCCAGTCGGTTACCAGTGCCGAGGCGAAGGCGGACGAGCGGGGCACGATCACGGTCGATGAGCGGACCAACAACATCATTGCCTACCAGACCCAGGACCGGCTCGACGAGCTGCGCCGGATCGTGGCGCAACTGGACATCCCGGTGCGCCAGGTGATGATCGAGGCGCGGATCGTCGAGGCCAACGTCGATTACGACAAAAGCCTGGGCGTGCGTTGGGGCGGCTCGATCCAGAACAAGGGCAACTGGAATTCTTCCGGCGTCTCCACCGGTGACTCCACGACCATTGGCACGCCGGGCAGCACCAGCACCAACCAGCCGTTCGTCGACCTGGGTGCGTCGGGCAATACTTCGGGAATCGGAATCGCGTTCATCACCGACAACGTGCTGCTGGATCTGGAGCTGACGGCCATGGAAAAGACCGGCAATGGGGAAATCGTCTCCCAGCCCAAAGTGGTGACCTCCGACAAGGAGACCGCGAAAATCCTCAAGGGCACCGAAATTCCCTACCAGGAAGCCAGCTCCAGCGGCGCCACCTCGGTGTCGTTCAAGGAAGCCTCGCTATCGCTGGAAGTCACGCCGCAGATCACCCCGGACAACCGAATCATCATGGAGGTCAAGGTCACCAAGGATGAGCCGGACTACTTGAACAAGGTCCAGGATGTACCGCCGATCAAGAAAAACGAGGTCAACGCCAAGGTGCTGGTCAATGATGGCGAGACCATTGTGATTGGCGGGGTTTTCTCAAATACTCAGAGCAAGGTCGTAGATAAGGTGCCATTTCTTGGCGATGTGCCGTATCTTGGCCGGCTTTTCCGGCGTGATGTGGTTTCGGAGAAAAAATCCGAGCTGCTGGTGTTTCTCACTCCGCGTATCATGAACAACCAGGCGATTGCTGTGAGTCGTTGATTCTGTGCGAAATTTGATTCTTGTTGGACCGATGGGGGCTGGAAAAAGCACCATCGGTCGTCTGCTGGCCAAAGAGCTGCGCCTGCCATTCAAAGATTCCGACAAGGAAATTGAATTGCGCACGGGTGCCAATATCCCGTGGATCTTCGATAAGGAAGGCGAACCGGGCTTTCGCGACCGCGAGCAGGCGATGATTGCCGAGCTGTGTGGTTTCGAGGGCGTGGTGCTGGCCACCGGCGGCGGCGCGGTGATGCGCGAAGCCAATCGTCGGGCGCTGCATGCCGGCGGACGAGTGGTCTACCTGCATGCATCCGTTGAACAGCAGGTCGGCCGCACTGCCCGTGATCGCAACCGCCCGCTGTTGCGTACCGCCGACCCGGCCAGGACCTTGCGGGACTTGCTGGAGGTGCGTGACCCGCTGTATCGGGAAATAGCCGATCTGGTCATCGAAACCGATGAGCGTCCGCCGCGGATGGTGGTGCTGGAAATTCTGGAGCGCCTGCAACAATTGCCCCCCCGTTAATGCGCCGTGCGAAATGCGCTATCCTCGGCATCCCGTCCAAGCCCGACTGGGGCGTGGCGGATGGCCATTAACTGGCGTCATGGCAGGCACCACGGACTTTCGTTAATTGCAGGCAGGACGCCTGATTTCATCTTCACTGTGGGGACACATGCAGACACTTAAGGTCGATCTGGGCGAGCGCAGCTACCCGATTCACATTGGCGAAGGCTTGCTGGACCAGCCAGAACTGCTGGCGCCGCACATCGCTGGGCGGCAAGTGGCGATCATCACCAATGAAACCGTCGCCCCTTTGTATCTGGAACGGCTGACTCGCAGCCTGTCGGCTTATTCGGTCATTTCCGTCGTGTTGCCTGACGGTGAGGCCTTCAAGACGTGGGAAACCCTGCAATTGATTTTCGACGGGCTGCTGACCGCGCGGCATGATCGCCGCACCACCGTGGTCGCCCTGGGTGGCGGCGTGATCGGTGACATGGCCGGTTTTGCCGCGGCGTGTTATCAGCGCGGTGTGGATTTCATCCAGATTCCTACCACGCTGCTTTCCCAAGTCGACTCGTCGGTCGGTGGCAAGACCGGGATCAACCATCCGCTGGGCAAGAACATGGTGGGTGCGTTCTACCAGCCCAACGTGGTGCTGATCGACACCGCCACGCTCAAGTCCTTGCCGGCGCGCGAGCTGTCCGCCGGGTTGGCGGAAGTCATCAAGTACGGGCTGATCTGCGACGAGCCATTCCTGGGTTGGCTCGAAGACAACGTGGATCGCCTGCGTGCGCTGGATCAAACGGCGCTCACCTACGCCATCGAGCGTTCCTGCGCAGCCAAGGCTGCCGTGGTTGGTGCCGATGAACGCGAGTCGGGCGTGCGTGCCACGCTCAACCTGGGCCACACCTTCGGCCATGCCATCGAAACCCATATGGGTTACGGCGTCTGGCTGCATGGCGAGGCTGTTGCCGCGGGGACGGTCATGGCCCTCGAGATGTCTGCGCGCCTGGGCTGGATCAGCGAGCAGGAGCGTGATCGCGGGATTCGTCTGTTCCAACGCGCCGGGCTGCCAGTCGTTCCGCCCGAAGAAATGACCGAGGCGGATTTCCTTGAACATATGGCAATCGACAAAAAAGTGATCGACGGTCGTCTGCGTCTGGTGCTGCTGCGCCACATGGGCGAAGCGGTGGTGACCGACGATTATCCGAAAGAGGTTCTACAGGCCACGCTGGGAGCGGACTACCGCGCCCTGGCTCAGCTTAAAGGTTAAGAAGATTTCGATGACTAGTTTGCATGCCGACGAGGCTTTCCTCGGCCACTTCCAGTTAAGTCATGACCCATTTGCTCCTCGGGTCCCAGGCTTCAAGTTCTTCCCGGCCCAACGCAAGCCGGTGCTGGGCCAGTTGCACCACTTGGCGCGCTATAGCCAGTTGTTGTTGGTCGTCACCGGCCCTCAGGGTAGCGGCAAGACTTTGCTGCGCCAGGCGCTGGTGGCCAGTACCAACAAACAGTCGGTGCAAAGCGTGGTGGTGTCGGCCCGTGGCGCGGGCGATGCGGCTGGTGTGTTGCGTCAAGTGGCCCAGGCGCTGAATGTCGCCCAGGCGGAGATTGGCGCAATTCTCGACCAGATCGTGCAATTGGCGCTGACCGGTCAGGAAGTCTATCTCCTGGTGGATGATGCCGAACAACTCGACGAATCTGCCTTGGAAGCCTTGCTGGCCCTCGCCGCCGGTGCACCGGAAGGACGCCCTCACGTGTTCCTGTTTGGCGAGTCGTCGTTGATCGCTGTTCTAGACCAACTGGAGCTTGAGGAAGAGCGTTTCCACGTCATCGAACTGGCGCCCTACACCGAGGAAGAAACCCGCGAATACCTGGCACAGCGTCTTGAGGGCGCGGGCCGGGGTATCGAACTTTTCACCGCGGATCAGATCTCTGAGATTCACGAAAGCTCCGACGGCTGGCCTGGCAACATCAACCAGGTGGCCCGAGATGCTCTGATCGAAATCATGATCGCCAGCCGCTCAGCGGTGAAGCGTCCAAGTATGGGGTTCAACATGCCGAAGAAACACGTATTGGCGATTTCCGCCGTGGTCGTGGTCGCGGTCGCTGCCGCCTGGCTGATGCCAGGTCGCAACAAGGCACCCACCACCGGCGCACCTGCCAACGAACAGGCACAGCTGCCTCTCGGTCAGGGCACGCCGCAACCCAACGCAGGTGCCGGCGCCCCGGCGGTGGAATTTGCCGGCAACACGCAGCCAATGCCGCTGCCGCTGGTCGGGCAGTCGCAGCCGGTCATGCGCGGTCCCCTGGCGGAAGCGGCTGGCGGAATTACCGAAGGCGACGACGGCGCACCGCCGCCGATCGAAGACACCAGCGACGTGCCGCCTACCGTGACCACCACCGCGCCACCTGCCGGTGTGCCTGCAGGGCCAGCGCCGACGCCGACCCCAGCTCCCGCCGCCAAGCCGACCCCGGCGCCGACCCAGTTGGCGACCGCCAAGCCTGCTCCGGTTCCAGCGCCTGCCACCAAGCCGGCACCGGCCCCAGCGGCCAAGCCTGCCGCCACCCCGGCCAAGGCCGCAGGCGGTAGCTGGTATGCCGGCCAGGCGCCGGGCAACTACGTGGTGCAGATCCTCGGCACCAGCTCCGAAACTGCTGCGCAGAGTTTCGTCAAGGAGCAGGGCGGCGAGTACCGTTATTTCAAGAAAGTGCTCAACGGCAAGCCGCTTTACGTCATCACCTACGGCAGCTTTGCCAACCGTGACGCAGCCGTTTCCGCCATCAAGGCCTTGCCAGCGAAGGTTCAGGCTGGTAAACCTTGGCCTCGCACTGTCGCCAGCGTCCAACAGGAACTGGCAGCAACTCGCTGATGATTCGGCGGCCTTACCCAGGCCGCCTCTCCCGGCAACCTCAAAATTTCCGCAACGGCGAGCGACCTTTCAGGCCGCGCGCCTTGTGGTGTCTGCGTCACAGTAGCGTTTGAGTCGTAGCGGTCGAACCCAAAAAAGTTTTGACTAGCACAGCATATAGCTTTAAACCTTTCACAAATGCGACATGGATTTGCGACAGTTCGTCGTCAAATTTGTGAGCCTCTGTGGCGGTGTGTACAATGACCTCCCTTTTGCCCCCGCAAAGCTGGCGTACGTTCGGCGCGGCGCGCAACTGGCTGAATTGAAAAGAAATTTGCCTCGATAAGAGGCAGCCTGGTGAGAAAGTGTCTATGAAAGCAGGTCTGTACCAACCAGATGAATTCAAGGATAACTGCGGTTTTGGCCTGATAGCCCATATGCAGGGCGAGCCCAGCCATACCCTTTTGCAAACGGCCATTGAGGCCCTGACCTGCATGACCCACCGTGGTGGGATCAACGCCGATGGCAAGACCGGTGACGGTTGTGGCTTGCTGATTCAAAAACCCGACGAGTTCCTGCGTGCCGTAGCCCAGGAAACGTTTGGCGTGACCCTGCCCAAGCAATACGCCGTGGGCATGGTGTTTTTCAATCAGGACCCGGTAAAGGCGCAAGCCGCTCGCGAAAACATGAATCGCGAGATCCTGGCCGCCGGCCTGCAATTGGTCGGCTGGCGCAAAGTGCCGATCGACACCAGCGTCCTCGGCCGCCTGGCCCTTGAGCGCCTGCCCCTGATCGAGCAAGTATTTATTGCCGGCGAAGGTCTGAGCGACCAAGAGATGTCGATCAAGCTGTTCAGCTCGCGTCGTCGCTCGTCCGTGGCCAACGCTGCCGACACCGATCACTACATCTGCAGCTTTTCCCACAAGACCATCATTTATAAAGGCCTGATGATGCCGGCGGACCTCACCGCCTTTTATCCGGACCTGAGTGACGAGCGCCTGAAGACCGCGATCTGCGTGTTCCACCAGCGCTTCTCCACCAACACCCTGCCGAAATGGCCGCTGGCCCAGCCATTCCGCTTCCTCGCCCACAACGGCGAGATCAACACCATCACCGGCAACCGCAACTGGGCCGTGGCTCGTCGCACCAAGTTCGCCAACGACTTGATGCCGGACCTGGAAGAGCTTGGCCCGCTGGTCAACCGCGTGGGTTCGGACTCTTCGAGCATGGACAACATGCTCGAGCTGATGGTGACCGGCGGCATCGACCTGTTCCGTGGCGTGCGCATGTTGGTGCCGCCAGCGTGGCAGAACGTCGAGACCATGGACCCGGACCTGCGCGCCTTCTACGAATACAACTCCATGCACATGGAGCCGTGGGACGGCCCGGCCGGTATCGTCATGACCGACGGTCGCTACGCGGTGTGCCTGCTCGACCGTAACGGCCTGCGTCCGGCACGTTGGGTAACCACCACCAACGGTTTCATCACCCTGGCGTCGGAAATCGGCGTCTGGAACTACCAGCCCCAGGACGTCATCGCCAAGGGCCGCGTAGGCCCGGGCCAGATCTTTGCCGTGGACACCGAAACCGGCCAGATCCTCGATACCGACGCCATCGACAACCGACTCAAGTCTCGTCATCCGTACAAGCAATGGCTGCGCAAGAATGCCCTGCGCATCCAGGCGACCATGGAAGACAACGACCACGGCTCGGCTTTCTACGACGTCGACCAGCTCAAGCAGTACATGAAGATGTACCAGGTGACGTTCGAAGAACGTGACCAGGTGCTGCGTCCATTGGGCGAGCAGGGCTACGAAGCGGTCGGCTCCATGGGCGACGACACGCCGATGGCCGTGCTGTCCCAGCGCGTGCGCACGCCGTACGATTATTTCCGCCAGCAGTTCGCCCAGGTGACCAACCCGCCGATCGACCCGCTGCGCGAAGCCATCGTGATGTCCCTGGAGATCTGCCTCGGCGCAGAGCGCAACATTTTCCAGGAGTCGCCGGAGCATGCCTCGCGCGTGATCCTCAGCTCGCCGGTCATTTCCCCGGCCAAGTGGCGCTCGCTGACCAACCTCGATCGCCCGGGCTTCGAGCGCCAGGTCATCGACCTGAACTACGACGAAAGCGTTGGCCTGGAAGCGGCGATCCGCAACGTGGCCGATCAGGCTGAAGAAGCCGCGCGCGCCGGTCGTACCCAGATCGTCCTGAGCGACCGCCACATCGCGCCGGGCAAGCTGCCGATCCATGCCTCGCTGGCCACCGGCGCGGTGCATCATCGCCTGACCGAAAAGGGCCTGCGCTGCGATTCCAACATCCTCGTGGAAACCGCCACCGCCCGCGATCCGCACCACTTCGCGGTGCTGATCGGTTTCGGCGCCTCGGCGGTCTATCCGTTCCTGGCCTACGAAGTGCTGGGCGACCTGATCCGTACCGGTGAAGTGCTGGGCGACCTCTACGAGGTGTTCAAGAACTACCGCAAGGGCATCACCAAGGGCCTGCTCAAGATCCTCTCGAAGATGGGGATCTCGACTATCGCCTCGTACCGTGGCGCGCAATTGTTCGAGGCCATCGGCCTGTCCGAAGAAGTCTGCGAGCTGAGCTTCCGTGGCGTACCGAGCCGCATCAAGGGTGCGCGCTTCGTCGACATCGAGGCCGAACAGAAAGCCCTGGCCGCCGAAGCCTGGAGCCCGCGCAAGCCGATCCAGCAGGGTGGCTTGCTGAAGTTCGTCCATGGCGGCGAATATCACGCCTACAACCCGGACGTGGTCAACACCTTGCAGGCCGCCGTGCAGCAGGGTGACTACAGCAAGTTCAAGGAATACACCGCGCTGGTGGACAACCGTCCGGTGTCGATGATCCGTGACTTGCTCAAGGTCAAGACCCTCGACACGCCGCTGGACATCAGCGAAGTAGAGCCGCTGGAATCGGTGCTCAAGCGCTTCGATTCGGCGGGTATTTCCCTCGGTGCGTTGTCCCCGGAGGCCCACGAAGCCCTGGCCGAAGCCATGAACCGCCTCGGCGCGCGTTCCAACTCCGGCGAAGGCGGCGAAGACCCGGCGCGCTACGGCACCATCAAGAGTTCGAAGATCAAGCAAGTAGCGACCGGCCGCTTCGGTGTGACGCCGGAATACCTGGTCAACGCCGAAGTGTTGCAGATCAAGGTGGCCCAGGGCGCCAAGCCCGGTGAGGGCGGTCAATTGCCTGGCGGCAAGGTCAACGGCCTGATCGCCAAGCTGCGTTATGCGGTCCCCGGCGTGACCCTGATCTCACCGCCGCCGCACCACGACATCTACTCGATCGAAGATTTGTCGCAACTGATCTTCGACCTCAAGCAGGTGAACCCGAAGGCGCTGGTCTCGGTGAAGCTGGTGGCGGAAGCCGGCGTGGGCACCATTGCCGCGGGCGTGGCGAAAGCCTATGCCGACCTGATCACCATTTCCGGCTACGACGGCGGCACCGGCGCATCGCCGCTGACCTCGATCAAGTACGCCGGCGCGCCGTGGGAACTGGGTCTGGCGGAAACTCACCAGACCCTGCGCGGCAACGACTTGCGCGGCAAGGTCCGGGTGCAGACCGACGGTGGCCTGAAAACCGGCCTCGACGTGATCAAGGCCGCCATCCTCGGCGCCGAGAGCTTCGGCTTCGGCACTGCGCCGATGATTGCCCTGGGCTGCAAATACCTGCGCATCTGCCACCTGAACAACTGCGCCACCGGCGTCGCGACCCAGAACGAGAAGCTGCGCAAGGATCACTACATCGGCACTGTCGACATGGTGGTGAATTTCTTCACCTACGTAGCCGAAGAGACCCGTGAGTGGCTCGCGAAGCTGGGCGTGCGCTCGCTGGAAGAGCTGATCGGCCGTACCGATCTGCTCGAAGTGATCGAAGGCCAGACCGCCAAGCAGCAACACCTGGACCTGACTCCGTTGCTCGGCAGCGACCTCATTCCTGCGGACAAGCCACAGTTCTGCCAGGTTGATCGCAACCCGCCGTTCGACAAGGGCGAGCTGGCCGAGAAGATGGTCGACATGGCCGCTTCGGCGATCAACGACATGAGCGGTGCCGAGTTCGAGCTGAACATCTGCAATTGCGATCGCTCCATCGGTGCGCGTATCTCCGGTGAAATCGCTCGCAAGCACGGCAACCAGGGCATGGCCCAGGCGCCGATCACCTTCCGCTTCAAGGGCACGGCCGGGCAAAGTTTCGGCGTCTGGAACGCCGGCGGCCTGAACATGTACCTGGAAGGTGACGCGAACGACTACGTGGGCAAGGGCATGACCGGCGGCAAGCTGGTCATCGTTCCGCCCAAGGGCAGTGTCTACCGGACCCAGGACAGTGCGATCATCGGCAACACCTGCCTGTATGGCGCCACGGGCGGCAAGTTGTTTGCCGCTGGCACTGCGGGCGAGCGTTTCGCCGTGCGTAACTCCGGCGCCCACACTGTGGTGGAAGGCACCGGCGATCACTGCTGCGAGTACATGACCGGTGGTTTTGTCTGCGTCCTGGGCAAGACCGGTTACAACTTCGGCTCCGGCATGACCGGCGGTTTCGCCTATGTGCTCGACCAGGACAACACCTTCGTTGACCGGGTCAACCACGAACTGGTGGAAATCCAGCGGATCAGCGGCGAAGCGATGGAAGCGTATCGCAGCCACCTGCAGCGCGTGTTGAACGAGTATGTCGAGGAGACCGACAGCGAGTGGGGTCGTGAACTCGCCGAAAACCTCGATGACTACTTGCGTCGTTTCTGGCTGGTCAAACCCAAGGCGGCGAATTTGAAGTCTCTGCTCTCAAGTACTCGTGCGAGTCCGCAGTAAACGACGCAGCAGCAAGCGGCAAGCTTCAAGCCGCAAGTTAACAGCAGTGCGCGTTGTGCCTGCCACCGTGATTGTCTTGCAGCTTGAAGCTCAGAGCTTGAAGCTGTCGTGTATGAGGTTCTGAAGAATGACCGAACGTCTAAGCAACGACTTCCAATTCATCGATGTCGGGCGCAAGGATCCGAAGAAGAAACTGTTGCGTCAACGCAAGAAAGAGTTCGTGGAAATCTACGAGCCTTTCAAACCCCAGCAGTCGGCCGACCAGGCCCACCGCTGCCTGGGGTGCGGTAACCCGTACTGCGAATGGAAGTGCCCGGTGCACAACTTCATTCCCAACTGGTTGAAACTGGTGGCCGAGGGCAACATCCTCCAGGCCGCCGAGCTGTCCCACCAGACCAACACCCTGCCGGAAGTCTGCGGCCGGGTGTGCCCGCAGGATCGCCTGTGTGAAGGTGCCTGCACCCTCAACGACGGTTTCGGCGCGGTGACCATCGGTTCGGTGGAGAAGTACATCACCGACACCGCGTTCGCCATGGGCTGGCGCCCGGACATGTCCAAGGTCAAGCCGACCGGCAAGCGTGTCGCGATCATCGGCGCGGGCCCGGCGGGCCTGGGCTGTGCGGACGTGCTGGTGCGTGGCGGCGTGACCCCGGTGGTGTTCGACAAGAACCCGGAAATCGGCGGACTGCTGACCTTCGGCATCCCCGAGTTCAAGCTGGAAAAGAGCGTGCTGAGCAATCGTCGCGAAGTCTTCACTGGCATGGGCATCGAATTTCGCTTGAACACCGAGGTCGGCAAGGACGTGACCATGGAGCAACTGCTCGAAGAATACGATGCGGTATTCATGGGCATGGGCACCTACACCTACATGAAGGGCGGCTTTGCCGGTGAGGACCTGCCGGGGGTGTACGACGCGCTGGACTTCCTGATCGCCAACGTCAACCGCAACCTGGGCTTTGAAAAGTCGCCGGAAGATTTCGTCGACATGAAAGGCAAGAAGGTCGTGGTGCTCGGCGGTGGCGACACGGCGATGGACTGCAACCGCACCTCGATTCGCCAGGGCGCCAAGTCGGTGACCTGCGCTTATCGTCGTGACGAAGCGAACATGCCCGGCTCGCGCAAAGAGGTGAAGAACGCCAAGGAAGAAGGCGTGAAATTCCTCTACAACCGCCAGCCAATTGCGATTGTCGGCGAAGACAAGGTCGAAGGCGTGAAGGTGGTCGAGACCCGTCTCGGCGAACCGGATGCCCGTGGCCGTCGCAGCCCCGAGCCGATCCCAGGTTCCGAAGAGATCATCCCGGCCGACGCCGTGGTCATCGCCTTCGGCTTCCGTCCAAGCCCGGCGCCGTGGTTCGAGCAGTTCAGCATCCAGACCGACAGCCAGGGCCGCGTCGTCGCCCCGGAACAAGGCCAGTACAAACACCAGACCAGCAATCCGAAGATCTTCGCCGGCGGCGACATGGTCCGGGGTTCCGACCTGGTGGTGACGGCGATCTTCGAAGGCCGCAATGCGGCGGAAGGGATCCTGGATTATCTGGGCGTCTAGCGACGTTAGCTGCAAGCTTCAAGCTATAAGCTGCAAGTAGAAGCCCAGCGGCAAGCTTCAAGCTATAAGCTGCAAGTAGAAGCAACGGCGCTTTTAACTTGCGGCTTGAAGCTTGCCGCTGTCTTTTGAGACCATGCCCGCACTTTTTTTCCGGATGCCGACATGACTGCCCTGAAGAACGACCGTTTCCTTCGCGCCCTGCTCAAGCAACCTGTAGACGTCACCCCGGTATGGATGATGCGTCAGGCCGGTCGCTACCTGCCGGAGTACCGTGCCAGCCGCGCCAAGGCCGGTGACTTCATGAGCTTGTGCATGAATCCTCAGTTCGCCTGCGAAGTCACGATGCAGCCGCTGGACCGCTACCCGCAGCTGGACGCGGCGATCCTGTTCTCCGACATCCTCACCATCCCCGACGCCATGGGCCAAGGCCTGTACTTCGAGACCGGCGAAGGCCCGCGCTTCAAGAAAGTCGTCAGCACCTTGGCCGATATCGAAGCGCTGCCGATTCCCGACCCGCAGAAAGACCTGGGCTATGTCATGGACGCGGTCAGCACCATTCGCCGTGAACTCAACGGCCGCGTGCCGCTGATCGGTTTCTCCGGCAGCCCGTGGACGCTCGCGACCTACATGGTCGAAGGTGGCTCGTCGAAAGACTTCCGCAAGACCAAGGCGATGCTCTACGACAACCCCCAAGCCATGCACCTGTTGCTGGACAAGCTGGCCCAGTCGGTCACGTCCTACCTCAACGGCCAGATCCTGGCCGGTGCGCAAGCGGTGCAGATATTCGATACCTGGGGCGGCAACCTGTCGGCGGCGGCGTACCAGGAATTCTCCCTGGCCTACATGCGCAAGATCGCCAGTGGCCTGATTCGCGAGCATGAAGGTCGCAAAGTCCCGGTGATCCTGTTCACCAAGAACGGCGGCCTGTGGCTGGAAAGCATCGCCGAGGTCGGCGCCGACGCCTTGGGCCTGGACTGGACTTGCGACATCGGCAACGCCCGCGAGCGCGTCGGTGACAAAGTCGCGCTGCAAGGCAACATGGATCCGACCGTACTGTATGCCAAGCCTGAAGCCATTCGTGCCGAAGTCGGACGCATCCTCGCCAGTTACGGCAAGGGCAGCGGGCACGTGTTCAACCTCGGTCACGGGATCACCCCGGAAGTCGACCCGGAACACGCCGGGGCTTTCCTGCGGGCGGTGCATGAGTTATCGGCGCAGTATCACGTCTGACTGACGGCCCCTGTCACCCAGCCTGTCCGGACCTGTGCCGGACAGGCTTTTTATTGCTCGCTTGTTTAACGGTCTGACACAAACCCCGCCGGTTATTCTTTCTGCCGTGTTTGTTTGTGTTTAGTTGTCTCTTTTTGATAGCGAGTTCTATTCGTAAGAAGTTTCTCAAATTATGTAGGGGAAATTGATTCAGAGATCATTCCTTCCAGGTTGAGAGATTTGTCCTACACATGGAGCACTCAACTTTCTATAAGGTTCCGGGCACTTGCAAGGGATGGCGCTGAGCGGTCTGGCGCACCTTTCAAGAGGACGGTGATACGTCTTTCTTTTTTGATGACTAGTCTGGAATTTATATGAAGAACAACTTCAACAAGAGCAATGTATTAACGGGGTGTGCGTCCTCATTAGTTCTGTTGTCGGCCATGGCGGCATCGCAAAGTGTGCTGGCCCATGGTTTCGTTGACGTGCCGCCTTCTCGTGCACTGTTGTGCCAGCAAGGCGTCAACCTGAACTGCGGTGGCGCGCAATACGAACCGCAGAGTACCGGCGAAACCTTCAAGGGCTTCCCGAATGGTGCAGGTGGCGGGCCGTTGCAGGGCCCTATCGACGGCAAAATCGCCAGCGGCGGCAACGCCAACTTTTCTGCTCTTGATGCGCAATCGGCTTCGCGTTGGCACCTGACCGAAATCAGGGATCGAAACATTGCTTTTCAATGGAAATACTCCGCGGCGCATCCAGCGACCAAGCACGAATATTTCATTACCCGCGACGGTTGGAACCCGAACGAAGTGCTCAAGCGCGCCTCATTCGACAGCACACCGTTCTGCACGGTGGATGGCGGTAATCAACTCCCGGTGAGCGGAGCCCCGCACAACTGCGTCATTCCTGACAGTAAGTCGGGTCATCACGTCATCCTGGGCGTCTGGACAGTGGGTGATACCGATGCCGCGTTCTACAACCCGGTGGATGTGAACATCCTCGCCGAAGCCGCATTGCCGGGCGGCTGGTTGCCGGTTGGCAGCATTACCCCATCGACCCCGTTACTGGCGGGTGACAAGGTCAAGGCCCGGGCATTCTCCGCCACCGGAGAAAATGCCGAGTACAGCATGGAAATCAGCATAGAGAACGCTGAGGAAGGCAAGGCTGAAAACTGGTCGTTCAAACTGGCCGAGGCCCTCAACCGCGCCTATCCGCTCATTCGTGCCGGTGTTCGTGACGAAGACGACAACATCACGCCGATCAAGGGAACCAACCGCCTGTACGCCCAGAAAGAAAGCGGTGTGACCCGCTATGAAGTCCAACTGGACATGCAGGAGGACGCCAGCGCCAGCATGGGGATTTCCTCTCTGCAACCTGAGTACGTACTCGACAAAGGTCGGGTCAGCATGGCGTTCGCCGCGCAAACAAACCGCCGGATGAACCTCGAAGCCACGTTGTTCGATGAGAAGAACAAGCAAGTGGGTGTCGTGAGCAAGGTGGGTGAAGGCAGCACCGGGCTGAGCCTGGACGTGCGCAGCGCCCCGGGGGTTCATACCCTGACGCTGATGGGGACCACCGAAGACGGGCGCACCACGCGCCAGGATACCAAGACGGTCACCCTGACCGGCGAGGGCCCAGGCATCGAATACGACTTCGTGTTCCCTGAAGGCATCAGCGACTACACCGCCGGTACGAAAGTGCTGCAGCCCAAGACTGACGAAGTCTTCGAATGCAAGCCGTTCCCCGCGTCCGGCTACTGCAAGCAGTACAGCCCGACGGCGAACGGTTTCGAGCCGGGTGTCGGTGCGTCCTGGCAAAACGCCTGGGACAAGCTGTAAGTCCTGACAGGCATGGCCCGAGGCGATCCGCTCGGGTTGCCTGGGGCCTTCAGACGAGGACGCAGTAATGTCTATCCATGACTCCAAGCGGTGGGTGCTGGTGCTCGTGCCATTGCTCTACGGGGTATTCCTGACCGCGCAGGAATGGCGTTTTCGCCAGGCATTGGGCCATGACCTGCCGGTGCTGGCCGACTCACCGGTGGCGCCGGTTCGCGACATGCCCAATGTCCAAGCGGTCGCAACTGTGCTCGGCCTGGCGCCTGCTGGTGCCCAGGCGCCGAACGCCGAGCCGATGACGTTGCAAGCCAGTTTTGTCGCCGGCCAAGGTGTGTCGCGGGCCTTGCTGGCGGACGCCGCCGGCCCGCGCCTTTACCAGGTGGGCGAGCGCCTGCCCGGTGGCAGCGTGCTGCGCCGGGTCGAGGCCAACCATGTGACGTTGTGGCGCAATGGACGTGAAGAGCGGTTGGCCCTGCAACCCGAGGCCAAGCCCTTGTTGCACCGACTGGATCTCGAAGACGGGCGCCATGCCGCATTGCATTCCTCGCAGTACCTACGCCCGGTGGCCGGGCAACCAGAGTGATCGAATTGATGAACAGCTTTATCCGGGGCCGTGTTTCGCGCGTCCTGTTCTGCCTCGCCGCGTCGTGCCTGCTGACGCCCGCCGGTTTGCTGCTGGCCGAAGAGGCCCAGTGGCAACTGGCGATGAACAACGCGGAACTGCGCGACGTGGTCGAGGAGTTCTCCGCGATCCTGGGCAAGACCGTGGTGCTCGATCCCCGCGTGTCGGGGCGCATCACCGTCATGTCCCGTGAGCCGTTGGATCGCGAAGGCGTGCGGCGGTTGTTCTATTCGATCCTCGATGCGCATAACTTCACGGTGATCGACGAGGGCGAGCGGATCCTGATCACCCCGATCAGCGATGCCAAGACGCGTGCCGGAATCGCTGATGCAAAAAGTGCCACGCCGTCGCAGTTCGTCACCCGGGTCCTTGACCTGCAATCGAGCATCGCCGCCGACGTCGCCGGATTGGTCCGGCCCTTGGTGTCGGCCAATGGTTACATCGGCCCTTCGGTATCGTCCAACGCCCTGGTGGTGACCGACTCCGCCGCCAATGTCCAGCGCATCGCCGACGTGGTTCGACAGTTGGACTCGGGGCGCAACCGCAATCATGTGGTGGTGCGGTTGCGGCATGCCCAGGCCGGCAATATCGCGCCGCTGATGGAAGCCTCGGGTGGCAAGCGCGAGGGCGATACGGCGGGACAGGTGATTGCCGATGCCCGCAGCAATCGCCTGGTGATCATCGGCGCGCCGGCTGTGCGCCAGCGCCTGGTCGACCTGGCCCGGACCCTGGATGTCCCGGCCGCCGCATCCCAGGACAACGCCCGGGTCATCCGCCTGCGCCATAGCGATGCCAAGCAATTGGCCGAGGTGCTGGAAGGCGTCGGGCAGGATAAAAAAACCACGCCGGCCTTGGCCGGCCTACGGGACGGTGCCGCCGCCAGCCCGTTCATGATCAAGGCGGATGAAAGCCAGAATGCCCTGGTGCTGATCGCCGAACCGGCCCAGATTCGTATCATCGAAAACATCGTCCGTGAACTGGATCAACCTCGGGCCCAAGTGCTTATCCACGCGGCCATCGTGGAGGTTTCCGGGGACATTACCGAAGCCTTGGGCGTGCAGTGGGGCCTCGACAGAGGCAGCGCGACTGGATTCATCAACTTTCCGGGAACCGACATCCCTATCATCGGCAACCTGAACCTCAGTGAGCTGGATAGAGGACCGGAAGGCGCGCTCCTGCGACTGGGCGGCGACCGCTTCAGCGCGCTGGTCTCGGCGTTGGCGAGCAACACCCACAGCAACCTGCTATCCACCCCTAGCCTGCTGACCCTGGATAACCAGGAAGCGGAAATCATCGTGGGCCAGAACGTCCCGTTCAAGACGGGCTCCTACGCCACCAGCGGCAACGGCGCGGACAATCCGTTCACCACCGTGGAGCGCAAGGACGTCGGCATCAGCCTCAAGGTCAAGCCGTACATCAACGAAGGCTCGACCTTGCGCCTGGAAGTGGAGCAGGAAGTCTCGGACATCGCGCCGTCGGTCTCCGGTGTGGACTCCTCCGACCTGATCACCAACAAGCGCGCCTTGAAGAGCACGATCCTGGCGGACGACGGCGAGATCATCGTGATCGGCGGCCTGATCCGCGACAGTGTCCGCACCCAGCAAAGCGGTGTGCCTTTGCTGCGCAGTATTCCGTACCTGGGCGCATTGTTTCGCTGGAACCGCGACACCCAGACCAAGAGCAACCTGATGGTGTTCCTGCGCCCGACCATCGTGCGTAGCAACGAAGACCTGGCCGAGGTCAGCCGCCAGCGCTACGACGCGCTCCGGGAACTGAGCAAACCCGGCTCGCGAGAAAACAATTCGCTGCTGCTGCCCCGGGATGCCCATCAGTTGTTCGAGCCATCCACCGATGCGTCGGCGGCCGATCCGCAACAGCGCTCGGGTGCCCTGTGACTGAGCCGCAGGCCCCTTTGCCCTTTGGTTTCGCCAGGCGCCTGGGCGTGCTGCTGGAAGGCGCGGGGCCGACCTTGAGCCTGGTCATGCGCCGTGACACGCCGCTGACCGCCGTGGCCGAAGTCCGCCGTCTGTGCGGGCGGGACGTGCCGATCCAGGTGCTGGAGCCGGCACAGTTCGCCGCGCGCCTGGCCAGCGTCTATCGCCAGGGCCAGAGCGCCGCCGAGCAGGTGGCCCAGGGCCTGGACGAGGAGCTCGACCTGCTCAGCCTGGCCGACCAGATGCCCCAGACCACCGACCTGCTGGAACAGCAGGGCGATGCGCCGATCATCCGCCTGATCAATGCGCTGCTCAGCGAGGCGGTCCGCGAACAGGCCTCGGATGTGCACCTGGAGACGTTTGAGCAATACCTGTCGGTACGCATGCGCATCGACGGTCAATTGCAGGAGATGCTGCGGCCGCGCCGGGAGTTGGCGAACCTGTTGGTGTCGCGGATCAAGGTCATGGCGCGCCTGGACATCGCCGAAAAACGCGTGCCCCAGGACGGCCGGATGGCCTTGCGCCTGGCCGGTCACGAGGTCGATGTGCGGGTCTCGACCCTGCCTTCGGCCCATGGCGAGCGGGTGGTGTTGCGCCTGCTCGACAAGCAGGCCGGACGCCTGGAGTTGCAACGCCTGGGCCTGCCCGACGACACCCTGGCGAGCCTGCGCCAGTTGCTCGGCAAGCCCCACGGCATCGTGTTGGTCACCGGGCCCACGGGGTCGGGAAAAACCACCAGCCTGTACGCGGCCCTGAGCAGCATCAACGACCAGAGCCGCAACATTCTCACCGTCGAAGACCCCATCGAATACCACCTGCCGGGCATCGGCCAGATGCCGGTCAATCCGAAAGTCGACATGACCTTCGCCCGCGGCTTGCGGGCCATTTTGCGCCAGGACCCGGACGTGGTGATGGTCGGCGAAATACGTGACCGCGAGACCGCCGAAATCGCCGTCCAGGCATCGCTGACCGGGCACCTGGTGCTCTCGACCCTGCACACCAACACCGCCGTCGGCGCGGTCACGCGGTTGGTGGACATGGGCGTGGATGCGTATCTGCTGGCGTCGTCTCTGGCCGGCATCGTCGCCCAGCGCTTGCTGCGCAGCCTATGCCCGTCCTGCAAGACACCGTATGTGGCCGACGCTGCCACGTGTCGGCGCCTGGGGCTCGACGTCGATGCTGCCCCTCGGTTGTTCAAGGCCCGGGGTTGCGAGCAATGCCAGAAAGGCTATCGCGGACGCTTCGGTATCTATGAGCTGGTGAATGTCAGCGCCGCCCTGTCGCAGCTGATCCACCAGGGCGCCACTGAGCAGGCGTTGGCGGGCGAGGCGCGCAAGACCTCCCGCAGCCTGTTCCAGGACGGCCGCCAGCGAGTGTTGGAAGGCCTGACCAGTGTCGACGAATTGCTGCGCATCACCCAGGAGGATTAGCGCCATGCCGACCTTCGCCTATCGGGCCGAAGACCCCCAGGGCCGACGCCGCAAGGGCCGCGTGGAAGCCGACAGCCCCCGCCATGCGCGCCAGTTGCTGCGCGAGCGCGGCTTGCTGCCCAGCGAACTGGCCGAAGCCAAAGAACCACGAACCCTGGGCGGACGCCATGCCGGCGGACGTTTGAGCCCGGCGGATCTGGCATTGCTGACGTTGCAGCTGTCCACCCTGATCCAGGCCGGCCTGCCCCTGGAGGAGTCGCTGGGGGCGGTGGCGCAGCAGAGTCAGAAGCGCCGCGTTGCCCACCTGCTGGCGGCGGTGCGCAGCCGGGTGATGGAAGGCCACGCGCTGGCGACGGCACTGCGTACCTTTCCCCAGGCGTTCCCCGAGCTGTTCTGCGCCACGGTCGCGGCGGGCGAGCAATCCGGTCACCTGGGCCAGGTGTTGGAACAATTGGCGAGCTACACCCAGGCGCGCCAGGCCTCGCGCCAGCGCATTCAATTGGCATTGGTGTACCCGTCGATCCTGATGCTGGCCTGCGTCGCGATTGTCGCTTTTCTGCTGGGCTACGTGGTGCCGGACGTGGTGAAGATTTTCATCGACAGTGGCCAACCGTTGCCCTGGCTGACCCAGGCGCTGATCGCCGTGAGCGATGGCTTGCGCCGCCATGGCCTGCTGCTGTTCGGTGCGCTGGCCGGGTTGCTCGGGCTGTGGCGTTGGAGCCTGCGTCAGCCGACGTGGCGCCTGCGCTGGCATCGCTTGCTGCTGCGGCTGCCGCTGTTGGGCGACGTGCTGCGGGCGATGGAAGCGGCCCGATTCGCCAGCACCTTGGCGATCCTGAGTAAAAGCGCGGTGCCGCTGGTGGAGGCGTTGCACATCGCCGCGCAGGTGATCGGCAACCTGACGATCCGTGCCCGCATGGCCGACGTCGCCCGCTCGGTCCGCGAGGGCGGGACGCTCACCCGTGGCCTGGAGCTGGGCGGTGATATGCCGCCGCTGATGCTGCATATGATCGCCAGCGGTGAGCGGGCCGGTGAACTCGACAACATGCTCGCCCGGGCCGCCGAACAACAGGAAGCCAGCCTCGCGGCGCGCATCGCGCTGGTGGTGAGCCTTTTCGAACCGGCCATGTTGGTGCTGATGGGCGGCGTCGTGCTGCTGATCGTCATGGCCATCCTCCTACCGATCCTGAGCCTCAACCAGTTGGTGAATTGACCGATGAAACTCCAAAGCAACCGATCCACACGCCATCGACAACGCGGCTTCACCCTGATCGAAATCATGGTGGTGGTGGTCATCATTGGCGTGCTGGGCGCCATCGTGGTGCCGCAGTTCATGAGCCGACCCGACCAGGCCAAGGTCACGGCCGCCCGCACTGATCTGCAGGCAATCGCCACGGCCCTGGAAATGTACCGCCTCGACAACTTCCAGTACCCCTCGACCCAACAAGGCCTGGAGGCGTTGAGCAAACGCCCGTCCGGCACGCCCGTGGCCAGGAGCTGGAACCCGCAAGGGTATCTGAAAAGCCTGCCGATCGACCCTTGGGGCACGCCCTACCAGTACCTCAACCCCGGACCCAAAGCCGTCGATGGCAGCTATGACCTCTACTCTCTGGGGGCCGATGGCTTGCCGGGCGGTGAAGGGATGGCGGCCGACATCGGCAATTGGGCCGAGTGAACATGCAGCATCGTTGCCGGGGTTTCACCTTGCTGGAGCTGATGGTCGTGATCGTCTTGATCGGCGTTCTGGCAGGCATGGTTCGCTTTGCCACGGGCGCGAGCCCGGCGCGTGAGGCGCGGCAGCAGGCGCGGGACTTCGTCGCGGTGGTGCAGCAGTTGCGCGAGCGGGCGGTGTTGGACGGGCAGGAATACGGCGTGCGCGTGCAGCTTGGCGGCTATCAGGCGCTGCGACTCCAAGCCCAGGACTGGACGGCGGTGTCGGCGTTGCATCGATTGCCCGAAGGCCTGACGCTTGGCTTGGAGCAGGACGGCCATGTCCTGCGCCTCGATGACGTTCAGGGCCCGCCGCAGTTGCTGATGCTCAGCAGTGACGAGATCAGCCCGTTCAGGCTGCTGATCAAAGTCGCTGGGCAGGCGATTGCCCGGGTATCGAGCGATGGCCTGGCGGAGCCACTGATCGATGAGTAACGCGCGCAGGCTGGCCGCCGGTTGCCAGGGTTTCACGTTGCTGGAAGTCATGATCGCCCTGGCGATTTTCGCCACGCTGGCGGCGGCCGTGCTCTCGGCCAGTCAGTTCGTGCTCAAGCAAAGCGCCGCCCTGGAGGACCGTCTGTTCGGCGCCTGGCTGGCGGACAATCAGTTGAGCGAGCTGCGCCTGCAAGCCGTCACCCCGCCGGGACAACAGCGCCTGAGCCGGCACCTGGATCGTCGCGATTGGGTCTTGCAACAGCGGATCGCCCCGGCCCGTGATGGGCGCCTGCTGCAGGTCGAGATCCAGGTGAGCCGTGGCGACAGCACGACCGTCGTACACCGCACTACCGGGTGGATCGGCCGCCGTCATGAATAAGCAGTCGGGTTTCACCTTGTTGGAATTGGTCATCGCCATTGCCATTTTTGCCTTACTCGGCCTGGCCAGTTGGCGGTTGTTCGATAGTGTCGTGCGGACCCAGCAAGGGGCCGGTCAGCATGAGCGCGACATCAGGGCCTTGCAGCGTGCTGTCGGCATGATCGAGCGGGATGTGTGGCAGGCGGTTGCCGACTCGGTCGTGCTCGCACCGGGGCATTTGCAGTTGCAGCGCAGCCATTGGCGTAACCCACTGGACCAGCCACGCAGTGAACGGCAAGCGGTGACTTATCGACTCGAAGGTACGGCGTTGTGGCGCGAGAGCGTCGGCGAAGACCCAATGTTTGTGCAGCGGCAGAAATTGCTCGAGAACGTCCGCACTCTGAACTGGCGCGTGTTCGACCGGCAACTGGGCTGGCACCGCGAAAGCGCAAGGGACAGCGCGCCGCTTGCGCTGGAATTGACCGTGTCGGCGGGGCGTTTCGAGCAGATCCGTCGGGTGCTGCTGTTGCCGGAGGCGCTGCCGTGAGGCGGCAACGAGGCGTGGCGCTGATCAGCGTGCTGCTGGTGCTGAGCCTGGCGCTGCTGCTGATCGCAGGCCTGTTGCGCAGTCATCGCCTGTTGTTGCACAGCAGCGCGCAGCAACTGCAACAAGTCCAGTTGCGGCAATTGGGATTGGCGGGTGAAGACTGGGCGCGGGTGGTCCTGGAGGACAGCGGGATAACCTCATCCGGCCCCGTTGACCTGAGCCAGGATTGGGCTCGGCTCGGGCCCGTGTTGGAAGTGGATGGCGCCGAGCTGCGCATCGTTATCGAGGACTTGTCCGGGCGTCTGAATCTCAACGCGCTGCTGGCCCTGGGGCAAATCGATCAGATCACCCTCGGTCGCTGGACCCGCTTGCTGGCCTTGCTGGATCTGCCGCCGCTGGCGTTGCCCCAGGTCGGGCCGGTGCAGGAGTTGAGTCAATTGCGCCTGTTGCCAGGCATCGACGGCCAGACGCTGCGGCGCCTGGAGCCATGGGTGGTGTTGCTGCCCAAGGATGCGCGGCTAAACATCAATACCGCCCCGCAGCTTGTGCTTATGTCCCTTGATGGCGTGGAAACCGGGGCCGCCAAGACGTTGGTCAACCAGCGTCGCGATGCGCCATTCGCCAGCGTGCAAGCGTTTACCAACGACCCGTTGTTGTCTGGAACAGGCCTCAACAGCCATGGGTTGGGCGTGAGCAGCCGCTGGTTCCGGATCACCGTGAGCGTGACCCAGGGCACCAGCCGCCTGCGCCTGGCCGCGGATATCGAGCGCGACTCCGTCAGTGGACGCTGGACGGTTCGTCAGCGTCGTTTCTTACCCTTCAGCCCCAGCGAGCTTCCTTGATGAAAACCTGGCTTTACCTGACCGCCGAAGGCCTGGGCGCGCCTTGCGCCAACTGGCCGTGCTGCGTGTGGTCGCCCACCGGCGAGCGTCGTCGCCTGCCGTTGCACGAGGCGGCCGGCGAGTTGAACGGACGGCCAGTCGATGTGCTCTTGCCAATGGAAATGTGCAGTTGGTTGCGCAGCGATCCGTGGCCGTCTCGACGCCAGCCCCGGCCCCAGGCCCTGGCATTCGCCATCGAAGAGCAACTGAGTGAAAACCTGGAGACGCTGCACATCAGCATCGGCCCGCGTGACCGGCAGCATCGCTATTCGATGATGGTGACAGAGCGGGCTGGTTTCCAGGCGCTGCTGGCGCTGCTCGCCGAGCAGGGCATCGAGACGCGGGCGGTGCATGTCGACGCCGACCTGCTCGCCGATGACCAGGCATTGGGCGTGCGCTGGTTCGGGCGTTGGTTGCTGGGTGGAGGACTGTCGGCGCGCCTGTCATTGTCGCCACGGGCCTTGATGGCGCTCAAGCCGGGCCTGCCCGAGGACATTCACTGGCTGGATGAAGAACGCGACTGCCCGGGCATCGATGAATGGCTGTTGAACGCGAATGGACGTCCCATCGACCTGTTGCAAGGTGAGTTTCGTCGACGCCGAAGCCCGCTGCCATGGCGTGGCGTTTCGACGGCGGCACTGGGCCTGTTGCTGCTCACCTGGGCCTTCAGCGATGCCCGCGTGCGCTTTGTGGAAAATGAAACCCGGCTTTTATATGCCCAGAGTGAGCAGCGATTCAGGTCGCTGTATCCCGGTCAGCAGCGGATCGTCGACCTGGCGGCGCAGTTCCAGGCATTGCAGAGTCGGCGCGGGCAAAGCCAGGACACTCAGGTCGCGCGTCTGACTCATCTGACCGAGCAGGTCATTGGTGCCAGCAACGTCGAGGTGCAGCGCATCGATTTTCGTGAAGGCGAAGGCTGGAAAATCCAGCTGACGGCGAACAGTTTCGTCGAGCTTGAACAACTGCGTGAACGCGGGCAGCAAAACGGATTGCCCGTCGCCCTGGGTAGCGCCAGCAAACAGAACAATCGCGTGCAGGCCATTCTCACGCTGGAGAACAGTTGATGAGCCTCAATGGATGGCTGGTCTTGAAACAGGCCTGGGGAAACCTGTCGCGCCGAGAGCAAGGTTTGTTGCTGGGGCTTGCCGGATTGTTATCGGTGGCGTTGGCCTACACCGCGATCTGGCAACCGACCCGGCAACGGCTGGAGCTTGCCGAGCGACAGCATCGCCAACAAGCTGAACTGAGTGCCCGGATCCTGCGCGCCGACCCCTCCCAAGACAGGACTGCCGCGACCCAACCCTTGTCGGTGCGCGTCAACGAAAGTGCGACAGCCGCGGGGTTGGACATGGCGGAAATGGAGGTCGACGGCGACTCGTTGCGACTCGCCGTCAGGGGTGATGCGAGTGCGTTGCTGCATTGGTTGGATCAACTAGAGCGGGAGGGCGCGGGGCTGCGGTCGCTGACGTTGGAAGCGCGTGATGATGTGTTAGAAGCGCGAGTGGTGTTGCGTCAATGACCAAGCGAGTACACAACAACCTTGACCAGGCGTATGGGCTCTTGTGGCGAGGGAGCTTGCTCCCGCTCGGCTGCGCAGCAGCCGTAAACCGGTTTGCAAGGTTCACCTGTTGCTCCGCGGTGTCTGGTTTTGGGGCGGCTGCGCCACCCAGCGGGAGCAAGCTCCCTCGCCACAAAATGTCCACGCTGTCCCAAAGGTGTGGATAACGATGGCTAGACCTGCACATTCCCCGGCAACAACGGCAATTTCGCCAGCTTCACTGCCACCCACAACGCAATCACCAGCAAGCCACCGATGAACAGGCCGATCCCGTTCCATCCCCCCAGGTGCCAGGCCACGCCGCCCGCCGTACCCGCAACGCTGGATCCGGCGTAGTAGCTGAACAGATAAAGCGACGAGGCCTGGCCCTTGGCCTTGAGGGCGCGGCGGCCGATCCAGCTGCTGGCGACCGAGTGGGCGCCAAAGAAGCCGAAGGTGAACACCAGCATGCCCAGGATCACCAGCCACAGCGGCGTGGCCATGGTCAGCACGAGGCCGGCCAGCATCAGCGCGATGGTCGCCCAGAGCATTTTGCGACGGCCGAGTTTGTCGGCCAGTGCGCCGATTTTTGCCGAGCTGTAGATGCCCGACAGGTACACCACCGACAGCAACCCGACGAAGGCCTGGTCCAGATGATAAGGCTCGGCCAGCAGGCGGTAGCCGATGTAGTTGAACAGCGTCACGAACGCGCCCATCAGCACGAAGGCTTCAAGAAACAGCAGCGGCAACCCTGCGTCGCGAAAGTGCATGGTGAAACCGTCCAGAAGGCTGCGCGGGTGCAGCGAACGGGGACGGAAGTTGCGTGACTCGGGAAGAATCCGCCAGAACACCGCCGCCGCAATCAGCGCCAGACCGCCAATCACCAGCATTGCCGTGTGCCAACTGACAAAGTCGATCAAGACCCCGGTGATCAGGCGTCCGCACATGCCGCCGATGGCATTGCCGGCGATGTACAGTCCCATTGCCAGGCCGATGTGCTTGGGATGGATTTCCTCGCTCAGATACGTCATCGCCACCGCCGCCAACCCGCTCAACGACAGCCCGACCAAGGCGCGCAGCAGCAGTACACCTTCCCAGGTCGGCATCATCGCGCTGGCAATCGTGCACAGCGACGCGGCGAACAGCGCCGTGACCATCACCGGCTTGCGACCGATGCGGTCGGAAATTGGGCCGGTGATCAACAGGCCGATGGCGAGCAGGCCGGTCGCCACCGACAGAATCAGGCTGCTCTGGGCCGCGTTGATGGAAAACTCCCAGGACAGCAGCGGCATCATCGGTTGCACGCAATACAACAGGGCGAAGGTCGCAAAGCCACCGCAGAACAGCGCCAGCACCGTGCGCATGAACATCGGCGTGCCTTTTTCGATGTAGACGTCCTTCAGTTCGGCGACAGCATCATCCTGCACACGCGGCGGGATTTCATGGGCCAGTGGAGCGACAGCAGTGTTCACGGTGGACCTCGCAAAAGCACGATCAGGCAGGCAATGAAAAAAGCATATAGCCGACTAATGTTTCTATCCAATATATTGTTCGACCTGTTTAAGATGTTTAACGACCTATTGGATCGCCCATGGAACTGCGTCACCTGCGTTACTTCATCGCCGTTGCCGAAGAACTGCATTTCGGCCGTGCCGCGCTGGCCCTGGGTATTTCCCAGCCGCCCTTGAGCCAGCAGATCCAGGCGCTGGAGCAGGAGATAGGCGCGCGATTGTTCGAGCGCACCAACCGTCGGGTCGAATTGAGCCAGGCCGGGCGGTTGTTCCTGGAAGAGGCACGGCGGGTATTGGCCCAGGTCGACAAGGCCGCCGACGTGGCCCGGCGTGCCCAGTTGGGAGAGTTGGGCGAACTGAAGATCGGCTTCACCTCCTCGGCACCGTTCAACTCCACCATTCCCCAAGCGATTTTTTCATTCCGGCAGCGCTTCCCGGCAGTGCACCTGAACCTGCGGGAAATGAGCAGCACCCAAGTGGCCGACGCACTGGTGGACGAGGTGATCGAGGTGGGCATCATGCGACCGTTGCCGCTGCCCGATGCCTTGACGGAAATCGAACTCAGCCGCGAACCGTTGGTGGCGGTGCTCAGCGCCAAGCATCCCCTGGCCCAGGGCAACGAAGAGGGCCTGTTTCTCTCGGCCTTGGCCCAGGAACCGTTCGTGTTTTTCCCCCGCAGCTACGGCAGCGGCCTTTATGCCCAACTCCTGAGCCTGGCCCGCGACGCCGGCTTCAGCCCACATTTCGCCCAAGAAGCCGGCGAGGCCATGACCATCATTGGCTTGGTCGCGGCGGGGCTGGGTGTCTCGGTATTGCCGGCGTCCTACCAGCGCATGCGTATCGATGGGGTGGTCTATCGTCCGCTGCTCGACCCCGCGGCGGTGTCGGCGGTGTGGCTGGCGCAGCGCGAGGATCAGCGTTCGCCGATGGCGGCGGCGTTTGTAGCGCTGTTGACCGATGGGGTGGAGCTATCGAGTGGTTAGTGTCGGCGCGGATGACGCCATAACGTGAAGAAGGGCGCCCAAGTGGGTAATGCCCGTCAGTTAAGCGAAATAAAGCCAGGCAATCATCCTGTGGCGAGGGAGCTTGCTCCCGCTGGGCTGCGCAGCAGCCCCAAAACAGGGCCGCTTCGCGACCCAGCGGGAGCAAGCTCCCTCGCCACGGTTTGTGTGTTTCCTCGTGACATCCACTTAACTGATCGGCATTAGCCCAAATGGGCGCCCTTATTCGTTCATGAAACCGTCATGAGCCTTGTACTGCTTTTTCTTCAATTACCCCGAGCACGTCGGTCATTGCCCCCATACGGTAGCCGTCCTGTTGGTGTGGTAGTCATAAAACCCTTGAAGCGTCCACGTATCGCCTTGACGTTCAAAGGCGGCGCGCCAGCGTCCTTTTCCGCTGCTGGCCTCTAACTGCGACATGGTGTACCAGTAGTAACCGTTGCCCCGTTTTGTCGTTATCCGACCGGCGCGAATATCATCCATGATCGCGGTAACTCTAAGATTGGCGTCCTGATTGAAGTCGCGATAGGTCATTTGCAATTCAGCCAGCGGACTGATGGATACCCTATAGCGATCCGATGAAGCCGAAACTTCAGGTTCTGGTTGAGTGGATGATGGGTCGGCGGTCGGTCCCCGTGGGTTCGTCTGTGCCCTTGTCAGAAGCTCGATTTCAAATGTCGCATTATGAGTGTTGGCGCTTTTAATGCTTTTCTGGAACTGGCCAATATCCTCTTCGGTGACCAATCGGGTGTATTGGTTGGCCTTTCTTTTGTTAATTTCAACGAAAGGGATTTTATAAGCGCGCAGCGCTGAGTGGATACGGGGCATATTGTTCTTGGTTAGCTCAATGGAAAACTCGTCCAGCAAACGCTGCTCGTAATGGGCTCTGTTTATTGGATCCATCAAGTAAGCTACCCTGGCGGCCTCCGCGGCTGGCCCATCACCTTGAATGATCGTTCTTAAATGGGCTTCGGCACGCGAGTCGGCAATTTTCGTCATTCGTTGCAAGTCAGAGCGCAGCCTGGTAAACGCGTCCCTCAGTGCTCCCGTGGGGGGGGTTATGATAATGAATTTTGCGTCGGTAAAGAGGTTGGGCAGTATATCGAAATAAGCTTCTACGGCAGCGTCCCGTATGAGTGTATTTTTATGCTTCAAAATAACATCGTGCAGTTTGGATTTGTTCGAAGGGTCAAGAGGTAGCGCCATGTTGCGCTCCAGCACGCCTGATATTTTATTGATTCTCTGCCATGCATTGAACTTTGATAATAAGGCATGGGTGGCGTCTTTTTGTCTTTCTATTTGTCGTTTCAGTCTGAGTTTTCCGCTGTTGTAATCCTCTATGTGTCGGCGATAGGCATCTATATTTCTAGCACCCACATCGTCCATGCTTTCCTGCAGTATTTGGTCGACCAGTGCCTCCGGCATACTCTTGAGAATTGCCTTTTGCCGGTTGGCAATTCCCCACGTGTACCAGTAATAGCCTATCCATCCTGCTCCGCTGTACATCAGCAAAGCGGCATCCGACAACGTATTGATCTTGGCCTGGTTTGGCGCCTCTGGCGTTCCGAGTAGGCTCAGCACCGGCCCACCACCGCGCAACCGTTGCGGCGCCTCGATTTTCCAGCGGCCATTCTCCCAAGTCACCGTCCGCTGATTCGTCCGGTTGTCCGGCGCATAGATAATCCGTTGGCCTTGTTGCATCGCTGTCTTGTAGTAATACATCCCCAGCTTGAGATAACCCTGTCCGCTCGCATCCGTATATCGGTCGCGACCTTCGAACCTCAGCGCCGTGCCATCGAAACCTTTCAGGCGTAACGGCATGAGTGTCGGATCTTGCAGGCGGGGGAGGGAGGATAGCGGCGGACGCGTCTTACTCCGGTGCCGTCCCGCGCGAGCCATTATCAGGTCCTCGGCGCCCTCCGCCAGCACCTCTCCCAATCCGCTGATGAAATCGGTGAGCCATTGATCGAAGCTCCCGCCCTCACTTTTGATCGCGGCCACTGCGGCGCCACCGGTCATCACCGGCAGGATCGCTCGCCCCAATAGTCCACCTAACCGGCTTGCGGGGAACATGGACATTGCCCCCGTCAGCAGAGCGAGCGCGTTGCGGCGTCCTGCTTGAGCGTCGGCGCTGTCGCGCTCGGCATTGCTGAGCGTCAGCGCGTCCGCCGTTTTAACCGCGTGGCTTATCTGCGTTTCATGCAGCACGTTCAGCAGATTTGAATTGACCTCGCTCCAAGAAAAATTCGAGGAAAAATCAGCTGGAGCCCGGCTCCTTGCTGCCCCGCTGAAGACTGCCTGGGTGACTTTCCTAACTTTTTCATTGAGCGTGAGGTCAGGCGGTGTCGGCGCCAGACTGGCTGCTTGATCGGCCTGCTCCACCAACGGCAGTTGTGAAATCAGCCACTGGGTCATCTCAGGCGTGGCGGTGAGCGCCTTGGCCAGGGCCCGTTCCAACTCCCGCGCATTTCCAGCATCCAGGTCCCTGAATATTTTGTTGTCCGGCGCACCTGGGCTATACAGCGTCACCGAAGGCCGACTCGCCAAGCTTGCGCTGCCGAACGCCAGTATGTCCTTCAGCACGCTGTCGCCCCATTTCAGTTGGCGCACCACCACCTCGTGCGTATTGACCTTGCGACGCCCCTCCGATGTCGGGCTGTCCAGTGCCGCCAGCACCAGGTTCAGCCCGGTGTTGTCCTTGTCGTGCCTGAAGTCGCCCGCGATATGGGCGCTCCACGCCTGCGCCCGTATCTGCTTGGTTTTCAAGGCCATCCATGCTGTCTGTTGTTCCCGGGCCGTGATCGGCAGTTCGATCAGGATCCGGGCGCCCACGTCGGCCTGTTCAATGACATTTTTAAACTGGTCATAGGTCATCGGTCCTTCCAGGAAAGGGGCGGGGACACTGCGCTCTTCCGACGTCAGATTGGACATTGCCCATTGCGTCATGGAGTGGCGGTTAACAACGATGCCTTTCGTGCCTTGCGATACCCCGGCCCCCCATGGCGAAGTACCTGTGGGGGCGTGAGGATCAACGATGTATCGATTGATGCTCAGAAACACCTGATCGGGATCCGCGGCCACGTAGCCTTTCTCGGTGATGAGCCGGGCCAGCCGTTTACGGGTCCATTCGCTGACGGCGTCCTCGGTGGCCAAGGTCACCGGATCGGGCGGCGAGGGTTCGATCTGCTGGGCTTCGTACAGATCTCGTACCGCTTTCCACCACTCCCGGCGGTCGTGCCCGGTGACCTGAGGATTGCCATGCAGCCATTCGTTCTGTTTTTTCAGCTCTCGCTGGAATTCTCGTTCATCCAGCACGCCCGCCAAATCCAGGGCAGTCCCGACATCCGCCGCCCGGTCAATTCTGGCCGCCCAGGCTGCGACCTCCTCTTCCATCGCGGGCCCTTCCAGCAAAATGTCCCGCACGATCGCTTTCTGCGTCGCTCGCACGTCCGCAACCAAATGGGTAAGAAAATGCTGCGCCAGTGGTGCGGTGCTGACCTCTGCCCAGGCGAGACTGTCCTTGATCAGCCCGGCCTTCAGTGCCGCCAGATTATCGTAGATCTCCAAAGGATGACCTGGGGCGTATAGCACGGCCGTCCCCGATTCGCTGACATTGTCATGCTGCGTCAGCACAACGGTGCAAGGTAGCGGCACACTGTCAGCCCCTTCTGCAACGGCCATATTCAGGCTGTAGACTCCGGGCCGGACTTTTGCCGCCAGTTCGGCGCGAGAAGCCGCGTCCGGTGCCGACAATGCATGTTTAGTCAGGGCCTCGTGCATCGGCTGGCTCATGGTTGCGTCCAGCCTATGAAGATCTGCCTGTGCTCTTAGCTGAGCGGCAAATTCATCGGCCAGCCAATCGCCGACTTTACGGCTGTGGCTGAAGTCGGCCGGCCTGTTCCAGAAGTTGTCCAGTGCTTGCGTGAGCAATGGTTCAAAGGACACGGACGTGTTGCTGATCAACGTCTTGAATTGTTGCTTGGCTTCTTGGCTGTTCAGGTTTGCGGGAGTCTGGATGACGTTGCCTTGGGTGACGAGGATGTCGATCTGGCCCGGATCCAGGAAGAGCTCGCCCGCATCGATCCTGCCGGCAAGTGCCTTCCAGAACAGCGCCTCCAGGGCAATGGTTTGCGTCTTGGTCTGTTTGATGGCCGGCTCATCGGCGCCGTCGGCCAGGCTTTGCGAGGAAAGAGCGGTCTCCTCTTGCCGCGTACGCACCGAAAGATTTTCGACAGCTGTAGTGGCGTCCAGGGACGGGAAGGTTCTTTTGAGCCAGTAACGCAGTTGTTGCATGGCAACCTCTGAAGCCCGCGGAACCGTATCGTTCAGGAGGATCATTTGTTGCTGGGAAGTGTGCAACTGACCCACCAACGGGATGCTTGGGTCTGGCGCGGTATCGGCTTGCAGGACGGTGTCATGGATGTCCAGGGAAGCGCTCAGCCTGCCGGCGGATGGAGCGCCGAGAAACAACTCAAGTGAGTGCACCAGCGAACGGGAGCCGCCCCGAGTGAAAAACGCTTCGCGAAAAGCCCGGCCGGTATCACTGTCGAAAACGCCCTGACGTATAAACTTTTCGAACGCCTCTTCGGCAAGCACTTGCGACCATTTGTATGAATAAATCCTCGCGGCATAAGACGACGCAATACCCGTCAGGTTATTGAAGGGGCGTACCGCTTCCGGCCATTGCAGATGTCCGACTTTATTGTTCACGTCTTCAAAAACCTGCAAGGCACTGCGTCCGTCGCCAAAGGTGCGATGGGCCTCGAAATCGAACAGCGTGAAGAGCAGCGAGTTCGCCGTCGTCCAACTGGTTTGCGCCTGGATGCCCGCCAGGAACCGCTCGGCCTCGTCGGTAGGGATCGGTTCGTTGGTCTGGTAGTGGCTTGATATCCAAACCAGGAAATCCTTGGAAAAGCACCACTGTTCCAGTACTTGGCTGGAGAACTCAACGGTGTCCAGGCCGAGCCCATCCAACCCGGAAACGGCCCTATAGTCTTCTCCCGTCAAAAGTTGCTGCAAGCAATGACCGAACTCGTGCATCACAATGCGCAAGTGCTGATGATCCAGCAGGCATGGGGCATCGTCTTCCCTGGGTGGAAGTTCGCTGCGCAGCACGGCTATCGGTAGTCTTGGACGACCCTCGGCAGTCATCCGACGATTGCGCAGGCCCAAAGCGTGCGGTGCCGCTCCGGTCAAATCATGTTGAAACGGGTCGATATAGAGATAGCCGATAGCTTGCCCGAACTCCTTAATCTCAAAGAGGCGCACATCCTCATGCCAGCGTTCAAAATCCGAACGCTCGAGCATCTCGACGCCAAACAGCCGCTGGGCAAACAGGCATAAGCGGCTGAGCACCGAATCCCACGGAAAATAGGCCCGCAATTGCTCTTGGCTGGCCCCTGCCTGTTGGCGTGTTTTCCCGGCCAGATACGGGTAGTCCCAAGGCTCCAACTCATCGATGTCTTGCTGCAAAGCCAGGGCCTTGAGTTGCCTTGCCTCTCGCTCAAAAAGGCTTTTGTGCCGGTCGAGTTCCTTGTCTAGAAAACTCGATACCTGATCCGTGGACTTCGCCATCTGCTCTTCAAGGGCCAACTGGGCGAAATTGTCATATCCCAGCAACTTGGCCTTATCGTGGCGCGCCGCCAACAGCGAGGTCATTATTTCCTCGTTATTGAAGCGCTGGTCGTGAGGACCTTGAGCCGAGCCGCGGGCTTGATAGGCCACCCATACTTCCTTGCGTAACGTCCTGCTCTCGGCATGGCCCAGCACTCCGTTGAACGACTCGTCGCTCAAGGTGATCAGCCACCCTTGCAGATTTGCCTTCCTTGCATTGTTCGCCATGCGCCGCTTGACCGGGGCAGGGATACCGGCCAGCAGCGATTCATCCTCGATGTGCTTGCTCCAGTCGTTTTCTGCCTGCTGTACATTCAGGTTGAATCGGTCTTGATACCGCTCTATATCGTTGTCCAACGCCAGCAGGCGCTGTTGTTGTTCAGGCGCAAGGTTTACTCCGGCCCGGCGAAACTCACGCAGTGTCTTTTGCAATACCTTTTGCCGAGGCAGATTGAACTGTTGCGCTATCTCGCTGTGGGAAAGTCTTTGATACAGCCCAAACAATTCACTGTTCCGGGCGAGCTCGGCCTGATAAGCCGTGACCTGTTCGAAACAGCGTTTTGCCGCGTCTGCCCAACCTGGTTGGGTCGTCACTGAGCCGATGATTGCGATGACCTGGAGGGAAGTATCCAGCCGCGCCTTCACCTCATCCATGGCCAACACCAAGTCGTCCCAGGTCGGATAAGGCGTCTGGCTGGCGATAATGGCGGTGACGTTGATTCGGCTGTCGGCGATGATTTCTTCAATGGCCGGCACGAGATGCTCGGTGCGGATCGCCGAGAAGGGCGGTAAATCATAAGAGGTTAATAAGGGGTTGCTTTGCAGCATGTTCGCGTCCTGAAAAGTGGTAGGAGCGAGCACGCTATGCGGGAAGCGCCGGGTAAGGGCGGTATATAGTTACCGCACGCCGGCGGGAATGGAGGGGTATGTTGACCTTGCCGCGTCCGTTGCAGGCGTGGTACAGACTTGAGCTGATGTGGCGCAAATCCTGGCAGGAGCAAAACCCATGACCAAACAATTCACACGCTGGGACTCTGCCGAGTACCTCAAGACCGACGAGGACATGGCGAACTATCTGGATGCATGCATGGAAGAGGCAGGAGACGACCCCGCATTCATTGCTAAAGTCCTAGGGACCATTGCACGAGCTCGTGGGATGACCCAGGTGGCCCGTGACGCGGGGCTCTCTCGGGAAAACCTCTATCGCGCCTTGTCAGGGGAAGGAAACCCTGAGTTCGGTACTATTTTGAAAGTAGTTAAAGCGTTGGGGCTGAAACTGCATGCCAGTACTTGAATAGGCAACATGAAAAGCGACTAGCCGATTTGATTAAGAAGGGCGCCCAACGGGGCGCCCTTCTTCGTTCATGCCCGTCATCAGACCTTATGACAACCTATTGCCCGTCATTTTTTATGGTCAGAAATGCCAGGATTGCATCACGTGTAGCCTGTGTTTGTTCCTCCAGCACCCAATGGCCGGTATTGATTAATATCAATGAATGCGGTCGTGTTGCGATGTGTAGGGCCTGCTCGGCCAGGGTTTTTCCTCTCGAGTGGTCTCCGCCGATGGTGAGCAGCGGAATAGTCAGTTTATTCTTGGCAAACTCCAGATTGTCATTCGCGTCACTTTCTACCCAGGCTGCATAAAGCTTGAATGCCGCTTCCATGCGGCCTGGCCGGGAGTAGTCGTCTACCAGCGCCTGTCGCACTTCATCGGGCACTTTATCGTTGCCCTCGAATACAAAGTCATCAAAAAACATATCCAGGTAGGTTTTTTCATGCCCTTTGATCATGCCAATGGCCGTTTTGCCAAAGAAGCGAAAATGCCATTTGCTGGTGGTGCCCGCAGTTGGGTTGCCGTTATAAGCGGTTTCCCACCCGGGGATGCCTGGAATGAATCCATCCATCAATACGATGTGTTTGCTTTCATCCGGAAACAGTGCCGCGTAGGCGTAGGCAACGATTAAACCCATGTCGTGACCCACGATATCGACCCGCTTGATACCCAAGAGCGTTATCAGCTCATGTAAATCATGCGCCATGTTTTTTTTATCGTAGCCACTGGCGGATACATCAGTTTCTCCAGCTCCACGATAATCAGGAACGATCGGTGTATAACCGGCACGCACCAACGCGCCCATCAACGGCTCCCAACTACGCCAACTGCCCGGAAACCCATGCACCAGCAAAATAGGCCGTTCACCATCACCGCCCATAAGGTAGTGGAGGCGAATACCGTTCACGCATGCATAGCCATGTGTAAATGTCGCACCGTCGACAACGACGTAGTCTTGTACCGCAGAAGGTGATGTGGCGGGGTGTGTGCGAGACATGGCTGTGCGGCCCGACCAGGCTATTGTGCTCATCAATTTTTTATCCATGTTTGGACCAAATCAATTTCTTGAGATGCGAATTGCAACTCATAAGGTCGAACAGTTTTACCGAGCGTTGACCTGGCTAACGGCTAACGGCTAACGGCTAAAGCCTGAGGCTGTTGCGATGCCCATCGAAACTGTCAGAGTTGACAGTCCCGACAAGCGGCCTAGAACGCTGCTGTGATTGGTATCAGCAGGACAGAAATGGGACGAAAAGTTGCGTCACGCACCCTTCGACTGTAGGAAAACTCACATTTCTAGTTACGACACTTCCTATTCGTTGCACAGGCCACTCCGCAGTGGTTGCGACTCGCCCACGCTGCAACGTCTTATTCATCATTCCGAAGCCGCCGGCTCAGCGCTCCTTCCCCAGTGGCAAGGGATGCAGCCTGAAGCCCATGAATGAGGTCCCTGGAAATGCACTCATCTTTGGATGCCCCCTACACCAACGAAATCTCCCATGAAGCTCTTCTCCATCTGGATGACTTGTACTTGGAGCAGCCCCGGCAACTAGAGGGTTACGGCGAAGAAGTCGCGGCATTCATGAGTCGACAAAAAGCCTTCGTCGAAGCCCATCCGCCAATTGCGATCTACCGAGTGGCCACCGAGGGAAGCCAGACGCGTGACGGCGGAACGATCCAGCAAGTGTCATCGTCGTTGACGTTCACCTTGGACAATGGCTGGAAAGTACGCGCCGCGCAGAAAGGCGATGAGGTGGTGTACGCCGATGGCAGCACGGCACGGATCATCACCGGCGCCGGGAAAAACAATAGCGACATTGCACTGGTCGGCAGCCGCTTGAGCAATGGCGACGAGATCATCAATACGCTTCAGAAACGTTTCATGATCATCGTGCGTGAAGGCGTACCGATGGCGGAGGATTTTTTGCCTGCTCTTCAACTGGCGGAGGTTCATTACCTGCACTCGCAAAGACTGTAATCAAATGAGGCCGGATAGGCGAATGCAGAAGAAGCCATGAGTTTTAAGAGAGAAGTCTTGAAGGGCGCCGCAAGGCGCCTTTTCTTTTTCAAGTTGCCTGCGTCTGCAAGGTTCAAGAGTTAACGTTGATTGTTTAACGAAGCGTCCGGCGTGCCTACGGGGGGCTCCAGGTTCTCTATTGCCCGATTGACCAGCAGCTCGCCCAGCTCCGTTAGTTGTTGCAGGGCCATTGCCATGCTGCGTTGTGCGCCTTGCAGCTCGCCGGCGAGGTCGGTGGACATGACGTTCAGCGAGGCGAGGGTTTCGCTGGCGTGGCAGAGCAGGGATTGGGTGTCGACGTTGGGGAGGATGGTGAAGACGTGGCTGACGGGATCAAGTTGCTCCTGATTGTGACGGCTGATGGGCGTGAGGTGTTCGGTAGCAGCGTCTTCGAGGGGCGGGGCGACTAAGGTGACCTTTTTCATTTGCAGCTCCATGCAAGATTTAAGAAGGCGGCGACCCCACGTCACACAGGGCAGGTGATAGCCATACGTGGGGTGACGGTCGGGTCTATTTATTACCAGAAAATTCAGTTTTATTAATCAAAATATTGAACATCTGTGTAAATAAATGATTCTTGCATGCTGTTCGGTTTTGCTCTTTTTTTGACTGTTTCAGTTGGGTGGAAATAATTTTCTAAATGGTTGATGTTTCTGTAAGAAATATTGTTCTCATTTGTAGGAAATATCGCCGTGGTGGGTGTCGCGAGTATTCTCGACGAGCACGTAGAGATATTTTTTGTGTTCTATTTGTTTTTTCTGAAAGTCAAGGTGTGTAAGATGCCGTTTCCGAAAAATGTCTATCTGAGCACATTTGCGGAGCTGTGATTTGTCGCAATAGTATGAAGATGGTGAAGAGTGTATGTATAAAAGAGCGAAAACAGAAAATCTAAAAAATAATATTAGGTACCTCATGAAAAGTCGCGGTGAAACGCGGATCTCTTTATGCAATGCCAGTGGGCTGACCAGGACCACCATATATAACATTCTTGAAGGCAGGGTGATTAACGTACAACAATCTACCATTCGGAAGATATCTGATTTTTTTGGCGTGTCTTACAAAGAGATTGAGACTATTGATTTGGAGGGGAGGGAAGTAATAGAGAGTACCGTTTCTTTATATGGAAATATGAATCCGGCGGCGGTTCCGGTAATTAAACAAAATCAGTTAGTGCAGGTCATGAGTAAAAGAATTGGCGAGTTGGTCACCATTTTCCCTTTGACCTATTACTTTGGTACAGCCAGCAATCTGATTGGTGTGCGTCTTGAAGCAGACATCGACGGGATGTATGACTTAGGAGATCTACTGATAGTAAGGAAGGGAGAGCTGAATGGTGAAGGGGAGACCTTGGTTTATAACAAGGAGAAAAAAAGGCTTATTGTGGTTAGCGAGAACTACCGTGAAAGTGATACTGATTTGATTGTTGGAAGCATAATCGAGGAACGGTTCAATGGTCTATAACAAGGATGTCGAGAATGGAAAATATAAGCTGCTGGGCTTCGAGAAAAGTAAAAATCTTGCTGTCATAATGGTCGTTTCGACCGGCAGAGTTTTAAAGGTAAAGCTGGCTGATTTGTTGAAAAGTGAAATTGTGGATGATTTAAGTAAGGTGGAAGTGAAGGAGGTGTA
Source organism: Pseudomonas sp. SWRI154 (assembly GCF_014268645.1). Lineage (NCBI taxonomy): Bacteria > Pseudomonadati > Pseudomonadota > Gammaproteobacteria > Pseudomonadales > Pseudomonadaceae > Pseudomonas > Pseudomonas sp. SWRI154. Next base: position 50,670 of record NZ_JABWQW010000012.1, read on the forward strand.
TAGAAAGTTTTATTCGGGAGAGAATACGTTGACGGTGTATGACGTTAATGATCGTAACGAGCGTTCATGGATGACTTATGTTGTTCTGAATCTAGCGCTGTTTGCGTTATACGTTTTTACCAACGTTGCTGCGGCCAAGTTGGTGTATATAGAGGCTTTGGATATAGTAGTAACTCCTGGAGTATTTCTTTATCCGTTGACATTTCTTGTGGTCGATATATTAAATGAGTCTTACGGTCTCAGGCTTGCCAGGAAAGCTATATACTTTGCTTTCGCGAGTAACGCCTTTATTCTAATTTTGCTGAGTTTTACTAGCTGGCTTCCGGGTTTGGCAGGTTGGCACCTTGAGACCCCTTATGAAAAAGTCATAGATCATGTGTTGTCGGCGCTCGTTGCTTCATCTATCTCATTTTTGTTTTCTGAATACATAAATTCATACTTGTTAAGTAAGATAAAAGAGTTGACCAACTCAAGGTATCTGTTTTTGCGAGTGCTGCTTAGCACCTGTTTTGCGGTAATCATAGACAGCTTTCTTTTTTGCTTTATTGCATTTTATGGGGCGCTGGCGAATGACGAAATACTGAAGATAGTCTATGTGCAAATAGCTATAAAGATGTGTTTTGCCATTTTTAATATTTTCCCCGCTTATGCAGCAAGGTCGCTATTCAAGAAATACGTTGTCGGCGCTCAACCTGCCTGAGCAGGGCGGCTATCGGTAGATGGCCGCGGGCTCTTCTAAGTTTACAACCCTAGCTTGCTTTTAAATGTGTCTGTGGTTTTTTTGCAATTTTCCAAGAACTCATTCAGTCCTTTTGCGCGAAGACTGCATGCATCACAATCCTCACACCCATTCCCCACTATTCCGTTATAACAAGTCAGGGTGCGGTTCATGATCAGCTCCAGTTGATTGTGGTAATCCGCTAGTGCCCACGTCTCGGCTTTATTCAGCCACATCAACGGTGTCTCGATGCGCAGTTTGTAATCCATGCCGGATTCAATGGCGGTGTTCATGGCCTTGACGAAACTGTCCCGACAGTCCGGATATCCCGAAAAATCCGTTTCGCACACGCCAGTAATCACCGCTTCAGCCCCCACCTGATAAGCGTAAATAGACGCCAACGTCAAAAACAAAATATTGCGACCCGGCACGAATGTATTGGGTGGGCCATTTTGGGCACTGTTCGCCGACGGGACTGGAATGTTATCGCGGGTCAAGCTACTGACGGCCAGCTCATTCAGCAAGGTGGTGTCCAGTACCTTATGGGCTGCAACGCCAAAGTGCCGGGCGAGGTTTCTCGCCACTTCGATTTCTGCTCGATGACGTTGGCCGTAGTCGAAGGTAATGCAGTGGATTTCGTCGTACTTTGGCAGCGCATGGATCAGGCAGGTGGTGGAGTCTTGGCCGCCGCTGAAAACGATCACGGCTTTCTTGGTCACTTCATTCATCCTTGGAATTCCCGGCTTTTGGTTGGGATGTGACCGTAGCGCGAAGTTCAAGGGTTTTGGTGTGGGAAATTTCGGAAATTTGGTGTTCCATTTTCCGAGTTTGGCTTTTTGCCGTCCCGGGAGGCGCTTGCGGTATTTGATTTCTTGCGGTGGTTTGGGCTGCCGCGCAGCCCAGCGGGAGCAAGCTCCCTCGCCACGGGGAGCGCTAGGTTTATTGCACCTTCGCCAAATCCCCTTTCAACGCAACACCGGCCATGATCGCGCCCGCGTGGCATTCATAGGTGGTCGGGTCCTTGCGTTCGTTGCTCTTGTAGAAGCTGACAATGTTGGTAACAGCGTTGGCGCCGGCATTCTTGGCGGCCTGGTGCAGGCTGATCAGCGCCGATTGCAGCACCCATTCGCAAGCTACTTCATCAGACTTGTTGAACGCGTTGGTTTTCTTGTTGGTGACCGCGCCAGGGCTGACCACGGTGACGTTGCCGGCCGGTTTGTTGCCGGCCAGGTAGAACTTGACGCTGCCGTCGATCTTGCCGGTGCGGATGGCTTCGGCGACGACCTTGTCGAACGGCAGGAACAGCGCGGTATCACGGGCCTGGCTGAGGCTTGGCAGGGTGCTGAGCAACAGGGCGGCGGTTACGGCGATTTTCTTCAACGACATAATGGTCTCCTTGACCAGAGCTAACGGGAATCAGTGCCAGCGGCGGAAGATCAGCGAAGTGTTGACCCCGCCAAAGGCAAAATTATTGTTCATCACGTACTCATTGCTCATCGAGCGGAACTCATTGCGCAGGTAATCGAGTTTGCCGCATTCGGGGTCGACTTCATCGAGGTTGAAGGTGTGCACGTACAGGTCGCGGTTCATCATCTCGATGCTGAACCAGGACTCCAGCGCGCCGCACGCGCCCAAGGTATGGCCGAGAAAGCTTTTCTGCGAACTGATGGGCATGTGTTCGCCAAACAGGCTGCTGGTGGCCAGGGTTTCGGCAATATCGCCCTGCTCGGTGGCGGTGCCGTGGCCGTTGACGTAGCCGATGGCCGAAGGTTCGAGGCCGGCGTCTTCCAGGGCCAGCTCCATGGCGCGGCGCATGGTGCTCAATTCGGGACGGGTGGCGTGCTGGCCGTCGGCGTTGCTGCCGAAACCGACGATTTCAGCATGGATCCGTGCGCCGCGGGCCAAGGCGTGCTCAAGGTCTTCGAGCACCAGCATGCCGGCGCCTTCACCGATTACCAGTCCGTCGCGGCCCTTGTCGTAGGGCCGTGGGCTGGTTTGCGGTGCATCGTTTTTCAGGCTGGTGGCGTAGAGCGCATCGAAGACCATCGCCTCGGTCGGGCACAGCTCTTCGGCGCCACCGGCGAGCATCAACGGCAGGCGACCGAACTTGATCGCCTCATAGGCGTAGCCGATGCCGTGGCTGCCGCTGGTGCAGGCACTGGAGGTAGGGATCAGCCGTCCGGTCAGCCCGAAGAAGATGCTGATGTTGGCCGCCGTGGTGTGGGGCATCATGCGCACATAGGAGTTGGCGTTCAGCCCTTCGGCGACGCTGTTGAGCAGCATGTTGCCGAATGCCTTGATCTCATCGGTGCTGCCGGTCGACGAGCCGCACGACACGCCCATGCGCCCGTCCTTGATCGATGGATCGCCCAACAGGCCCGCGTCGGCCAGGGCCTGCTCCGCCGAGCCGACGGCCAAGCGCGAAACTCGGCCCATGCTGCGCAGTTGCTTGCGGGTCCAGTGAGCGGGCACCTGATAGTCATCGATAGGCCCGGCCAGTCGAGTGTTCAGCTCGGTGAAACGGTCCCACTCATGCATGCGCCGGATGCCGCTGCGGTTGGCGGCGAAGTTGGCGGCGATGGTGTCCCAGTCGCTACCAATCGAGGTGATGCCGGACATGCCGGTGACGACGACGCGCTTCATCAGCACAAGCCTCCGTTGACGGCGAGGACTTGCCGGGTGATGTAGCCGGCTTCGGCGGACATCAGGAAGTTCACCGCGCCAGCCACTTCTTCCGGGGTGCCCATGCGCTGGGCGGGGATCATTTTCATCAATTCTTCCACGGGTACGTTTTCATCGAGCATGGCGGTGTCGATCAAGCCCGGCGCGACGCAGTTGACAGTGATCTTGCGCTTGCCCAGCTCGATTGCCAACGCCTTGGCCGCGCCGATCAACCCGGCCTTCGACGCGCTGTAGTTGACCTGGCCACGGTTGCCGATCAACCCGGAAACCGAGGTGATGCAGACGATTCGCCCGGCGGCGCGACGACGGATCATCGGCATCATCACCGGGTGCAGCACGTTGTAGAAACCGTCGAGGTTGGTGCGCATCACCACATCCCAGTCGTCTTCGCTCAGGGCCGGGAAGGCGCCATCGCGGGTCAGGCCGGCGTTGAGCACCACGCCGTAATAGGCGCCGTGGGTTTCGACGTCGGCCTCAAGGATGGCCTTGCATGCGGCGCGATCGGACACGTCGAATTGCAGAACCCGGGCATTTCGACCCAGGGCCAGTATCTGCGCCTGGACGGCTTCGGCCTCGGCGCGACCACTGCGGCAGTGCAATACGATGTCGTGCCCGGCCTGGGCCAGGCGCAAGGCGATGGCGCGGCCGATGCCACGGCTGGAGCCGGTGACCAGTATGGATTCAGTCATGGCTGGGTTCCTGTTGCGGACGGTTCGTTGAGGTACTGGGCGGCATGGGGCGGACGGAACACATTCAGGCGCGCAGTAGCGTGGATACCGGGTGCGCGAATATGGCATTCGAACACACCCATGCCGTTGTCGTCTTCCAGGGAGCGCAGGCCGTGGATGGCCAGTTCGCTGCCGAGGGGGAAACACTCGACGTTGCATTCGAATTTGCGCGTACCGAGCAGGAAGCCCAGTTCCACGCAATCGCCCCGTCGGCGTGCGTGGCAACCGGCAAACGCCGCCACGCTCTGGGCCATCAATTCAATGCCGACCCAAGCCGGCAGCGCACCGTCTTCGCGGTTGAACAAACCGTCGGGCTTGACGGTGGCGAGTGCGTGGATCTGCTCATCATCGAAGGACAGGATCCGGTCGATGAGGATCATGTCGCCTGCATGAGGCAGCAATTCGGCGAGCGGCCAGTCAATCATTGGGCGTTTCCGATAATAAGGCTGACGTTGTTGCCGCCGAAGGCAAATGAATTGCTCATCAGGCGACGGGGTGTCGTCGGGTTCAGGCGGGCGCGGGTGTCGGTCCATTGCAGTGCCGGCAGGTCGGGATCGGCTTGGCCGTCCCAGACATGCGGCGGCAGTGCCTGGTCGGGGTTTTGTGAGCTCAGGGTCAACCAGCAGAACGCCGCTTCCAGCGCTCCGGCCGCGCCGAGGGTGTGGCCGGTCATGGGTTTGGTCGACGAGCAGGGTACGCCGGCTGGGAACAGCCCGGCCACCGCGTGGCTTTCCATCGCGTCGTTATGTTGCGTGGCGGTGCCGTGCAGGTTCAGATAATCGATCTGGTTGGCGTCCAGGCCCGCGCAGCGCAGGGCTTTTTCCATGGCCTGGCGGGCGCCGCGGCCACTGGGTTCGGGCGCGGAAATGTGGTGCGCGTCGGAACTGGCGCCGTCACCGAGCAGGGCGATCGAATGCTCATCGCCTGGCGTCTTGCTCATGAGAAACAGCACCGCCGCCTCGCCGATGTTGATACCGCTGCGGTTCACCGAAAACGGGTTGCAGCGTTCGTTGGAGACCGCTTCCAGTGCCGAGAAACCGTTGAGCGTCAGCTTGCACAAACTGTCTACGCCGCCGCACAGCACCGCATCGCACAGGCCAAGGTCCAGCAGGCGACGAGCGCTCATCAAGGCCCGCGCGCTGGAGGTGCAGGCCGTAGAGATCACATAGGACGGACCGCTCAGGCCAAGCCAGTCGGAGAGGAAATTGGCCGGCGCGCTGAGTTCCTGCTGTTGGTAGTCGTACCCATCGGGGAACCGCTGTTCGCGCAGATAGTGGGCGATGCCCTGGCTGGCTTCATCGATGCCCGACGTGCTGGTGCCCAGGACGATGCCGATGCGGGCGCGGCCATAGGTACTGATCGCCTGGTCGATCTCGAGGCGAATCTGCATTGCGGCTTCGAGCAACAGTTGATTGTTACGGCTGCGTTGTGCCACCAAGCATTGCGGGATGGGGGCCAGTTCGCCCGTCACCGAAGCCACCGGCAACGTCCGCTCAGGCACCCAGCCGGCTTCGACGCGCAGGCCCGAGCAATCGCCGGCAAACAGGTTGCGCGCGACGCTTTGCTTGTCTCGGCCCAGGGCGCAGATCACCCCGAGGGCGTTCAAATAAGCGGTCATGGTGCGTTCTCGGTCAACGGTGTGATGCGGTAATGCGGGCCTTCAGGCAGGCTCAGTTCGAAGTCCAGTGGTTGCTCGTAGCGCACCTGCCAGCGTGCATCGAGGCTCCGCTGGGTGCTCTGCTGCCGAGCGGTGGGATAGTTGCCGGCAAGCTCCGCTTCGGGCGTCAGGGCGAACAACAGCGCGGCGAACAGCTCCCGGGCTTCGGCGTTCGGTGGTAGCAAACCGTCGGCCTGCCATTGGCCGTCGACCAGGCGCTGGCGGGCCAGGGGGATGCCCAGCGGGTCCATCAGCGACCAACGGATCCCGCCATTTTCGCGCTGGATCACCAATAACCAATCCTGGCGTTGGCCGGCCAGTTGCCGTTCGATGTGCAATTGCAGCGGCAGTGCCAGGGTCGGCGTACGTTCCGGCAGCGGCGCGTGGCTGGAGCAGGCACTGAGCAGCAGCAGACAACCGATCAACAGACCACGGATCATCGGGCGTCTCCTTCGAGCGGCTTGCGGGCGACCACGTTGACCAGGGTTTCCTCCCGTTCGCCAAACGGCTTGGGCCGGCGCAGGCCCAAGCGTTCCAGCAGGCCGAAATCCTTGGCGCGGCTCCACCACAAGTACGGGTAGGAGACGTTGTGGTCTTCGAACTGGAACCCTTGATTGCGAATCATCGCCAGGTACTGCGCGGCGCTTTTCTGTACATGCATCGGGTGGCGGAACAGCCAGCGGATCACCCAGGTATCGATGTAGGCCTCGGTGGATTCGGCGAACATCAGGTAACCGCCAGGCTTGAGCACGCGGTAGAACTCGGCAAGGGCCTTTTCCTGCTCGACCAAATGATGAAAAGTCTGGTGGCAGAACAGCAGGTCCACGCTTGCATCAGGCACCGCCAATGTCGCGCAATCGCTGCCGATCAGCTCCACGGCCATGCCCTGGCGGGCAGCTTCTGCGGTGCTCAGCGCCAGGCTGTGCGGGTCGGCGTCGACGCCAATCAGTTGTTGTGGTGCGAATACTTGGCGCAGGTATTGAAACGACTTGCCCTGGCCACAACCGGCGTCCAGCAGCACCGGGTCGCAGGGCAGCGCAGCGCCAAACAGGCTGCGCAGATCGTTGATCGCCACACGCAGCACATGGTGCTGCCAGGTGTGGCTGCGCAGGAACCAGAAACCGAAGCGGGTTTCTTCGACGTAGTTGTCGCTCAGGTAGCTCATGACGGCTGACTCATGACGCCGGGCTCGCGCAGATTTCCGAAAGCATGCGCAGGCGCCGCTTGGGTTCGCTGACGAAGGGATTACGCTGGTCCCAGGCGTAGCCGGCCAGGATCGAACTGATCATGCGGCGGATGTCGGAGGAACCTTCGCTGTAGAAAATCACGTCCTGGAACGTGCCGGCGTACCAGCCCTCGACATAGCAGCGGAAGGTGTCGACGCCGCGCTTGAGCGGCTCGGCGAACTCGCTCTGCCAATCGACGCTTTCGCCTTGTAGCTGACGATGCAGCACGCCCGCGGCCATGCTCGCCGAGCGCATGGCGATGGTCACGCCGGAGGAAAATACCGGGTCGAGGAATTCCGCAGCGTTGCCCAGCAGGGCGAAGCCAGGGCCGTGCAATGTCTTGACGTTGGCCGAGTAGCCGCCGATGGTGCGCGCCGGGGTGTCCCACACCGTGTTCTGCAGGACACCGGCCAGGCTTGGGGTTTCATTGATAAAGCCGCGCAGGCAGGCGTCGAGGTCTTCGGTGCGTCCCTCGAAATGTTCTGCCGCCGCGACCACGCCCACCGAGCAGCGTCCGCCGCTGAACGGAATGGTCCAGAACCACACATCGCGTTTGCTCGGGTGGGTGGTGATGAGGATTTTTTCCCGGTCGAACGCCGGGGCGTCGATGCGATCCTCGATGTGAGTGAACACCGCCTGGCGCACCGGGAAGTTCGAGGGTGCCTCAAGGTCCAGCAGACGCGGCAGGACTCGGCCGTAGCCGCTGGCATCGAGCACGAAAGCGGCCTCGACGCGGTACTCGCTGCCGTCCTCGCGCTGCACGCCCAGTTGCGGCTTGGCCAGGGTGAAATCTACGTTGGCGATGGCCTGGCCGTAACGGATTTCCACGCCTTGCAGCGCGGCTTGGTCGGCGAGCAACTTGTCGAAGTCGGCGCGCTGGACCTGGAACGTGGTGGGCTTGCCTTCGCTGAAGGTGTCGCCGAAATCGAAGGCGCTGTAGCGCTCGCCCCAGGCGAACGCCGCACCGTTCTTGCGCTGGAAGCCGGCGGCATTGACTGCCTCGAGCATGCCGGCTTCTTCGACGAAGTCCAGGCAATGGGACAGCAGGCTCTCGCCGATTGAGAACCGTGGAAAGTGCTGGCGCTCGATGACCAGCACATCGTGGCCGCTGCGCTTGAGCAGCGCAGCGGCAATGGCGCCGGAAGGCCCTGCGCCGATGATCACGACCTGTCGACGTTCCATTTCAACTGTTGACACTTGGGCTCCTGGCCGGGACGGCATGCGAAGGAATACGGTGGAAACCGGCCACGGCCGGCAGCAAAGTGGCGATCAAGCCCATCAGCATCAGCGCGAAGTACAGCGCCGGGCTGATGAGCTGTTGTTGCAGCAGCAGGTTGAGGAAGACGATTTCACTCAAGCCGCGAATGTTCAGCAAGACACTTTCCCGCCAGCGACTGGCGCCGACGAACGAGGCCCCGGCCCAACCGAGCCCCAGCCAGTTGCCAAGCAGTTTGCTGGCAATCGGCAACAGCAGCAACGCACCCAGCTGGATCCAGCCAAGGCTGTCCATGGCGCTGTGCACATTGATCTGCACGATGCCGAAGGTGAGGATCAACGGGATCGCCAGGTAAGTCTGCAACCGATGCATCCAGGCGGCGCTGAGTGGCAATACCAGTGGCACCTTGAGCGCGGCCATGCACAGCAGATAACCGATGCCCGTGATCAACGCGTTGAGCCGGTAATGTTCGGCCACCACCAGCAGGGCAAAGAACAGGCCGCTGTGCAGCAGCGGTTGGCGCAGGCCGGCCAGTCGCAGCAGCAAGGGCACGCAGGCGCCGGCCAATGGCAGCAGCAGGCTGCTCAGGTGCAGGCTGCCCTGGGCCAGGGCGAACAGGCTCCAGCAGATCAGGTCGATCAGAATCGCGGTCTGCACCAGGCGCCGGGTGGCGGCGGGCGGGTAATCGATGTGCCGCAAATACAGGTACAGCACCGGTATCGCGGTAATCGCAAACAAAAGCCCGACCGCCAGCGAACTGATCCAAGGCTGTGGTGGCAGCAGCCAGACCGCAGTCGCCAACCCGCACACGAACGGCACGCCAAAGCTCGGCAAGGCGATTTTAACGCTCTGGCGGTCCAGCTTCAGGTCGATCACGTCGCTGAGAATGTGCCCCAGCAGCAAGGCGAACGCGAGGCTGTAGAGGTTTTTCAGCCACACCGGCGAGACCAGTTGCGCGCCGCCCAGGTGCCAACCCGGCTCGATCCAGAAGTACATCAACAAGGGCAGGCCGAACGTCGCCAGCAGCAATTGGCTGACGATCGGAATCAGCCCGAAGCGCCGGCCAACCAGGGTCGCGACGGCAAACAGCGCCAAGGTCATCAGCCAGAACAACGCGGTCATCATTGGACGGGCTCCGCAGTGCCGGCATGGGCCTGACGCCCGGCCCACGGCGCGAGCAGGAAGCTGAATGCCAGCCCCAGGCTTACCGCCAAGCCGAAGTTACTCACCGCCGGCGTACTGGACAACGCCAGCAAGCCGAACGACAGCCACGTGGTGACCGCCGCCAGCAGTGTGCCCAGCAGGCTCACGGCGGCACCGCCGATCTGTTCACGCATGAGAATGGCGTAGTCGACGCCGATGGCCGTCACCAGCAGCAGGCCGAAGAGGCTGAACAGCGTCAGCGGTTGCCCCAGCCAGCCGAGGCTCGCCAGGCTGCACAGCGCAGCCAGCAGCGGCAATGCCACGACGCGCAAGGCACCGCCGACGCCGAATGGCCAGATCAGCACCAAAACGATCAGCACGCACGAGGCCAGTTTCAGTTCGGCGGCGCTGACTTGCGTGGCAGCGAACACCCGGTTCAGGTCGCCCAGGCGATCCACCAGTTGCACGCCGGGCAGGTCCACCGCCTGCACCCGCAGCAGCGCGGCATCGTTCAAGCCTTGCAGGCTGACCACCGCCGCCACGCCTTGCGCCGTCGGGCCGAGCCAGAGCGTGCGGTAGGGTTCGGCCAGTGGCCCGGTCAGCGCGGCGTCAATGTCGGTGACCGGCAAGGCCTGCAATTGCGCCAGCTCCGTTTCCAGCGCAGCGGCGGGTACGCCGAGGTCCAGGAGCGGCTGCCAGAACGCCGGCAACCGGGCCAGGGCCTCACGAACCTGTTGTTGCTCGACGGGCGGGCTGACCAATTGATTGAGTGACAGATAGCCTTGGAGTTTTTCCAGGCCGATCAACTGGTCGAGCCGCTCGTTGAGGGCCGTCTGGCGCTCGAGCAACTGTGGCTGGTTCTCGGCACGGATCAGGAAGAACTGGCTGGTGGGCTGGAAGCCGGTGATGCGGGCGATGGCCTGGGCTTCATCGGTCAGGTGTTGGGGCGTGCCGATCCACTGGCGAATGTCGTTTTTACTGGTCAGTTGCCAGAGGCCACCGCCACAGAAGCCGAGCAAGAGCGCCAACAGAATCGGCGTGCATACCCGGGCCAGCAATGCGTCGCGGCACTGGAGCAGGCTCTCGCACAGCCGCAACGGCCATTGGGCAGGGCGCAGGTCAGCGTGTTGAAGCAGTGCCGGCAACAGGCAGACCGCCGACAGATAGGCGCCGACCAGGCCGGCGGCAGAAAAAATTGCGATTTGGGTCAGGGCCGGGAACGGGGTCCAGGCCAGGGCCAGGTAACCGATGCACGTGGTCGCCAGGCTCAGGCTCAGGCCCGGCAGCGTCAAGCGCAGGGCCGGCCAGCTGCGCCACGGCTTGAGGCTCCAGCTCTTGGACAGGTAGTGCAGCGGATAATCCACTGCCACGCCAATCAGGCTCGAACCCAACACCAGGGTCATCACGTGCATCCGGCCGAACAGCGCCACGCAAGCCACCGCGCCGAACAACATGCCCACCAGCACCGGCACGAACGCCAGCCACACCCGAAAGCGTCGGAAGGCCAGCAACAGCAGCAACAGGATGCCGACCGTCGCGCCCCCGCCAACCCAGGTGATTTCCCGCGACGCCTGTTGCTGGCCGCTAGCGGCATACAGCAGGCCGCTGGCGGCCAGCAGTTGCCCTTGGGCCTGGCTTGCGAGGTCACGGCTGCGTTGCAGCAGATCGGCCACTTGCAGCGGCAGGTTCATGTCGAAGGCATTGCCTTGGGTGCGCGCCCGCAGCATGACCCATTGCTTGCCGTCGGCTTCGGCGATCAGTGCGCCGCTGCCCACGTCCAGCTGTATCGCGCCGCGTTGCGGCTGGCTGTTCTGGATACGACCGGTCAGGCCGAGCCAGTCATCCGGGCTCGGCACCAGGCTGAAGCCGCTGAACGGGTCGAACAGGGCCTGCACACGTTGCTGGATAAAGGCCTGGGGTTGATCGATCAACTGCTGCCGATCGGCGGCCGAGAGCATGGCCAATCGACCGTCGAGCAATTGCTTGCGCAGCGCCGGCAGGTCAGCCTGCAGCGTCCACTGGACCCTGTCGAACAGACCGCTGGCCTGCCATTGTTCGCCGAGGGTTTGCGCCAGGGTGATGGCATGCTCGCGGTCGGCGTGGCCAACCAGCACCAGCACTTCGCGGTTCAGCGGCTCTTGCATGCGTTGTTCGGCAATCAGTTCCAGCGCATCAGGCGACGTACCGGGCACCAACTCCATCAGATTGGCCGACAACGGTGCGCCGTTGCGCCATTGCCAACCGGCGAGCGCCAGCACCGCCAGCAGCAGGATCAGGAACAGCCGTGGCAGCATCCGTTCACTCGGCAAAATCATGTCGCTCCGCTTCGCTCAAAGGCTGCGCACTGGTGCTGTCCCGCATGCGCAACACGGTGCTGTCACCCTGGGTTTCCAGCAGTTCGATGCGCTGGACCAATTCGCCGCCGTCGATGTTGATCTGGTTGAAGACTTGTTTGAGCAGCACCGAGCGCGGGATCAGGGTGAGTTTCCACTGCTGTGGCTGGCCCGACAGGCTCAGCTCGAAATCCCGTTGCAAGCCACTGCTGTCGCCCTGCAATACCGCGAGGAACAGGCGGTTTTGCTCGGTGCCGGCAGTTTTGTTCGGCAGCAACTGCCAGCCATTGCCGTCGCGCCGTGCGATGCCTTTGGCGGTGATGCGGTAATCCTGTTGTAGCGGCGTTTGCAGCAGCCAGAGCAGGCCGTGGTTTTTCGCCAGCACGAAGCGGCCCTTGCTGGTGAGTGGTTGGGGCAGGGCGCGCAGATGTTTTTCCTGGATGAACTGGCCGTGGATCACTTCCGGGCGGGCCAGTTGGTCGCTCAACTGTTGCAGGTCGAACGCCTGGGCCAGCGGCGAGAGGCCAAACAGCAGCAGCCAGGTGAGCCGGCGTTTCATGAGAGTTTCCTTTCGACGGCTTCGACAAATACCCGTGGCGAAGCCAGGAGCATTTCGCGGGTGGCCATGTCCACGGCCACTTGCACCGAGCTGGCACGGGTCAGGCGTTCGCCGGTCGCGGCATCGCTGATCAGGTAATTGATCTTCAGCCGGTTTTCCCATTCCACCAGGCTGGCGCGTACGGTCAGCGCCTGGCCGAACACGGCACTGCGCACGTAGCGCAGTTGCAGGTCGATCACCGGCCACGCATGGCCGGATTCGAGCATGTCGTTGTAGTTGTGGCCGATCAAGTCGAGCAAGGCGCAGCGGGCCACTTCGAGGTATTTGATGTAGTGGCCGTGCCAGACCACGTTCATCGAGTCGACGTCGAAAAACGGCACCACGATCGGGGTGTCGACATGCAAAACGCCTTGGCTACGCATGCAGCCTCCAGTGTTGCTCGGCGATGCGTTGCAGGCACAGGCGCAGTTCACCTTCCAGGGCACGGTCTTCGATCACAGGCGGGAAATCCTCGGCCAGTTGCTGGTGCATGGCGGCCAAGGCAGGCGGTAGTGGTCGTGCATCTTCGGCGCGGCCGCGCAGCCAGACGCCTTGGTTGGCGGCCAGCAACGTGGCGGCGGCGACTTGCTCGGTCAGTTCCAGTACACGGATCGCGTCCCGGGCGGCGATGGTGCCCATGCTGACCTTGTCCTGGTTGTGGCATTCGGTGGAGCGCGAGAACACGCTGGCCGGCATGGTGTTTTTCAGGGCTTCGGCGGTCCATGCACTGGTGCCGATCTGCACGGCCTTGAAACCATGGTTGAGCATCGCCCGCTCGGCACTGGCGCCGGACAGGTTGCTCGGCAAGCCGTGGTTGTAGCGTTCGTCCACCAGCAGGGCGAGCTGGCGATCCAGCAAGTCGGCGACGTTGGCGACCAGGTTCTTCAGGCTGTCCATGACGAAGGCGATGTGTCCGCCGTAGAAATGCCCGCCGTGAAGCACGCGCTCCGCTTCGGCATCGATGATCGGGTTGTCGTTGGCGCTGTTGAGTTCGGTTTCGATGAACGAGCGCAGCCAGCCCAGGCTGTCTGCCAGCACGCCGAGCACATGCGGCGCGCAGCGCAAGGAGTAGCGATCCTGCAGGCGATGCAGCGGCGCGGTCGGCGCGTCGATCGCCAGGTCCTTGCGCAGCCACGCGGCGACTTGCATCTGCCCCGGATGTGGCTTGGCGGCGAACAGGCGTTCGTCGAAGTGCTCCGGGTTGCCTTGCAGGGCGACCACGTTCAGCGCGGTGATGCGGGTCGCCAGTTGCAACAGATAATCGGCGCGGGCAAAAGCCAGGCAGGCCAGGCCGGTCATCACGGCGGTGCCGTTCATCAGCGCCAGGGCTTCCTTGGGCCGCAGCACCAGCGGCGTCCAGCCCAGTTCACGGTGCACATCGACGGCCAGACGGCGCTCGCCGCGGAACATGACGTCCCGCTCACCGGACAGCGTGGCGGCGACGTAGGACAGCGGCGTCAGATCGCCGCTGGCGCCCACCGAGCCTTCTTCCGGAATCAGCGGCAGGATGTCGTGTTCGAGAAAGGCCTGGAGGCGTTCCAGCAGTTCCACCCGCACTCCCGACACGCCGTGGCACAGCGACTGCAAACGCGCCGCGAGCACGGCGCGAGTGGCCTGGGCGTCGAGCAGCTTGCCGAGGCCACAGCCGTGGAACGTGTACAGGTGACGCGGCAACGCCTCGACATGGTGCAGTGGCACAGCCACTACGCAGGAATCGCCGTAGCCCGTGGTGACGCCGTAGATCACGCCTTCCTTGTCCAGCAGGGAGTCGAGAAATTGCGCGCCCTTGGCGATGCGCTGGCGGAACGCCGGGTCATCCTGCAGCTGCGTCGGCGCTTGGCGGTTGGCCAGGGCCAGCACGTCTTCGATGCGCAGGGGGCGTTCGCCGAAGGTTACCGGCTCAAGAATGGGCTTCGTCATCGGTCTTCCAGAAAGGGTAGAAGTTGAACCATTGTTGTGGCGCCTGGAGACAATACTGCGCCAGGCGGTCGGCATACAGGCCGGCCCAATGGGTAATCACTTGCTCGCGGTCGTTGCGCTTCCAGGTCACGGCCTCGGCAAACGGCTCGAGGGTGACGCGATAGCGCCCCTCGTGCTTGAGACACATCAGCAGGTTGACCGGGCATTTCAACAGGCCGGCCAAGAGCCAGGGGCCTTGCGGGAATGCCGCCGGGTGACCCATGAAATCCACGGTCACGCTGCGTCCGCCATGTAACGGCACGCGGTCGCCGGCGATCGCCAGCCATTCGCCGCGCTCCAGGCGTTCGCTCAGTTGCAGCATGATCACCGGGTCCAGCTCGCTGACTTGGATTAGGCGCAGGTGCGTCGCGCCAGCTTCGCCCAGCAACCGGTTGAATTGTTCGGCGTGCTTGGTGTGGACCAGCACGTTCATGGTGACTTTTTCGCCCAGTTCGGCCAAGGCCCGGCACATTTCCAGGTTGCCCAGGTGCGCGCCCACCAGCATTTGCCCTCGGCTATCGCGCAAGTGATTGCGCAGCAACGCCGGGTCGACGATTTCGATCTGCTCGATGCTCAGTTTGCCGTTCCAGACGTCGAGCTTGTCCAGCAGGGAATCGGCGAACGCCATGAACTGTCCGAAGACGCGCCGGTGGGTCGGGCGCAGCTCTGGGCGGCTGTTCCAATCGGCCAGGCGCTGTTGGTACTGCCAGGCGGCGTGACGGGCGCTACGGCCGAAAATGAAGAAGTACAGGACGATGCCGTACAGCACCGGGCTCAATAGCCGACGACCCAGCACCTTGGCGGCGAGCGCCGTGAGTTTCATCAGCCAGAAACTGCCGCGCTCCTGGCGATCGGCCCAGTGTTGTTTGTCGATGTTCATGCTCGCCACCGTCGCCAGAGAATCAGCGGAAAGCGCACCAGCATGCCGAAGAACAACCGGGTGTGCATGCTGGAAATCAGCACGTTGTCGTGGAACAGGCGAAAGTGCGAGACGCCGTCCAAGGGGTAATGAACCCGGGTGCGCAGCCAGCGCATCGGCTGGTTGCGCCAGGCCAGCCGGACCAGGATGTCCGAGTCGAAATCCATGCGCTTGCCGATGTTCGCCGAGTCGATCAGCGCCAGGGTCGGCACCAGGGGATAGACCCGGAAGCCGCACATCGAATCGCGGATTTGCAAGGACAGGCTGTTGATCCAGACCATGACGTGGGTCAGGTAGCGCGCGTACAAGCGACCTTTCGGCACGCTGGCGTCGTACTGCGGATAACCGCAGATCACCGCGTCTGGATAGGTGCGGGATTGCTCGATGAACGCTCGGACATCGCCAAGATCGTGTTGCCCATCGGCGTCGACCTGCAAGGCGTGGCTGAAACCCAGGCGCGCGGCCTCGCGCAGGCCGGTCATCACCGCGCCGCCCTTGCCCTGGTTGACCGCCAGCCGGACCAGGTGAACCCGCTCGTGCTCGGCCAGTTGCTCAAGCACCGCGGCGCATGCCGGGCTACTGGCATCGTCCACCAGCACGCAGGGCAAACCGTTGCCGAGCAACGTCTGGACCACCGTAGCGATGGCGGTTTCGTGGTTGTAGACCGGGATGACGGCGCAGGGGTTATGCATATTTTCTGCCCCCCACCGATCCACTGTGGCGAGGGAGCTTGCTCCCGCTCGAGTGCGAAGCGCTCGCTCTTGAAAAACCAGGGGCTGCTTCGCAGCCCAGCGGGAGCAAGCTCCCTCGCCACAGGGATTTGTGCTGGTGCCTAGGCATTGTTTTCCCCCAACACAATCCGCCCACTGGAGCAGGCCGCCGCCGCGTTGCGGTAAGCGAAATACAACTTGCCGCGCTCACGGTCGAAGCGCAGGTGCAGTTGGATTTCATCGCCGGGTCGCACCAGTTGCTGGAATTTAAGAACCTCCATGCCCAGGAATCGGGGCGGCAAGTTCAGCAGTTGCCGGCCGAGGCTCAAAGCCCAATCGACCTGAACCACGCCCGGGAGGACCGGCGCGGTGGGAAAGTGGCCACTGAAGTAAGCCAAGTCTGGCGGCACTGCCAGGCACAGGTTCCACTCGCCTTCGGTTTCGGTTTGCTCGAGCAGTTCGGGGGCTTTCGGGCGGGGCGCCATCAGCACGGCTTCGACTTCGGCCTGGGGCAGCTTGCCTTGGGGGTTCAGCGGCAGTTGTCGCAGCCAGCGCCAACGTCGGGGCAAGGCCAAGGTTTCGCAATGCCCGCTCAGGTGCTGGCGCAGCGCTTGGGTAACGGCGCGTCGGCCCAGATTGCGCAGCGCGTGCAGGCCGGTTTCGCTAAGCACCAGCAGGGCACCGAGGGAGGCGCGATTCTCCTGCACGACTCCCAACCGCGCTTCACTGACCCATTCATGAGCCGTCAACGCCTGTTCCAGCATCGGCAAGGAGATACGTTTTTCTTCAAGCTTGACGATGCGATCCAAGCGACCGAGCAATTCGAAACGCCCATCTGCGGCGATCCGCGCCGCGTCTGCGGTATGTTCCACATGACCGGTCGGTAGATAGGGCGAGGCAATCAGCAAGGCGCCGTCACTGTCCTGGCTCAGCTCGACACCAGCGAAGGGCTGCCATAGGTTGCCGCCCTGGCGCCAGGCAATGCCGCCGGTCTCCGAGCTGCCGAACACTTCGGTCGGCCATTGTCCCAGGCGTTGTTGCAGGGTTTGCGCAGCCTCGGGGGGCAGGGCGCCGCCGGAGGAAAATACCCGGCGCACGCAGCTCAAGGCCGGCCAGTCGAGGTTGTCGCCCATGCGCTTGAGCAGCGCCGGGCTGGCGACCCAGGCAAATGCCGGCTGTTCGCGGCTGGCGCGTTGCAGGTCTTCCGGAAACGCCAATTGCCGACGCACAAAGGTGCGTCCGGCGCACAGCGGCCACAGCACCCGGAACAGCAGGCCATAGATGTGTTGGGTGGCGACGCTGCCGATCATGCAGGCTGCCGGGCCAAGGTCGGCGCCCCATAATTGCTCCAGCGCCTGGACTTCGTTGCTCAGATGGCGCAGGTTTTTCTCGATGCGCTTGGGTTCGCCGCTGGAGCCGGAGGTGCACAGGCTCAGCCAACAGTCATCAAGGTCCAGTTCGGCGGCGTCCAGCGGGGCCTGATGAAAATCGTTGGGATGCGTGTCGCCGGCCTGGTCGGTCAACCACAGGTCGACATCGGCCGACCAGCGTTGGCGTGTCTGGGCTTGCAGGTCGGCGGGCAGCAGGATGTGCGCGCCCGCGCGCCAGGCACCGAGTAGCGCTGTCGCCAGATCGGCTGCATCTTCGAAGTACACGGCCACGCGACGGATGCCACCGGCTTGCAGGCCTGCGGCCAGGCATAGCGCGCTTGCGCGCAACTGTGCGTGATTCAACGCCGGATCGATGGTTACATCGCGTTCCGGCTGCGCCTCGAGCAACAACTGCTCAAGCGTTATCCAATTCATGGGCGGCCTCTTACCCGTTGTCGTATGAGCCATTCAATGGCAAACAGCAGCCCCATCAATCCGTAGGAAATCAGGCCGGTGTACAACATCCACCAGCTCAGCGGCGCCCAGAGGGTCAGGGCGGCGGCGAGCAAACCGTTACACAGGAAAAATACACTCCAGGCCACCGTGACCTGGCGTGTATACACCACCGCTTTGGCCGGCAGCTGCGGTTCGCGCAGGCGGGCCAGGCGTTCAATCATTGGCGGGCCATATTTCAGGCTCAGCGTGAACAGCCCGAGCATGAACGTGCTGATCAGCACCGGATACCAGCGCAGCAGGCGCGGGCTATCGAATACCGCGAGCAGCACGCAAAAGATAATCGCCGAGACCGCTATCCAGCGATTGCCGGGGTTGCCCCTGCCGAGCAGCGCCCGGGCCAACCACAGGCAGCCCAACAACAACCCAAACTGCCAAGGAGCAAAGTGCTCCATGCCGAAATACACCGCAAAGGGATACAGCAGGCCCGCCAGCAGCAGGCCAAGGCCGATCAGCCGGCTCATGCGGCCGGTTGGACCAGTCGATAGACCGCCTCGACCACGTCGTTGACGGTGCGCACCGATTTGAATTCCTCGGCGGCGATTTTCTTGCCGGTCTGGCGCTTGATGTGGTCGATCAGGTCGACCGCATCGATGCTATCGATTTCCAGGTCCTGGTACAGGTTCGAATCCAGCGTCACGCGCTCGGGCTCCAGCTCGAAGAGCTCGACCAGAGCATCGCGAAGGGTAATGAAAATGTCGTCACGAGTTTGCATAGTCCGGTCTCAGGCGCGTTTTGCAGTGACGAAGGCCGCAAGGCTCGCCACGTTGCTGAAGTGGTTACGGGTGTCCTTGGCGTCGGCGTCGATCTTGATGCCGTACTGCTTCTGGATCGCCAGGCCGAGCTCCAGGGCATCCACCGAGTCCAGGCCCAGGCCTTCGCCGAACAGCGTCTGGTCGTCGTCGATGTTGTCGACGCTTATGTCCTCAAGGCCGAGGGCGTCGATGATCAGCTGTTTGATGTCACGGTGCAGATCGCTCATCTATGGCGAGCTCCTTGATGAAATAATGATGCAAAAAATCGTTGAGCCTGCGCGAAGCCTGCGGCGCGGGGCCGAGCGCGGCGAAAGCCTGTGGGTCTATATCGGCCCCCACGTGAAAACTGAAGTGCACGCGGCGCTTGGGGATCCGATACCAGGGTTCGGCCTTGGTCAGGGTGGTCGGGCTGACCTTGATCGTTACCGGCGTCAGGATTGTCGCGCCCCGCAAGGCAATGGCCGCCGCCCCTCGATGAAAAGCCGGTGCCTGGCCTGGCTGGGTGCGCGTGCCTTCGGGGAAGACAATCAGGCATTGGCCGTCTTGCAGGGCGTCGCTGGCGGCATCAAGCATGTCCATGCTGCCATCGTTGCTGATGTATTGCGTCGAACGCAGCGGGCCCCGAGTGAAGGGATTGTCCCACAGACTTTGCTTGACCACGCAATTGGCGTCGCGCACCAGCCCGATCAGGAACACCACGTCGATCAGCGAAGGGTGGTTGGCGATGATCATCTGTCCGGGCCGACCGAGTTTCTCCGCGCCGTCGATCTGATAGGTCAGTACGCCGGTACGGGCCATGAACCGGATAAAGAACCAGAACAGGCGCCCAACCGTACGGCGGGCCCGTTGTCGATGGGTCCGGGGATCGCCCGGCAGCGTATTGAGCAACGGGAACACCAGCAAACGCAGGCACAGCCCGCCCAGCCCGAAAAGGGCGAAGCTTGCAGCGGTCGCGAAGAGGCGCCAGTAATAGGCGTCGCGATGTTTACCGGTCACCGGTTGCGTTGCCAGGTCCATAGACGATTCTTCCAGGCATGTTGGCAAGTGGTTTGATTGCCCAGCAGCGTACGTACCAAGTCCAGGGCGTGGGGCCAGTCGCAGCCGGGCATCGGGGCTGGCGGGCGGGATAATGCCAATTGCCAATCTTCGCCCCGGGTCAGCAGCAGCCCCACTGCGTAGGGAAACGGTACGTCATCGACCCAGTGCGCATACACGCTGGGCGGTTGTTCTTCGGTGATGACCAACAGCACCGCGGGCTCGCCTTCGTTCAACAGCGCGGCGGCTTCCAGCATGCCGTGTTCCAGGCCATCGCCCGTCGCGGCCAGAGCGGTCATTTCGCTGGTTTCGCCGCGCATGATCGACCACAGGCCGATGACGGCGTTGTGCACCGACAAACTGAACTGGGTGGGCGACAAGGGTTGGTCGGCTGCCAGGTCCTTGAGAATCTCAAAGGTGCGTGGGGTTTCGCCGTGACGGGAAATAAAGACCAACGGTAGGTCCGGTCGCCCCTCGGCCAGTGGCCAGGCGACGCTGAAAGCCATGCGGGCCAGGCGGCTGAGACGTCGGCGCTGCATGGCGGGCAGGAACGATACGTCAGGGGCCGCATCGCTGACGGGCGGCACGACCGGTTGTCGGCTCCATGCCCGCCAATCGTCCACGCTTTCGAGCCCAGGAGCCCACGCGCGCCATTGGGCGATATTGAAGTTGATCACAGACTCATCCCACCCCTGCGGGCTTTTATTGTCACGGTTCAGTGGCTTGACCCGCGTCCAACCCTGCATGGCCTTGCGACCCAAGTGGCGCGCATTATCCCGGTGCGGTTGGCTTGTAGCAAATACTGGTTACATTTTGTCCAGGGCAACCGTCGGCTGGTCCGGGCCGGCTCGGCAGGGCCATTGTCACGATTGTGACGAGGCGCGTCTGTAAGCCACTTCCGTCATCTTGCGGGTCAATTGACGCTCGGTTGTCCGAAAAAGCCACCGATGCCGTAATCCGCCCCCGCTGAAGGTAGCGAAGCGGCGCATAGGCCTACTACACTCGGGAATCTTTGATACACGGAGGTTTTGATATGCGGCGTGTGGTGTTCAATCAGAAAGGTGGCGTGGGCAAGTCCAGCATCGCCTGCAATCTGGCCGCGGTCAGCGCCAGCGAGGGTTATCGCACGCTCTTGGTCGACCTGGATGCCCAGGCCAATTCCACTCAATACCTGACCGGCTTGACGGGCGATGACATTCCCATGGGCATCGCGGATTTTTTCAAGCAGACCCTGTCGTCCGGGCCTTTCTCGAAAAAGAACAAGGTGGATATCTACGAAACGCCCTTCGATAACCTGCACGTGATCACCGCCACGGCGGAGCTTACGGACTTGCAGCCCAAGCTTGAGGCGAAACACAAGATCAACAAGCTGCGTAAATTGCTCGAAGAGCTAGGCGAGGATTACGACCGGATCTATCTGGACACGCCGCCAGCGCTGAACTTCTACGCTGTATCAGCGTTGATCGCCGCCGACCGTGTGCTGATTCCCTTCGATTGCGACAGTTTTTCCCGCCAGGCGCTGTACGGCCTGCTGGCGGAAATCGAGGAGCTCAAGGAAGACCACAACGAGGGGCTGGAAGTCGAAGGCATCGTGGTCAATCAGTTCCAGGCCCGCGCGAGCCTGCCTCAACAGATTCTCGACGAACTGATCGCCGAAGGCTTGCCGGTGCTGCCCGTCTACCTGAGCAGTTCCGTGCGCATGCGTGAGTCGCACCAAGCGAGCCTGCCGCTGATTCACCTGGATCCGCGGCATAAGCTGACCCAGCAGTTCGTGGAGTTGCATGGCTTGCTGGAAAGCCCCTGATCCTGGCTGCGCAAATAACGCGGGGCTTCAAATCCCCTGGCTGCGCAACCAACTCATCAGTTGTGGCAACGGGAATGCGCCGCTCTGGCGCGCTACCTCCCGACCGTCCCTGAAGAGAATCAGGCTGGGAATCGAACGAATCCCCAACTGCGCCGAGAGCTGTTGATTGGCTTCGCTGTCGAGCTTGGCCAGTCGGCACTGGCCCGTCAGCTGCGCGGCGGCCTGTTCGAACACCGGCGCAAAGGATTTGCACGGGCCGCACCACTGCGCCCAGACGTCCACTAACAACGGCAGATCGCCCTTGATCTGGCTGGCGTAGTCGCCTTGCTTGAGTTCGAACGGTTTGCTTGAAAGCACCTGGGCTTTGCAACGCCCGCACTTGGGCTGGTCGCCCAGGCGTTCGGCGGGGATGCGATTGAGCCCATTGCAATGGGGGCAAGGGATCAGCATCGGATCGTCTCCTGGAAAAATTCAAATGGCCTGGCACAGATTGAACACTAAGTTGCGACCAGCGCAAAACCCCCGTGGGCGTCTGCACGCTCCACAGGGGGAAGGGGTGTGGCTGTTATTTAGCGTTGGTCAGCGTGTTGTAGCTGGTCATCAGGTTGCGGTAGTCCGGGATGTGGTTGGAGAACAAGGTCGCCAGCCCTTCCACATCGTTGCGCCAGTCGCGGTGCAGTTCGCAGGCCAGGCCGAACCAGGTCATCAGTTGCGCACCCGAGGAAGACATGCGGTCCCAGGCCGATTGACGGGTCAGTTCGTTGAACGTTCCGGACGCATCGGTGACCACGAACACTTCGAAACCTTCGGCCAGGGCCGACAGCGCCGGGAAGGCTACGCAAACTTCGGTCACTACGCCGGCGATGATCAGCTGCTTCTTGCCGGTTGCCTTGATTGCCTTGACGAAATCTTCGTTGTCCCAGGCGTTGATCTGGCCAGGACGGGCGATGTATGGGGCGTCCGGGAACAGGGTCTTCAGTTCAGGCATCAGCGGGCCGTTGGGGCCAGTTTCGAAACTGGTGGTGAGGATGGTCGGCAGTTGGAAATACTTGGCCAGGTCGGCCAGGGCCAGCACGTTGTTCTTGAAACGGTCCGGGTCGATGTCGCGGACCAGGGACAACAGGCCGGCTTGATGATCGACCAGCAGAACAGCAGCGTTATCTTTGTCGAGACGGTTGTAGGAAGTAGTCATGGCGTAGCCCTCATTAAGTTTTGGTTGCCGAAGGTTTCGGCGTGGTTAAGGTTTTTAATGTCGGTGCAGCGATTATTCGGTGACTCATCTGGCCGAAGCGCCGGTTTGAATCCGTGTTGCGTTTCGATGGGTGTAGATTAAAACTGGCACCTTTGAACCGCTAGACTGCGAAAATCAGCCTTAGCGTTCTATTTGGAGAACGATCATCGAAGACCTCAACACGCTTTACTATTTCACCCAAGTGGTTGAGCACCGTGGGTTCGCCGCGGCCGGCCGGGCACTGGACATGCCGAAGTCAAAGCTCAGCCGGCGTATCGCCCAGCTAGAAGAGCGGCTCGGGGTGCGATTGCTCCATCGCACCAGTCGCCATTGCACGCTGACGGAGATCGGCCAGGCCTATTACCAACGGTGCCTGGCGATGCGGGTCGAGGCCGAAAGCGCTGCGGAGGTCATCGAGCGCAACCGCTCCGAGCCCCAAGGGCTGGTGCGCATCAGTTGCCCGACGGCGCTGCTCAACAGTTGGGTCGGGCCGATGCTGACGCGCTACATGCTCAAGTACCCGCGGGTGGAGTTGTTCATCGAGAGCACCAACCGCCGGGTCGACTTGATTCATGAAGGGTTCGATATCGCGTTGCGGGTGCGCTTCCCGCCGTTGGAAAACACCGACATGGTCATGAAAGTGCTGAGCAACAGCACCCAGTGCCTGGTGGGCAGGCCGTCGTTCCTCGAGCGCCTGTCTTCACCTGCCTCGCCGGCGGACCTCAATGGCCTGCCGAGCGTGCATTGGGGCGCGGCGCAGCGCGAGTATCAGTGGGAATTGTTCGGCCCGGACGGCACCCGCGCGCTGATCCGCCATGAGCCGCGCATGGTCACTGATGATTTGCTGGCCCTGCGTCATGCGGTACTGGCAGGCATCGGCATCGCCCACCTGCCCACCGTCGTGGTGCGCGAGGACATCGCGGCCGGGCAACTGGTGGAACTGGTGCCAGGCTGGACGCCCAAGTGCGGGATCGTCCATGCGATCTTTGCTTCCCGGCGCGGGTTACTGCCGTCGGTGCGCTCGCTGATTGACTTTCTGGCCGAGGAGTTCAGCCACAGCGATATGGCCTGAGGCTGTCTTCAGCAGGTTGCCATTCATCAGGTGCGCCGCACTGTGAACGTGTCACGGTCTCAAAACAGACACGACGTACTCGTTTGCAACCTCAGGAGGTCCCATGAACCATCCTCAAGACCCAGCTACCCCACAGGCCGTGGACAACCCCAACGACGACGGCTTCGTCCTCGGCACCGCCGGCCGCGACGAAGACCCCAACGCCGCTCCGGCCTACGCCACCGACAGCCGGCACGACCGTGATGAGTTGACCCCTGAAGATGCCCGCGGCATGCCCGGCTATCCCGATGAAAAACCGGCGCAAAAACCGGCGAGTGAAGAGACGGAGTCAGGGATCGAGACGCCTGAGCAGGGGAACGATAAGGTTGGATGAGCAGCCTATGATGACTCTCGTCCAGGCAACCCTGATTCCGTGGCGAGGGAGCTTGCTCCCGCTCGGCGGCGCAGCCGTCGTAAACCGGTTGACGCGGTTAGTCTGAAAAAGCGCATCAGTCCATTTTGGGGGCTGCTTCACAGCCCAGCGGGAGCAAGCTCCCTCGCCACGGGGATTGATGCGTCTGGCAAGAGGGTTACGACGAGCAACTGATCTCCAGATGCTTGCCCCATTCCGGAGGGCGCTCGGCGTAGCTGTCCATGCCTGGTTGTTCTTCGAACGGCTTGCTCAGTACGGTGTGCAGGCGGCGGACTTCTTCGTAGTCGCCGGACTCGGCGGCGTCGATGGCTTTCTGGGCCAGGTAGTTGCGCAGCACGTACAGCGGGTTGACGGCATGCATGCGGGCGCGGCGCTGGTCTTGATCGATGGGGCCTTCGCGATTGACTCGGGCGATGTAGAGTTCGCCCCAAGCGTCGAACCCCTTGAGGTCGACAAAGTCATCGCGCAGGGTAGCGACGGCTTGCTCGGGAGATTGCTCGCCCAGTCGACGGAAGAACAGACTGTAGTCGATGCCGCTGTTCTGCATCAATTGCAGCAGGCGTTCCACCAACTTCTGGTCATCTTCTTCGGCCTGGGTCAGGCCGAGTCGGCGGCGCATCAAGTCCAGGTAGTGGGCCTGGTACAACGGCAAGTACAAACCGAGCGTTTCGCGCAGGGCGTCAACGCTGATGAACGGCGTCAGCGCCTGGGCCAGGGCGCTGAGGTTCCATTGGCCGATGGGCACCTGGTTGCTGAACGAGTAGCGGCCCTGGTCATCGGAGTGGTTACAGATGAAGTTTGCATCGAAGTCGTCGAGGAAGGCGAACGGCCCGAAGTCGAACGTGATGCCCAGGATCGACATGTTATCGGTGTTCATCACCCCGTGACAAAAGCCGTAGGCCTGCCACTTGGCAATCAGCTCGGCGTTGCGCTCGACGATCTCGCGGTACATCGCCAGGTACGGTTCCGGCTGCTCGCGGCATTCGGGAAAATGCAGGTTCAGCACATGCTCGGCCAGCGAGGCGTGCAGCTCGGGCTTCTTGGTGTAGTAGAAATATTCGAAATGGCCGAAGCGCACATGGCTCGGCGCCAGGCGCAGCACCATGGCGGCGCGCTCCTGCTTTTCGCGCCACACCGGAGTGTCCGAACCGATCACGCACAAGGCGCGAGTCGTGGGGA
This sequence comes from Pseudomonas sp. SWRI154, assembly GCF_014268645.1. Lineage (NCBI taxonomy): Bacteria > Pseudomonadati > Pseudomonadota > Gammaproteobacteria > Pseudomonadales > Pseudomonadaceae > Pseudomonas > Pseudomonas sp. SWRI154. The sequence continues at coordinate 75,930 of NZ_JABWQW010000012.1, forward strand.
TGCCCAAGGCATGCAGCGCTTCGGAGGCGAGGAATTCGCGGATCGAGGAGCGCAGCACCGCTCGTCCGTCGCCCATCCGCGAGAATGGCGTCTGGCCGGCACCCTTGAGGTGCAGGTCCCAGTGCTCGCCGGCTTCGTTGTACACCTCGCCCAGCAGCAACCCACGGCCATCGCCCAATTGCGGGTTGTAATGACCGAACTGATGCCCCGAATACACCATTGCCCGAGGCTCGGTTTCGGCCCACAGCTTGTGGCCGCCAAAAATCTCGGCAAATAACGGTGTCTCGGCTTCGGCCGGATCCAGGTCCAGCAGCGCCATGGCGGCCGGGCTGGCGACCACCAAGCGCGGATTATCGATAGGCTCGGGCAGCACGTGGGCCGAGAAACCGTCGCCCAGGCGGGCAAAACGGTTATCGAAGGTCAGCGTTTCCAGCGTTTTCATGGCTGTCTCCGGCGGGTTGCCCGCAGGCACCGCGCGATCAGTCGAGTGTCTGTTGCGGTGGCTCCGGAACGGGCTTGATGCTGGCTACCGCCGAGGGCAAAGGGCCGAGGGTCTTGTTGTCGGGTTCGGCAGGCACCAATTTGTATTCCTGGCCTTGTAGATTTTTCAGATAGATCTCCATCTGACGGAACGAGATGTTGATATGTTCCTTTTTGAATTCGCGGTTGATGAAACGGTTGATTTCATCGAGTACCGGGTTGCGGTCACCCAGGTCGCGAACGTGCATGCGCAGTTCATGATCGAGGGTGCTTTCGCCGAAATTCAGGAAGTACACGATAGGCTCCGGCTCCTTCAGGACACGCGGATTATCGCGGGCAGCCTTGAGCAGCAGCTCGCGCACCCGATCCAGATCCGAGCCGTAGTCCACGCCCAGCTTCAACGTCACGCGGGTCACGGTGTCGGTCAGCGACCAGTTGATCAATTGCCCGGTGATGAAGGTCTTGTTGGGGACGATGATGTCCTTGCGATCGAAGTCGGTAATGGTGGTGGCGCGAATGCGGATCTTGCTGACCGTGCCCGACAGGTTGCCGATGGTGATGGTGTCGCCGATCCGCACCGGGCGTTCGAAGAGGATCATGATCCCCGAGATGAAGTTGGCGAAAATCTCTTGCATGCCGAAGCCCAGGCCCACCGAGAGCGCGGCCACCAGCCATTGCAGTTTGTCCCAGCTCACGCCCAGTGTGGACAGTGTGGTGACGAAGCCGACGCCGGCGATGACATAGGACAGCAGCGTGGTGGTGGCGTAGGCGCTGCCCTGGGCCAGGTTCAGTTTCGACAGCACGAACACTTCCAGCAGGCCCGGCAGGTTGCGCGCCAGGGCGAAGGTGATGCCGATGATGATCAGTGCACCGAGCATGTCGCCGATGCTGATGGGCACCATGCTCATGTTGACGCCAGTGCCGCTGGTGTACTCGTAGAGGGTGATGTTGTCCAGGTAGGAGAACACGCTGATCAGGTCTGACCAGACCCAGTACAGCGCGGCCATGAAGCCACCCAGCAGGGCGAGGCGGATCAGGCGCAGGGACTGTTCGTTGACCTTTTCGATGTCCAGGGTTGGCTCCTCGACCACCGCTTCGCCGTCGCCCGCTTCCTTGGCCGCCTGACGCTTGGCCAGGGCGCGCTGGTAGGCCAGGCGACGCGCCGCGACCGAAAGGCCGCGCACGAAGGTGGCTTCGATGACCAGCCAGAACATCAGCAAGTAGAGCGTGTTGATCAAGCGGTCGCTGAGCTTCAGCGCGGTGTAGTAGTACCCGAAGCATACGGCGACAAACAGTGCGATCGGCAGCGCGGTGAACAGCACGCCGACGGCCTTGCGAAACAGCGAGGTGTTCTTGTGCGTAGGGCTGCTGAGCAGCAACCGGCTGAGCAACCAGGCCATCGAGGCGTAGCAGGTCAGTACCACCGGCATGCCGAGCACGTCATCGGCCAGGGCCGACGGCTGCAACTCCGCCACGGCCACTACTGCGACCAAGGCCAGCACCACCAGCCCAAGTCGACGGATCCAGCCCTGGAGGAATTCCACCTGGGGTTTTTCCCAGCGGAAGTGCAACTCGGCCACGCCGCCTGGGGAGAGGATTCGATAGGCGGTGTAGAACACCAGCCAGGCTTGCCCGATCTGCAGCAGTGCCGCGCCGAGATTGGTGTTCTGGCCGCGAGCGTCGATCTGTAGGGCGTAGCCGCACAGCGCCAGCGCCAGGGCCACCGGCATCGCCAAGAGGATGTTGATCAGGATCGCCTGGGGCGTGTGCCACTGGCTGTCGCGCTTGAAGTGCCCGACATCCTGATGGACCTTGTTCAAGCGCGCATAAAGATTCTTGCGTCGCCACAGCAGCGCACCGATCAGCAGCGCCAGGGGCAGGAACAGCAACGGTCGCTGGGTCAGGCCGTCGGCCAGTTCACTGAGGCTGGAAGCCCAGGGCAGCGAGTCGACCTGTTTCTCCAGGCGGGCCGGCACGCCACGCATCCATTCGAAATCCAGCGGCTTGTTGCTGGGAATCCAGAACATCTGTTCTTCGAGGGTGGACCGCAGGTTCTGGGCCGTGCTGAGCAATTGCTTCTGGTTGAGCTGCAAGGTAATGGATTCGTTGAGCACCGCGCTCAATTCGCGGTTCAGTCGCTCCAGCAGGTCAACGCGAGTAAGGGCCAGTTCCAGCAGGGTCTTGCGCAGTTGCGGCGTGACCTGCTCCGACGGCTGGGACGCCAGCAGGCTGTCGACGTAGGCGCTCGGATTGTTCAGCAGCTCGCGTTGCTGGCTGACTTCAAATTGGTAGAGGCGGATGTCGGCGATCTGGTCGGCCAGGTTCTGATCCAGCTTCAAGCGCGGCAGGGTCTGGCGCTGCTTGTAGAGGATCTTGGAGAGCAGCAGGCTGCCCTTGAGCACGCTGATCTGTTCATCCAGGGCCGCATCGGTCTGGGTCACGCTGTCCAGAAGCTGCTTGGTCTGCAGGTTCTGCTGGGTGACCTCGTTGAGGCGATCGGTGCTTTTGAGCAGGTAATCGGAGAGCTTGAGGTTGGCCGAGCTTTCCGTTGCCAGCAGGCTGCTGCCGCCGGCCTTCTGCGCTTCGATGGATTGTTGGGTCACTGTCTCCTGGGATTGAGCCAGGCGCTTCTGGTTGATCAGGTTCTGCAGGTCCTGGATTTCCTGCTCCATGCGGGCGATTTTTTCCGACAGCAAGTCGTGCTGGCTGTTGCCCAGGTCTTGCAACTGGCTGTTCCCGGCGAGTTCCTGGCGGCGCAACGGAATCAGCGCATTCAGGGCCGCCAGTTCGGCGTTCAGCTGGTCGCGCTGCTCGCCGCTCAGGGCTTTGCCGGCATCTCGGCCGGCCTTGAGGATGGTGTTGATTTGCTGGATGCGGGTCTGGCTGGCGGAAATTTCAGCCTGGGCCCGCTCCGGACGGGTCTGCGCGGTGATGACCAGGCTGTTGGCATCGGCCAGGGCTTTTTGCAAGTCGCTCTGCTGGGTGGAGCGTTCCGTCAGCATCTGCTCGAGTTGGGGGATCGGCAAGTTGGCGTAGCGTTGCGCCACCGGAACAACGGTGGTGCCCTTGAGTCGCGCGAGCTCACGCTGGTTCTCGATGTTCTGCCGAGGTGCGTTCGCCAATTGCTGCTTGAGCGCCTGCAGCTTCTGCTCGTAGTCGGCCTTGCTGGAGAGTTGCGTCAGGGTGTTCTGCAACACGGCCTGCAAGGCTTTCTGGTCGGCCTCCGGCAGCTTGCGGTCGCCGATCTTGTCCAGGCTGGCCTGCACCGAGGTGCTGGTGGGCGGTTCGGCGGCTTGCACCGTGCAGATGGAAAGACTCAGGCCGAGCAGGGCGATGGAAAAAAAGGAGCGCAGGGTAGGCATAGAGACCGGTCAAGCAAGTGAGAGTGGGAGCAGTTTAGAGGAACAAGCCGGGACCCGGGCGACTTCCTTCGGGGAATCTGACGCCCACTTTGCCGATCTTGTTCCCATCCATGGCCGCGACGGTCCACAGGGTGTTGTTCCAGTCCACCTGGTCGCCGACTACTGGCGCTCCGCCAACTTTCTGCGCAATGAAGCGGCCCAGGGTCATGTCTGGATCGATGCCATCGAGTTGTAGCCCGTACAGCGCCGCAACCGCGGCCAGCTGGGCGTCTCCTTCGAGCACGAAGTCGCCAAAAAAGCGCAGGTCCAAGCCCCGTTGCGGCGCTTGGCTGAAGAGTTTTCCGAGGGCCGGCAAATCGTGTTCATGGCCAATTACGCACAGTAAATCATCGACTTCCAGCACCGTACTACCCGACGGATGGAGCAGCTGCTGGCCACGAAACAGGGCCGCGATACGTGTTCCGTCGGGCATTTTCAGGTCGCGCAGCGGTGAGCCGATGCACCATTTTTCGGCGCCGAGGCGATAGATGAACAGCTCCCACTCGCTGGTGACATGAACTTCCAGCGCCGCCCGCGAAATCGGCAACGGCTCTGGCGGAACGGTCACATGCAGCAGCTTGGCGACCCAAGGCAGGCTCGTGCCTTGCACCAACAGCGACACCAGGACGATAAAGAAGGCCAGGTTGAAATACAGCTGCGCGTGGGGCAAGCCGGCCATCAGCGGGAATACCGCCAGGATGATCGGTACAGCGCCGCGCAGGCCGACCCAGGAAATGAAGGCTTTCTCGCGGCCGTGGAACGCCTTGAACGGCAACAGCCCCACCATGACCGACAGCGGCCGCGCGAACAGGATCATCCACAAGGCCAGGCCGAGGGCGGGCAGGGCGATAGGCAGCAAGTCATGGGGTGTGACCAGCAGGCCCAGCACCAGGAACATGCCGATCTGCGCGAGCCAGGCCATGCCATCGAGCATGTGCAAGATGCCGTGGCGGCTGCGCACCGGACGGTTGCCGATCACCAAGCCGCACAAGTACACAGCGAGGAAGCCGCTGCCGTGCAGGGCGTTGGTCAGGGCGAACACGGCCAGGCCGCCGCTGATGACCAGGATCGGGTAGAGGCCGTTGGCGAGGTTGATGCGATTGACCAGTTGCAACATCAGCCAGCCACCGCCCAGGCCGATCACCGCGCCGATGCCGAACTCGCGCACCAGATGCCCGAGCAGGCTCCATTGGAGGTCGGTTTCACCGCTGGCGAGCATGCCGATCAAGGTGACAGTGAGGAACACCGCCATCGGGTCGTTGCTGCCGGACTCGATTTCCAGGGTGGCGCTGACCCGTTCGTTCAGGCCCTTGCCGCCCAACAGCGAGAACACCGCCGCGGCGTCGGTGGAACCGACGATTGCGCCAATCAGCAGACCCTGGATCAGATTCAGGTCGAACAGCCACGCCGCCGCCATGCCGGTCAGGCCCGTGGTGATCAGCACGCCCACCGTGGCCAGCGACAGCGCCGGCCACAAGGCCACCCGGAAGCTTGAAACCCGCGTGCGCAAGCCACCGTCGAGGAGGATGACGGCCAAGGCGAGGTTGCCGACCAGATAAGCCGTGGCGTAGTTGTCGAACAGAATACCGGCGCCGTCGACACCGGCCACCATGCCCACGGCCAGGATGATCACCAGGATCGGGATGCCCAGGCGCGACGAAAGAGAACTCACCAGAATGCTCGCACCCACCAGCAACGCGCCGATCAAGAACAGGCTGTTGATGGTCGTCGCGGTCAAAGGCAGTACTCCGGAAATCTTTAGGGACAGGCACAAACTGACCATGCAGTCTGCGTGCCAGCGATTCTAACCTGTTGAAATGTGATGCTGTCAAAAAAGGTTCGGGCGTCTTCTGTTTACCCTTGAGTCGAGATGTTCGTCCCATAGGAGGTTGGGTTTTAAATAGAGTTATTTCCCACATTCATATGGGAAACAGCTGATTGCTGACGAATAGCTCAATGAGCTAGCCAAATGGTTGACTCCAGGAGTGCGGCTCCCTAGTATCCGCCCGCTATTTTCGGACGCTACTTCTTGCTCGAGGGATCGAACATGTCTCCACCCGCCCATCGGGCGAGGTTGTGCCTGGCTTTGCTGTTGCTGTGCTTTTCTTCGCTGATACCTGCCTACGCCGCGCCAACCCCTGGCGACACGGACCTGATCCGCGAGCGCCAGAATCGCTTGCTCGAAGAGCAGCGTCGGCGCCTCGAAGAGCTCAAGGACCTGCCAGGCAAAGAAGCCAAGCCGATCCAGCCGACAAAACCTGCCGATACCCGTTGCTTCCAAATCGAGACCATCGAGCTCAAGGGCGCCGATGCCTTGTCCGAGCACGAGCGGCAACGCTTGCTCAAGCCCTACATCAACCAATGCCTGGGCGTGCCGCAGCTTAACGAATTGCTCAAGACCGTTACCGATGCCTACCTGGAAAAGGGCCTTGTCACGAGTCGTGCCTATCTGCCGCAACAGGACTTGTCCAGCGGTCGCCTGCAAGTGCTGGTGGTCGAGGGACGGCTTGAAGGCCTTAGGGGCGCCGAGGACAGCGGCCTGTCCGAACGGGAGCTGGCGATGAGCTTTCCCGGCAGGCCGGGCGATTTGCTCAACCTGCGAGAAATCGAGCAAATGATCGACCAACTGAACCGTTTGCCCTCCAACCGCGTGGAAATGGAGCTGGCGCCAGGACAAGACATCGGCGGCAGCGAAGTGCTGGTCAAGAACACCGCGCAGAAACCCTGGCGTGCCGGCCTGTCACGGCATAACGACGGGCAGAAGAACACCGGTGAACAGCAATGGGGTGTCTCCCTGGACTGGGACAATCCCTTGGGCCTGGCTGACCAATTGGCGTTGCGCGGTGGCCACGATGCTATCAGCGATCATCAGAAAACTTCACGCAACGCGATGCTCTATTACAACCTGCCGTTTGGCTGGTGGAATCTGAGCTACAGCTATAGCCAAACTGAATACCGGGCACCGGGGCAAACCAATGGGCGCATCTTCAAGCAGACCGGCGACAGCCAGAACCATCAGTTGCGCCTTGAGCGAGTGGTTCATCGCGACGCGGTGAGCAAAACCTCGCTGAACACAGGCCTGGCGTACCTGCGCACCAATAACTTTCTCGAAGACAGCAAGATCGGTGTGAGCAGCAATCGCATCAGCGAAGCGCAGTTCGGTATCAACCATGGTCGGCGGATCGGCAATGCCTTCGTCAACCTCGACCTGGGTCTGCAGAACGGCATCGGTGCCCTCGATGCCCAAGGTGATCATGATCCTCGACCCGGCCAGCCCGACGCGCGCTATCGCAAATACACGGCGACCCTCAGCTATCTGCAACCCTTCCAAGTGTGGGGCGAGTCCTTCAGCTTCAGCAGCCTGATGACCGGCCAGCGCAGCGAGGAAGCGCTGTTCAGCCCGCAGCGCATGAGCCTCGGCGGGTTGTCTTCGATTCGCGGCTACAAGGACCAGACGCTGGCCGGTGACAGCGGCGGCTACTGGCGCAACGACCTGCGCTGGAGTCGTCCGGTGACGCTGCAATGGCTGCGCCCGGTGTTCGCCGAATACGGCACCAGCCTCGGCTATGACCAGGGCGTAATACGCGGTAATCACTACAACAAAGAACCGAACGGGCGCATGTCGAGCAACTCCCTGGAGTTGTTCGCCCGCGGTGAACACCTGAGCGCCAGCGTCACCTTCGCCCATTCCCTGGAACGTCCGGACGTGCTGACCGAACGCGAAGCGCCGATCTACTTCCGCCTCGACGCCTTTTTTTAGACAGCCATTTAATCGCTGTAACGAGACCTGATCATCATGGACGAACGCCAATACGCCTTCCTGGCCCGCCAGCCCTCTGCTGCCCTGAAAACCCGTGATGCATTCTGGGGCATGCCCAAGCGAGGCCTCGCGTTCCTGCTGGTCAACGTCATGTTCTGGCAACCGCTGTGGGCCCAGGCCGACGGCATCGTGGTCAGTGCGCCGGGTACCAGTCTCGGCAAGGCGGGTAACGGCGTGCCCGTGGTCAATATCGCCAAGCCCAACGGCAGCGGCCTGTCGCACAACAAATTCACCGACTACAACGTCGGCAGCAACGGCGTGATTCTCAACAACGCCACGTCCCGCACCCAGTCCACGCAACTGGGCGGCATCATTCTTGGCAACCCGAACCTCAAGGGCACGGCGGCCAAGGTCATTCTCAACGAAGTCAACGGCGGCAACCCGAGCCAGTTGCGCGGCTACACCGAAGTCGCGGGGCAGTCGGCCCACGTCATTGTCGCCAACCCGTATGGCATCACCTGCAACGGCTGCGGTTTCATCAACACCCCGAAGGCGACGTTGACCACCGGCAAACCGATCATCGAAAACGGCCAGTTGAACCGTTATCAGGTGGACCAGGGCAGCGTCTCCATCGAAGGCACCGGCCTTAATGCCAACAACGTCGATCGCTTCGAAATCATCACCCGCAGCGCCAAGCTCAATGCCGAGATCCAGGCGAAGAACCTGACCATCGTGGCCGGGCGCAACGACGTTAACGCCAGCACGCTGAACGCCACCGCCCGTGCAGATGACGGCAGCGCGAAACCCGAGCTGGCCATCGACTCCTCGGCGCTGGGCGGTATGTACGCCGGGGCGATCAAGTTGGTCGGCACCGAGGCCGGGGTGGGCGTGAAGCTGGACGGCAAGATGGTTGCCAGTGGCGGCGATATCCAGCTCGATGCCAATGGGCATCTGAGCCTGGCGCAGACCACGGCGTCGGGTGTGGTCGATATCAAGGCCGAAAGCCTGGACGCCCGGGAAACGATTTATGCCGGCAATCAGGTCCAGGCGACGACCCGGGGCACGCTCACCAACCGGCATGCCATTGCGGCGCGTGACAATGTCACGCTGACAACCGATGGGCAGCTCAACAACCTGGGCATCATCGAAGCGGGCGTCAACGTCGACAATACCCGTAACCAGACAGGCGACGTGGCGCTGACCGCGGCCAATATCGACAACCGCAACCAGAGCGTCATCGCCAGTCGCGACTTGAAAGCCACGAGCACCCAGACCCTCGATAATCGCGGCGGCACTCTCGCGGCCGGAAACAGCCTGACGCTCGACAGCAAGGACGTCGATAACCGTGCCGGCACGCTGGTCAGCCAAGGCAAACTGCAAGCGCGGGTCACCGGGACGCTGGATAACCGCGACAAGGGAACCATCGCCAGCAACGGCGAGCAGACCCTGGTGGCCGGGACGCTGAAGAACAGCGCAGGGGTCATCAGCAGCAACGACCTTCTCAAGCTCGAAACGGATGTGCTGGATAACAGCAGCGGCAAAATCGCGACCGACGCCGCGCTGACCCTAAAGGGCGGCAGCGTTGAAAACAGCGGGGGACAAATCACCAGCCAGGCTGACACGCTTGCGACGCTGAAAAGGTTCAACCAGCAGGGCGGCAAGCTGATCAGCCAGGGGAAACTGACCCTGACCGCAGACAACATCATCAACAGCGACGAGGGTTACATCGCCTCGGTCGAGGCCATGAGCCTGACCGCTTACCAGCGACTGCTCAATAACGGCGAGGCGATCATCAGCACCGAGCAGGGCTTGACGATCAGCGGTGGCAGTCTCGATAACGCCAACGGCAGCCTTCTCAGCCAGGGTGGCCTGAAGGTTGATATGTCCGGCGACTTCGTCAACCGAGACGGCAACGCCATCGCCCAGGCCGGGAACGTGGATGTCGAGGCGAGCAGCCTCGACAACCGTGGTGGCGTCGTCGCCAGTGTCGGCGGTTGGCTGAAAGCAACCCTGGACACGGTGCTGGACAACGGCCTGTCGCTCACCTCCGTCGGCCAGGCGGGATTGCTTCAGGCGCAGTCGGTCGACCTCGATGCGAAACAGGCGTTGCTCAACAACGGCGGGCAGGTTTCGGCGTTGTCTGGGACCGCTGAGATCGCCACCACCACCCTTGAGAACCGCACTGGATCGGTGCTTGCCAAGGAGGCGCTGAAGGTGGGTGCCAAAGACCTGGACAACGACCATGGAAAGCTGGCGGCGGATACGATCGATCTGACGCTGACCGGCGCGTTGAACAACCGGTCCGGTCTTGTCGAAGGCTCCAATGGATTGCTGGTCAGGGCCGCGTCCATCGATAACCAGGACGGCAAATTGCGTTCGGTGGGCCAGCGCGGCATCGCGGCGCTCACAGTTGACCAATTGCTCGACAACCAACGCGGCGTGATCGAGGCGGCCACCGAGAACCTGTCCTTGAAAATGGCAGGCTTCAACAACGCCGGTGGCGATATTCGTCACGTGGGCACGGGCATTTTGGATGTAGATCTCGCCAGGTTCGCCAACGTCGGCGGCAGCCTCACCACCTCCGGCACCTTGACGGTCGACGCGGCGCGCTGGGACAACAGCTCGGATATCCAGGCCAATGCCCTGAACCTGAAGGTGGGCCAGCTCAATCAGGCCGCCACTGGCAAATTGCTGGCGGTCAAAAGCCTCAAGGCAACCGGCGACGCCTGGAACAATGCAGGCACGATCAGCAGCGACGATGATTTCGATCTGCAATTGACGGGAGCCTACGCCGGCACCGGAGACAGCCGTCTCAGCAGCGTCGACCAATTCGATTTGCGCGCCGCGAGCATCGGGCTTTCGAACGGCTCGCGCCTGACTGGAGGCGGCACCACTAACGTCACCAGCCTCGGGACCTTGAACAATGCCGGACGGATCACAGGCGGCGGCAAGTTCTCTCTGACCGCCACGAGCCTGATCAACACCGGCACGCTGGGTGGCGCCGATACCGTCGAGCTGATTGCCAACGAGGCCCGTAATGATCGCGGGTTAATGTTCAGTGGCGCGGACATGGCGCTGCGTTTCAACAGCTTCACCAACCATTACGCCGACGTCTACAGCCTGGCGGCGTTGAATATGACGGCCCGTGACGGCATCGCCCGCAGTGCACTGCTGGAAAATATCTCCGGCACCCTGGAGTCGGCCAAGGACATGTCGCTGCGCAGTCAGGTCTTGGTCAACCGCAAGGACGTCTTCTCGACCACCGATGAGCTGGTGTCGGGTGCCATCAGCGTGACCTGCTACGACTGCGGCGGCGATCACCACAACGTCGACTATGTGGCCAAGGAAACCTTCCAAAGCGTCGTGATTGAAGACTCGGCGAGCGCCACCCTGAAGAGCGGCGCGAAGCTGACCGTCGACGGCTCCACGGTCACCAACCAACACAGTGTCATGGCGTCAGCGGGCGATCTGCTGATCACTGCGGACAACTTCGCCAACGTTGGCGCCGCTTCCGGCACCAGCGTCAGGACGCGCACCTGGAATACCGGCAGGGTCACCGACGGAACCGACGAACGCTTCCGCGCCAGAGTCATCGTTCCCTACAACGCCCAGGCCAATCCCAAGCAGCTGCCTGTCGATGCGTTGAACCGTTTCCGCCAGGTAAGTGACATCACGACCGTGACGCCAGGGGAATCGCTGGCGCCGGCTGTCGTTCAATCGGGCGGCAACATCAGCATCCAGGCGACACAACAGCTGCAGAACAGCAGTATCGTGCAGTTCCAGGCCCCGCTGGCGGGCGCGACCAAGTCCGCCGCCACCGGCGTTGCCAACACTGCGCGACCGGCTGTCGTGGTGCTCAATCCACAGCTGCCGCCTGACTTGGCCCAACAACAGGTCAATCCGACCACCCTGCCGGGGTTCGTCTTGCCGACGGGGGACAATGGCCTGTTCCATGTCGTCGACAGCACGACCGCGGCGCAAAACAGCCGTGACCAAAGCCAGGCCACGGTCCAGGGGTCGAACGCAAGCTGGGCTTCCAGCGGTCACAAGTATCTGATTGAAACCAATCGTGAGCTGACCGACCTCAAGCAGTTCATGAGCTCGGATTACCTGCTGGGCAACCTGGGCTACGACCCGGACACCAGCTGGAAGCGCCTGGGCGATGGCCTGTACGAACAACGCCTGATCCAGCAAGCCGTGCTTGCCCGAACCGGGCAGCGCTTCATCGCCGGGCAAACCAGCGACGAAGGCATGTTCAAATATTTGATGAACAATGCCATCGCCAGCAAGGACCAACTGAACCTGGCCGTCGGCGTCACCCTGACTTCGCAGCAAGTCGCCGCGTTGACCCACGACATCGTCTGGATGGAAGACCAGGTCGTCAATGGCGAGCACGTGCTGGTGCCGGTGCTTTACATGGCACAAACCAACAACCGGTTGATGGCCGATGGAGCGCTGATCCAAGGCAAGAACCTCACGTTGGTCGCAGGCACCGACCTGAGGAACGCCGGGACGCTGCGTGCCAGCGAAAACCTCTCGGCCGCGGCCGGCAACAATCTGGTCAACACCCGCCTGGCCGAGGCGGGCGAGCGGCTCAAGCTGGTCGCGGGCAAAGACCTGGTCAACATGCAAGGCGGCATCCTCAAGGGCAAGGACGTCGAGCTGTCGTCGCTGACCGGCGATATTCGCAATGAGCGAACCGTCAGCGTCATCGAGAACAGCGGCAAAGGCTTCAGCTCGAAAACCTCCGTGGTCGACAACGCGGCACGCATCGAGGCCGACAACAACCTCACCGTGCGCGCGGGGCGCGACCTGCTGAACGTGGGCGGCGCGATCACGGCGGGCAATGACGCCGACCTGAGCGCCGGCAGAGACGTCGTCATCTCGGCAGCTCGCGAAGAAAACGGCTCGATGCGCCAGGACAAGCGTCATTTCTGGGAACAGAGCCAGACCGTCCAGCACGCCAGTGAAGTCAAGGCGGGCGGCGACCTCAACGTCACCGCCGGCAACAACCTGACCGTCGTCGCCAGCCATTTGCAAGCCAAGGGCGACATCAACCTGAGCGGCAACGACGTCGCCCTGATCGCGGCGGCGAACGAGGACTCCAGCGAATACCGCTACAAGCGCAGCGGCAAGAAAATCAACAAGGAGGAGGACCACGTCCAGCAGCAGGCGACCACGCTTGATGCGGGCGGTGATGTCAGGGTGTCGGCGCGTAATGACCTGTTGATGGTCGCGAGCAAGATTGCGGCGGGTAATGAGGCTTACCTGGTAGCGGGTAACCAATTGAGTCTGCTGGCTGAGCAGAATCGCGATTATTCGCTGTATGACATGAAGAAGAAGGGGAGCTGGGGGAGCAAGGCCGCGCGTCGAGACGAGGTGACTCAACTGACCCATGTGGGAAGTGAGATCAGCACCGGAGGCAACCTGTTGTTGGCCAGCGGTGGCGACCAGACCTACCAAGTGGCGAAGCTGCAAAGCGGCAACGACCTGACGATCGACAGCGGTGGGCGCATCATCTTCGAAGGGGTCAAGGATCTCCACGACGAGAGCCATACCAAGAGTAAAAGCGACCTGTCCTGGTACAAGATGAAAGGCGAGGGCCGGACCGACGAAACGTTGCGCCAAAGTACTCTGGTTGCCCAAGGTAAGTTGGTCATCAAGGCTGTCGAAGGCCTGCGCATCGATATCAAACAAGTCGATCAGCAGAGCGTCACCCAGACCATCGATGCAATGGTCAAGGCAGAGCCGGGCCTGGCCTGGATGAAAGAGGCCCAAGCGCGTGGCGACATCGATTGGCGCCAAGTAAAGGAAATCCACGACAGTTTCAAATATGACAACTCCGGCCTGGGCGCCGGCGCCAAGATCGCCATTGCGATTCTGATGTCGTTCATCATGGGGCCGGCCGGCTTCGGGCTGTCAGGCGCCAAGCTTGCTGTCGCCGCCAGCCTGAGCACCACGGCGGTCACCAGCACCATTGATAACAAAGGCAATCTGGGACGTGCGCTGAAAGAGACAGCCAGCGCCGACAGCCTGAAGAGCGCGGCGATTGCCGGTTTCACTGCGGGTGCCTTGGAGTATGCGGACGAGAACTGGTTTACCGGTGCCGACAGCGCAGGGTCAACCACGCAAGGCGTCGAGCCGTCCGCAGGTTCGGCGGGTTCGGCATCGAGCGCCAGCAACTCCTCCAAGGACATCTTCCGTTGGAGTAACGCGACAGACACGGCAATTCGCACGACCGGGCGAGCGGTCATTTCCAGTGGCATCTCCACTGCGATTGGCGGCGGCAGCTTCGGCGATAACTTCAATGCTGCCCTGCTGGGAGAGGCCGGCAATGTGGCGATGGCGACGGGCTTCAACTGGGTGGGTGACACCATCAAGTTCCCGGATGGCGGCCCTCAGAAAATTGTCGCCCACGCGATCATGGGCGGACTGCTGGCAGAACTGACGGGAAGTGATTTCAAGACCGGCGCGGTCGCTGCCGGTTTGAACGAAGCGCTGATCCCGGGCATGGCCAAGGCCGCGGGTGAAAACAAAGACCTGCAGCTGATGCTGTCGCAACTGACGGGCCTGCTGGCCGCGGCGGCGGTCGACGGCGACCTGAATACAGGCTCGAAGATCGCCGAGAAAGCGACTGCCTTCAACTACCTGTTCCATGCCGAGCTGCTCGAAAGAGAACAAAAGCTCAACACCTGCGCCTCTCCGGCGGATTGCCAAGCCGTCAGGGACCACTACAACAACCTGGATGCGACTCGGAATAAAGAGTTCGGCCAGTACTGCCGGACTAACCCGGCGGCTTGCTTGCAAGTGACCAAACAGTTGGCGGATGAGATTCCGACCAATGAGAAATTGCTGCATGACGGTCGTGGCGCCGGGTTCGATCGCTCGGCAGCACTTTGGGAAATTACTCGAAGTAACGAGCGAGCTATCAATACCGGTATCACCGAGAAGACGCGTACCGATAAAGGCGATGCTGCGGCGTTTTTGACGGAGCTTGCGGCGGATGGGTTGAATCCGGATAGGGATTTGTTCTCGTCGACGGCTGGGGGTAAGGGTGGTACAACCGGGGTTAAGGTTGGGGTTGTTGGGGATGGTCCTAAGGGGATTGATAACTCAGTTCTAGGCAAGCCAAGGGTTGGGAGCGCTAATAAGCTTCCTGATGGACAGCACGGCTTCAACGATATTATCGATAATTACGCTGGTGCTGCTGCAAAGTTCGAAATACCAACCAAGGGTGCTGGCGGGGTTGTGCTAAGAGTTTCCGAGCTAAGGCAAATTGAAGGCAGTAACAATGGAGTTAGTGGCGTGTTTGAGTGGATTGTTGATGAGGGAAATGTGACCCATCGGCGTTTTATTCCCGGCGGTCAGGTGACTGGAAGACCTAACCAGACTCCCAGAAGGTAGGAACAATTTATGTCACCATTCAACATGCTGTCGAAGTTAGGATTGGTGTGCTGGTCGACCATCCATTTAGGGCTCAAGAAGGGGTGGGTGAAAAGAAATGATGTTTTTAAATATGCTATCGATAAGCTTGAAGATGGTGAGGACAGTCAGGATGTCGTTTTAATCGCGGGCGGCGACTACTTATCTGATGAAGAACTTCTCTCGTTGATCGAGGGGCAACTGCAAGGAGAGGACGTTGCTTTCGGTATAGATAAATGGCGCCTAGCATTTTTGCTTTGTATCGAAGAATCCACTGAGAGCGATGAAAGCAAGTTGCGTAGGCTTCAAGAGATATATGCGGATTTTGATTATCCTGAAGATATGTCGCTGTGTAGTATATATTCCTCGGGCGATACTCCTCCGCTTGCGGAGATGAGTAAAGTTGTGCAAAAACTGAAGGGGTGTTTTTTGCTTTCAGGGGGCGGGAGCGGGTTCAATTAAAAGGAGGAAGGGGTGCGTATCGCTGAGGTGTTAAATAAAACTGCGCCATTTTTTCGCTAGATCGAAATAAAGTGCCTTGGAGGGCCATTGATGAGACATGATGTTGTTTCACGCTTTATTGCAATGGGTTTGACTTGCTTCACCTTGACCGGTTGCATTCACTACGAGCATAAAAGCGCAGAAGGAAAACCCTGGGACGAGGTCGCAACGATTCGGCAGTTCGACAAAAGTCTGTCGATATCCAAGATCGATGACGATACGTCGTTATATTGGCTAGCCCGTCAAACTGAATATCGACTCGGAGCAGGACGGCACAAGCTTTCCGTCAAGCACGCCATTGGAACTGAATACAGTTGGCCCGTGGAGATGACGGTTGATCTGGTCGGTGGTCGTACCTACGGTCTTTATGGCAGGTCTTCGATGAAGTGGTGGTATTACGAGGTTCGGGATCTCGAGACAGGGCGTTCCGCGAAGGTGATGGACTCGGCCGGTACAGCTGCGCCTTCTGATCCAGTGGAGCAGCCGCTTCAGTAGTCATGGTGGTTTTGCAGGCAGGGTTCGTGTCGGAAAATGTCTAAACAGGCTCGCCGTAGGAATCGGCGGAAAGAATATTCCCCATTGACTTGCAGGACATTTCCTAGAAAATTCCAGCCTCTTGCGCCTGCCGATTTCGGTGCCTAGTCTTTGTTCGCCGCTGCCCATCAGCGGTCGGGTTTAGTCGCTCGGTATTTCGTTAGGCGCAAGGTCTCCTTGAAGTCAGGTTAAGGTTTTGTCTGATTTTATGGTGGCTGTGCGCAGGGCACTTCCGAGTGCGCCGGTTTCCTAACGTCCCGGTCGACTAACCTGTGCACAGCCGCCACCCCACTTCGTTTAGTCGCGAACAGTGGCGGATCCGACTGACGTTAGGAGGTCCATATGGACAAACTCATCCCAGACCCACCCGTTCCACCGCTGCATCTGGATATCGCGGCCGACGTCAACACCGAGCAGGTCATCGATTCCTATCTGAACCCTAAAACCGCCCAGCCCAAGAAGAAGGCGCCTGACCAGCTGTTCACCGTCGTGGAGGGCGTCGATGTTGAAAGCCTGTTGGCCAACCTCAGCGAAACCCTGGCCTCGGCCAATGCGATGGCCAGTGACCTGGCCTTCGACCTGAAAGGCTCGCGACGACACGTTGCGTTGGGGCTGCAACAGTTGATCGAGATTGGGGAGCTATTGGCAAGCCGGGCCCTGGATATCGTCGATCCCAGGTAAGCCGGAGGTTTGAAAAAAGGGCGGATTCCAGAGTGGAAACACTGTGGCGAGGGAGCTTGCTCCCGCTCGGCTGCGAAGCAGTCGTCGCTTTTAAGGACGGGGCCGCTGCGCGGCCCAGCGGGAGCAAGCTCCCTCGCCACAAAAGCCAGGCGGATGATTGCTCACTACCATCCGTTACGCGGTTTAGAGGCTGAACCGCCCAACCATGCTGTTCAAATCCACCGCCAGGCGCGACAGTTCGGCACTGGCGGCGCTGGTCTGGTTGGCGCCGGTGGCCGATTGCACCGACAGGTCGCGGATGTTCACCAGGTTGCGATCGACTTCACGGGCCACTTGGGCCTGTTCTTCGGCGGCGCTGGCGATCACCAGGTTGCGTTCGTTGATTTCGACGATAGCGCTGTTGATCGTGTCCAGGGACATCCCGGCACCGCGGGCGATGTTCAGCGTCGACTCGGCGCGCTCGGTGCTGTTGCGCATCGAGTCCACGGCGTGTTCGGTGCCGCTCTGGATGCTGCCGATCATGCGTTCGATCTCGCTGGTCGATTGTTGGGTACGATGGGCCAGGGCGCGTACTTCATCGGCCACGACCGCAAAACCACGACCGGCTTCACCCGCACGGGCCGCTTCGATGGCGGCGTTGAGGGCCAGCAAGTTGGTCTGGTCCGCCAGGCCACGGATGACATCGAGCACCTTGCCGATATCGCGGGATTCGTTGGCGAGGTTGCCGATCAGCGTCGCGGTGCTCTGTACATCGGCGCTCATGCGTTCGATGGCGCCGACCGTTTCCTGCACCAGGTCGCGGCCATCGCCTGCCGAGGTCGTTGCGTTTTTGGACGCCTCCGAGGTGCTGACCGCGTTGCGCGCGACTTCTTCCACGGCGCTGGTCATCTCGTTGACCGCCGTGGCGGCCTGCTCGATTTCGTTGTTCTGCTGGGTCAGGCCACGTGCGCTTTCGTCGGTGACGCTGTTGAGCTCTTCGGCGGCGGAGGCCAGTTGCGTGGCTGAGCCGGAGATCCGTTGCAGGGTGTCGCGCAACTTGTCCTGCATGGTTGCCATGGCGCGCAGCAGACGGCCGGCTTCGTCGCTGCCGTCAACCGTAATCGGCCGGGTCAGGTTGCCCTTGGCGATTTCCTCGGCGGCATCCAATGCGTTGGCGATCGGCTTGGTGATGCTGTTGGTCAGCAGCCAGGCGAACAGCATAGTCAGGCCGGTGGCGATGACCAGCAGGGCGACGACCCAGTTGAAGGCGGTGGAATATTGTTGCGCCGCGTTTTTATTGAAGTCTTCCGCTTGCTGGTTATTGATGTCTGTCAAACGCGCCAGCACTGCGTTGATGGCGTCGGAATTGCTCATCAGCTCGGTGTTGAGCAGCGCTTGCAGTTCGTTGACCTGATTGTTGCGCGACAGGGTTTTCATCCGCTCTTCGAGCTGGCGGTACTGATTGAGCAATTGCACATACTGGTCATACGCGGCCCGCTCTTCCGGCGCGCTGATGAGCTTTTCATAGGCAGTCTGTGCGGCGCGGACTTGCTGGTTGCGCTGCTCGAACAGATCCAGGGTTTTTTGCTGGGTATCCGCCTCGCGGTTAGTCAGCAGGCGATAGGACAGCACGCGCAGGCGCAGGGTGAGTTGAGTAAATTCATTAAGCGCCTTGATACTGGGCACGCTGTTCTGGGCGATGTTATCGCCTGACACGCGAATCTTGCTCATCTGGCTCAGGGCAAACACCCCAAGGGCCAGCATCAGGGCGCCGATCAGGGCAAACCCCAGGAACGCCCGCGGCGCGATGTTCATATTACGTAGGGACATGGAAGTTACCGTGAAGAAGCGCGTCCGTGCGGGGCTGTGACTGGTTTCACTGACTTATCGGTCTGGCGACTCAAGTCTTGAGGGCGCTGCGTGCTTTTGTCGCACTCCGTGACCGGCGGTGCGACGAAGGGTCGGAACCAGATGCTGTGTTCACAGTCTTTACAGCTCGCGAGCGGAGCACTGCCGCCCTCTG
The DNA here is from genome assembly GCF_014268645.1 of Pseudomonas sp. SWRI154. Lineage (NCBI taxonomy): Bacteria > Pseudomonadati > Pseudomonadota > Gammaproteobacteria > Pseudomonadales > Pseudomonadaceae > Pseudomonas > Pseudomonas sp. SWRI154. Next base: position 94,711 of record NZ_JABWQW010000012.1, read on the forward strand.
AGTCGTGGCGCCGACGGTGACTTTTCTTTATCGTACGCGCCCCTTGAAAAAGCCTGGAAATCAATATGTTGGAAGCATCCCTCAGTCAGCTGGAGCAATTGGTCAACGACCTGGTGCAACAGAACCGCCACCTCACCAGCCTGAACGAAACCCTGAGCGCTGAACTGGCCAAGGCCAAGGATGAAAACGAAAGCCTGCAACTGAACCTCATGGAGCAGGAGGAATTGCATGGCGCTACCACCGCACGTATCCAGGCCCTGGTCGAACGCGCCAGCAACGCAACGGCTAGCGCATGAAACACGAGGCCTGCGGGGTAACAGTCGTCTCGATTCTCGGGGAGGATTATTCGATCAAGGCACCGGCCGGGCAGGAGCAGGCCTTGCTGGACGCCGCTTCGATGCTCAAGTCCGCCCTGGCCGATACCAAGCGCAAATATCCGACGCTGATCGGTGACCGCCTGCTGGTGCTGGCGGCCATGAACCTGTGCTCGCAGCAGATCGAGATGCAAAAGCAGCACCGGGCGGAACTCGACCGATGCCAGGAACAGGTCAACGCCACGGTCGAGGTGATTGCCAAGACTATTCAGCAGGCGTGAAGCCCATCGCGAGCTTTCTCGCGATGGATTTCCAGCCGTGTTGAATGTCTTGGCTCAGAACCACTCGTCCCGCATCGCCAGGCAGGTATCGTCTCGCGTCTCTAGAATTGCCAGTTCGTGATGGCAGCCTGGCACTTCCCAAGTCAGGAAGTAGCGCGCGGCCTGCAGCTTGCCGTGATAGAAGTCGCTGTCCGCTGGATTGCCCCTGGCAAGTCCTTCCTCGGCACGGATCGCCTGTTCCAGCCAGCGCCAGCCGATCACCATGTGCCCGAAGACCTTCAAGTACAGCGCTGAGTTGGCCAGGCTGCTGTTGACCTGGCCTTGGGCCAGGTCTGTCAGCAGGCCGAGGGTGACCGTTTGCAGGCGCGCAACCAGGGCTTCCAGCGGCTGACGCAAGGACGCCAGCGATTCATAGGGCTGGGCACGTTCGGTGGTGTCGGCCACCAGGCGAATCAGTTGTTTGAGCCCGGCACCGCCGTTTTGCGCCAGTTTGCGCCCCAGCAAGTCCAGCGACTGGATACCGTGGGTGCCCTCATGAATCGGGTTCAAGCGATTGTCGCGGTAATACTGCTCCACCGGATATTCGCGGGTGTAGCCGTGGCCGCCGAGGATTTGAATCGCCAGCTCGTTGGCCTTAAGGCAGAACTCCGATGGCCAGGATTTGACGACCGGCGTCAGCAGGTCCAACAGCTCATGGGCCCTGCGGCGCTCGGCCTCGCTTTCAAGGGTCGTGGTGTCGTCGAACAGCCTTGCCGCGTACAGGCCCAAGTCAAATGAGCCTTCCACGTAGGCTTTTTGCGTCAGCAACATGCGGCGCACGTCGGCGTGCTGGATGATCGCCACGGGCGCGGCGGTCGGGTCCTTGCTGTCGGGTACCCGGCCCTGCGGACGTTCGCGGGCGTATTCGAGGGAGTACAGATAGCCGGCATAGCCCAGCATCACCGCGCCCATACCCACGCCGATTCGCGCCTCGTTCATCATCTGGAACATATAGCTCAGGCCGTGGTGCGGTTTTCCTACGAGATAACCGACACATTCGCCATTGTCACCGAAGTTGAGCGCGGTAGACGTGGTGCCGCGCCAACCCATCTTGTGGAACAGTCCGGCCAACAGCACGTCGTTACGCGGGCCGAGGCTGCCGTCGTCCTTGACCAAAAACTTGGGCACGATAAACAGCGAAATGCCTTTCACACCTGGCGGTGCATCCGGCAGTTTCGCCAGGACCATGTGCACGATGTTTTCCGACAGCGGATGATCGCCGCCGGAAATGAAGATCTTGTTGCCCTTGAGTCGATAGGTACCGTCGGATGCCGGCTCTGCGCGCGTACGAATATCCGCCAGCGAAGAGCCTGCATGGGGCTCGGTCAGGGCCATGGTGCCGAAAAAACGGCCGTCGATCATCGGTTGCAGGAAACGTTGTTTCTGCTCGTCGCTGCCGAAGCTTTCGATCAGGTTCGCCGCGCCCATGGTCAAGAACGGATAAGAGGTCGAAGCGGCATTGGCCGATTGGAAATGCGCGAAGCAGGCCTGGGACAGCAATGTCGGCAGTTGCATGCCGCCGGCGTCGAAGCTGCGCGCGGCGTTGAGGAAACCGGCCTCCAGAAAGGCATCCACCGCCGGTTTCACCTCGGGAATCAGGATCGCCTCGCCGTTCTCGTAGCGCGGTTCGTTTTCATCATTCTTACGGTTGTGAGGCGCGAAAAATTTCTCGGCAATGCTGCGGGCGGTGCCTAGGGCTGCGTCGAAGGTTTCGCGGTTGTGCTCGGCAAATCGTTCGCGCTGGGTCAGGCCCTCGGCATCGAGGACTTCGTACAGCTCGAAAGCCAGATTGCGGGAACTGAGCAATGTCTCGGACATGGCGGCCTACCTTTTTTTGGAATGGGCCGAGTCTAGGCGTGGGGATGGAGGGTGAACAGGATGATTGATTTGGGTGATGGAACAGAAGGGGTGGCGCTAATCAAAAAGTGGAAGCAAGCTTCCCTCGCCACGGATCAGGCGTGTCCGGGTTCGGCTCGGATGAAGATCCAAATATGGAAGCCCAATGGTTGAGGGGGGAGCCCTCTCAACCATAGTCTTTTACCTCAGATTTTCGTGATGTTTGAGCATTCCGTTCCGCCTCGTTTGTACCGGAGAGGAATCGTAGATTCAAATTGGCCGGATGTTAACTGCTTGTGGTCCTTTCGGTCCTTGCGTAACGTCAAATTCAACCCTTTGATTCTCTTGGAGGGCCTTGTAACCCGCCGATTGAATGTCAGAATAAAGCGCAAGCAGATCCTGTTCACCCTCGTCTGGCGTAATGAAACCGAAGGCTTTTTCTACGTTAAACCACTTAACCGTTCCCGTTGCCATCACCGTTCTCCTATGCCCAGTGCACATGCGCACCTTACAACCCCATCCAATCGCGAAAGCGACTTGATGGCTACTGTCAAAGTTGACAGGTAAGCAGAGGTTCAAGACGAACGGTACTGCTGAAGGCGCGGGCTCACACACATCAGGATTCGGTTACCAGGCACCCATCGCGGGTGCCTGGCCTACAGCGGTTTAGCCGATGGTCATCAGGCTGGCGTTGCCGCCCGCCGCGGCGGTGTTGACGCTCAGCGCGCGCTCGATCACCAGGCGCTCCAAGGCAATATTGGTTTCGCCCTGGGACAAACCATGTACCCCGACAATGGCCCCGGCGCGCTTGGCCACTTGCTGGCAAACGCCACGCAGTTGGTCCGAGTCGCCGTGATGCAAGACCGCGTCGAAGACCACTTCATCCTTGGTCCAATCTGCCACCCGTTGGATGCGTGCCTGAATATCTTTCGGCAAGCGTGCGAACACCGCCTTGCTGGTGTCGGTTTCCGGCCACACGGCCGAGCCGCCGACGGCCAGTACGGCCACCAGTTGCGTCAGCAGATCGCCTTCGACGTCGGCCAGGCACAGCACGTGCTCACGCGGCAGGATGGCGTAGCTGTTGCGTTCGCCGGTCGGGCCGGTCAGCTGGCGGGTAATACCGCTCTGCGACTGGGCCGCGAACTGCACGCACAAGGCGCTCAGTTCGGCGAGTTTCTGACTGTCGGCCCAGGCTTGCAGCGCCGCCAGCGGTTTACCCATGGCGTCGCGCAAACGCAGGTCCGGCGCCGCCAGGGCATCGCCACGCACGAACGATTGCTGGATCGCATCGGTAGGACGTGTCGACAGCAGTCGGTACAGGTACAGCGGGCCGCCGGCCTTGGGACCGGTGCCCGACAGGCCTTCGCCGCCGAACGGCTGCACACCGACCACGGCACCGACGATGTTGCGGTTCACGTAGACGTTACCGGCATGGACGTTGTCGATGACCTTGGCGATGGTCTCGTCGATACGCGTGTGCACGCCAAGGGTCAGGCCATAGCCGGAGGCGTTGATCTGGTTGATCAACTGGTCCAGCTCCTTGCGCTTGTAGCGCACCACGTGCAGCACCGGGCCGAAGATTTCGCGCTGCAGCTCATCGAAGCTTTCCAGCTCGATCAGGGTCGGCATCACAAAGGTGCCGCGCTTGCATTCGTCGCTGTCGGCGATAGCCATCTGATACACGGTGCGGCCTTTGTCGCGCATGGCCTGGATGTGTTTCTCGATGCCGGCCTTGGCTTCGGCGTCGATCACCGGGCCGATGTCCACCGACAGGCGTTCCGGGTTGCCGAGGCGCGATTCGGCCATGGCGCCCTTGAGCATTTCGATGACGCGGTCGGCGGAATCTTCCTGCAAGCACAGGACCCGCAGGGCCGAGCAACGCTGGCCGGCGCTGTCGAAGGCCGAGGACACCACGTCGATGACCACTTGTTCGGTCAGCGCCGAGGAGTCGACGATCATTGCGTTCTGGCCACCGGTTTCGGCGATCAGCGGAATCGGTCGGCCCTGGTTGTCCAGGCGACCGGCGACGTTGCGTTGCAGCAGACGGGCGACTTCGGTGGAACCGGTGAACATCACGCCTTTGACCCGATCGTCACCTACCAGGCGCGCGCCGACGGTTTCGCCGCGACCCGGCAGCAGTTGCAGGACGCCTTCCGGAATGCCCGCTTCGAGCATCAGGCGCACCGCTTGGGCAGCCACCAACGGCGTCTGCTCGGCGGGCTTGGCCAGTACCGGGTTGCCGGCGGCGAGTGCGGCGGCGACCTGGCCACTGAAAATCGCCAACGGGAAGTTCCACGGGCTGATGCACACAACCGGGCCGAGTGGGCGGTGGGCGTCGTTGGTGAAATCGTTGCGGGCCTGCACCGCGTAATAGCGCAGGAAATCCACCGCTTCACGCACTTCGGCGATGGCATTGGCGAAGGTCTTGCCGGCTTCGCGGGCCAGCAGGCCCATCAGCGGCTGGATCTCGCCTTCCATCAGGTCGGCGGCGCGCTCAAGGATCGCAGCGCGCTCGGCCGGTGGCGTGGCCTGCCAGATCGGTGCGGCGTTGAGTGCGCACTGGATGGCGTTGTCGACATCGGCGACGGTGGCTTCCTGCACATGACCGACCACATCGCGGTGATCGGACGGGTTCAGCACCGCTGCCGGGGTTTCCTCGCTGGCGGCGCAACCGAGCATCGGCGCGGCTTTCCAGTCGTTATGGGCGGTGGCCAGCAGGGCGCAGGACAGCGACGCCAGGCGATGTTCGTTGGCCAGGTCGATGCCGCTGGAGTTGGCGCGTTCGCTGCCATACAGGTCGCGCGGCAGAGGGATGCGCGGGTGCGGCAGGCCGAAACCGCCTTCCAGGGTTGCCATCTGCTCGATGCTGGCCACTGGATCGGCCACCAGTTCCTGGATGGAAATCGACTGGTCGGCGATGCGGTTGACGAACGAGGTATTCGCGCCATTTTCCAGCAAGCGGCGTACGAGGTAGGCCAGCAGTGTTTCGTGGGTGCCGACCGGAGCGTACACACGGCACGGACGGTTCAGCTTGCCTTCGGAGACTTTGCCTACAACTTGCTCGTACAACGGTTCACCCATGCCGTGCAGGCACTGGAACTCGTACTGGCCCGGGTAATAGTTCTGACCGGCGATGTGGTAGATGGCCGACAGGGTGTGGGCGTTGTGCGTGGCGAACTGCGGGTAGATGACTTCCGGCACGGACAGCAGCTTGCGCGCGCAAGCGATGTAGGAAACGTCGGTGTACACCTTGCGGGTGTAGACCGGGTAGCCTTCCAGGCCTTCGACCTGGGCGCGCTTGATCTCGCTGTCCCAGTACGCGCCTTTCACCAGGCGAATCATCAGGCGGTGACGGCTGCGACGGGCAAGATCGATAACGTAGTCGATCACGTACGGGCAACGCTTCTGGTACGCCTGGATCACGAAACCGATGCCGTTCCAGCCGGTCAGCTGCGGCTCGAAGCACAGGCGCTCGAGCAGGTCCAGGGACAGTTCGAGACGGTCGGCCTCTTCGGCGTCGATATTCAGGCCGATGTCGTATTGCTTTGCCAGCAGGGTCAGCGACAGCAGGCGCGGGTACAGCTCTTCCATGACGCGCTCGTACTGGGCGCGGCTGTACCGCGGATGCAGGGCCGAGAGCTTGATGGAAATACCTGGGCCTTCATAAATCCCACGGCCATGGGACGCTTTGCCGATCGAGTGGATGGCTTGTTCGTACGAGGCCAGGTACTTCTGGGCGTCATGTTCGGTGAGTGCGGCTTCACCCAGCATGTCGTAGGAATAGCGGAAGCCCTTGGCTTCGAACTTGCTGGCGTTGGCCAGGGCTTCGGCGATGGTTTCGCCGGTGACGAACTGCTCGCCCATCAGGCGCATGGCCATGTCGACGCCCTTGCGGATCATCGGCTCGCCGCTCTTGCCGATGATGCGGCTCAGGGACGAAGTCAGGCCGGCTTCATTATGAGTGGCGACCAGTTTGCCGGTCAGCAACAAGCCCCAGGTGGCGGCATTGACGAACAGCGACGGGCTGTTGCCCAGATGTGGCTGCCAGTTGCCAGTGCTGATCTTGTCGCGGATCAGGGCATCGCGGGTGCCTTTGTCCGGGATGCGCAGCAGCGCCTCGGCCAGGCACATCAATGCCACGCCTTCCTGGGACGACAGGGAAAATTCCTGTAGCAGGCCCTGAACAATTCCGGCACGGCCGCCGGCACTCTTCTGGTTACGCAGTTTTTCGGCAATCGACGCGGCGAGCTTGTTGGTGGCCTCGGCCATTTCAGCCGGCAGGCGGGCCTGCTCGATCAGCATTGGCACCACTTCCGGTTCCGGGCGGCGGTAAGCGGCGGTAATGGATGCGCGCAAGACCGATTGCGGAAGGATGCTCTCGGCGAATTCGAGGAAGCACTGGTGAGCGTGATCGGCTTGGACTTCGCCAGCGTCGTCGCTGTCGGCGCGGACCGACCCGTTCAGTTCGGTCAGGGTTGCACCACCCTCGAGTTTCTCCAGGTAATTGAAGATTGCCTGCTTGATCAGCCAGTGTGGCGTGCGATCAATCGAGGACGCGGCCGCCTTGAGGCGTTCGCGGGTCGGGTCGTCGAGTTTGACCCCAAGGGTGGTGGTAGCCATATTTTTATCCTCATGTTTGCCACGTACCGCGTGGCATCAGCTGGCGGCAAGATTAGCTGCGAGCTGGATGAGGTGCAACCGGGTGCAACCTGTTTTTTGTCGAAATAATGAGCAGCTCATCTGGACGCGGCGTAGCACTTTTATTTTGTGCGCTTTATTGGTGCGCTGCGGATCAACGAATTGGATGAATTGCACCAATAGCGGGCATAATGGCGCCTTCTGTAAGAGGTTTCCGACTAGGTGCAACTTATTTGAATGAAACTGGTTGCACCTTATTTGCTTTGTTGAATAGCATTCGCGGCCAAGGTGCAACCGGCTCCAAGCCGAGGGGCATCGGCTGATGGCTTTCCTGGGGAAACATCAGTCATAAATTTGCGGGTCTGCAAACCGTCGGTACAACGTCTGCGTTGTCGGCGCTTGCAACTGCCACCGCACCATAAAAACAAAGCCAGGGCGTAACTCATGAGTGTTAGCAACCCCACCCTGATCACCTTCGTGATCTACATCGCAGCCATGGTCCTGATCGGCCTGATGGCTTATCGCTCCACCAATAACCTTTCCGATTACATCCTGGGCGGTCGCAGCCTGGGCAGTGTCGTGACGGCGCTTTCTGCCGGCGCCTCCGATATGAGCGGCTGGTTGTTGATGGGGTTGCCCGGAGCAATCTACATGTCCGGCCTGTCGGAAAGCTGGATCGCCATCGGCCTTATCGTCGGTGCGTACCTGAACTGGCTGTTCGTGGCCGGTCGCCTGCGGGTCCAGACCGAGCACAACGGCGATGCGCTGACGCTGCCAGACTATTTCTCCAGCCGGTTTGAAGATACCAGCGGCTTGCTGCGGATCATCTCGGCGGTAGTTATCCTGGTGTTCTTCACCATCTATTGCGCTTCCGGCATTGTCGCCGGTGCCCGTCTGTTCGAAAGCACCTTCGGCATGTCCTACGAGACCGCGCTGTGGGCCGGTGCTGCCGCGACCATCGCCTACACCTTCATTGGTGGTTTCCTGGCCGTGAGCTGGACCGATACCGTACAAGCCACCCTGATGATCTTCGCGTTGATCCTTACGCCGATTATCGTGCTGCTGGCCACTGGCGGCGTCGACACCACTTTCCTGGCCATCGAAGCGAAAGATCCTACTTCGTTCGACATGCTGAAAAACACCACCTTCATCGGGATCATCTCGCTGATGGGCTGGGGCCTGGGCTACTTCGGCCAACCGCACATCCTGGCGCGCTTCATGGCGGCGGATTCGGTCAAGTCGATCGCCAAGGCGCGTCGCATCTCCATGGCCTGGATGATCCTGTGCCTGGGCGGCACCGTTGCCGTCGGTTTCTTCGGCATCGCTTACTTCTCGGCGCATCCTGAAGTCGCCGGTCCGGTCAGCGAAAACCCTGAGCGTGTGTTCATCGAACTGGCCAAGATCCTATTCAACCCTTGGGTTGCCGGTGTCCTGCTGTCGGCCATCCTGGCTGCTGTGATGAGCACCCTGAGCTGCCAGTTGCTGGTGTGCTCGAGCGCCTTGACCGAAGACTTCTACAAGACTTTCCTGCGCAAGAGCGCCTCCCAGCTGGAACTGGTCTGGGTCGGTCGTGCCATGGTGCTGTTGGTGGCATTGATCGCCATCGCCCTGGCCGCTAACCCGGAAAACCGTGTATTGGGTCTGGTGAGCTACGCCTGGGCCGGTTTCGGTGCCGCGTTTGGTCCGGTGGTCCTGATCTCGGTGATCTGGAAGAACATGACTCGCAATGGCGCCCTGGCCGGTATCCTGGTTGGCGCGATCACCGTCGTTGTCTGGAAACATTTCGAACTGCTGGGCCTGTACGAAATCATCCCTGGCTTCATTTTCGCCAGCCTGGCTATCTATTTCGTCAGCAAGATGGGCTCGCCTACCGCCGGTATGCTGCAGCGCTTCGATGCGGCCGAGAAAGATTTCCGCTTGAACCAGTAAGCTTTCGGCGAGGCCTGCACGGCTCGTCCCTAGTATCAAAAAAACGGCCCGCCTCCCTTGGAGACGGGCCGTTTTTCATGGGTGCCCGGCCGAATCGTCGGGCTGGTTGAGGAAGATCAGCACGCCGAGTAGGGCCATGTAGAACCTGAAAGCGGCCTCCTGGCCATTCCAGACTTCGGATTGCCACATCAGGAACCATTCGCCGCCGACGACCATGAACCCGAAGAACCAGACGAAGAATCCGACTGTGAGTCCGATAATGGCGCTCCCCTTGGCGCGGGTGAAAACTGTCCCCTTGGCGTGGCGTGCTTGCCAGAGTTTCAGTGCGCCGTAGGCCAGCAATCCGCAGGTCATTGCTTCGCCGAGGATGATCAGCCAATAGGCGCCGTGCCACATCCACGGGTGCTTGATGGCGCGATACCGGGCGGCATTGTCGGGGAAGGTGGTGTCCATGCTCAGGACGTGATGCACGAAATTGAAGTTGGAGCTGTAGTCCGTAACGTTGTTGAACACCGTGAGGAAAGCGAAGGCGGCGAGTGCCAGGAGCATTGCGATTTTTGTGTAGCGGGCTGTCATGGTTGCGTCCGTTGCGTTTTTTGACCAGGAACGTTATCACGCCTTTTTGCAGCCTTGAGGCCCGTCGGGTTGTAAGAAACTGCTGATTCATGCGTGCGAATGCTTCCAGCCACCACGGCCCAAAATTTGTCTGTCAGAAAATACAGCGCGCCACGAAGTTTTTGGCTTATCAGATGTAAGGCAAATCTGTTTTTCACGACGTCCGATCCAGACTCCGAATAGCTGATGCAGAATCGCCCGTCTTCATTAAGCAGAGGCACATCGGATGTTCGCGCCTGCCAACCAACCACGTTTCACGCTGACGTTCGACAGCGGGCCAAATGAGCTCAGGGTGCTTGAGTTCAAGGGCAAGGAAGCTATCAGCCAGCCCTACTGCTTTGACCTGGAGCTGGTCAGTGAGCGGCCCGACCTGGCGCTTGAAGATCTACTGCATCGCCAGGCGTACCTGAGCTTCGATGATCGAGGTGGTGGAATACATGGCCAGGTCTACAGCGTGGCCCAAGACGATTCGGGCAAGCGCTTGTCCCGCTACCAGATCAGCCTGGTGCCGCGCCTGGCGTACTTGCGCCATCGCATCAACCGGCGAGTTTTCCAGCACCTGAGCGTGCCGGATATCGTCGCCCGCATCTTGAAGGACCACGGCATCTTCGCCGACGCCTACCAGTTCAGCCTTGGCGGGCAATACCCAGAACGTGAATATTGTGTGCAGTACGGTGAAAGCGATCTGGCCTTTATCGAGCGGATTTGCGCCGAGGTCGGCATTCACTATCACTTCCAGCACAGCCTTGGCGGCCACCTGTTGGTGTTCGGCGACGACCAGACGATGTTTCCTCGCTTGCCTGAATCGACGCTGTACCTGCCGGGCAGCGGCATGGCCGCCGACGAGCCGGCGATCAAGCGCCTGGCGGTGCGTCTGCAGACCCGTACCACCGCCGTGACACTGCACGATTATGACTTTCGCAAGCCTGGCCTGCAGCTTCAGGCAAGCCTCGACAACCAGCGATTACCATCGCTTGAGAGCTATCACTACCCGGGCCAGTTCATCGACCGCGAGGATGGCAAGCTCCTGGCCCGGCGCACCCTCGAACGCCATGGCGCCGACCATCGCGTGGCGCAGGGTGGCGGTGACGACAGTGCCTTTGCCAGCGGGCATTTCATGCGCATCAAGGAGCACCCGCGGGCGCAATGGAATGACCTCTGGTTGCTGACGCAAATTGATCACCATGGCCGCCAGCCGCAAGTGCTTGAAGAGTCCGCCTCGATTGGCCCGGAAGAGTTCCAAGGCTACCGTAATACCTTTCTCGCAACGCCGTGGGATGTGTTCTTTCGTCCGCCCTTGCAGCACAAGAAGCCGACCGTTAACGGCTATCAGCCTGCCGTGGTGACGGGGCCGCAGGGCAGTGAGATCCATTGCGATGCGTTCGGGCGGGTCAAGGTGCAACTGGTCTGGGACCGCGACGGTGAGCGTGACGAACAGTCCAGTTGCTGGCTGCGCGTGGCCACCGGTTGGGCTCATGGTCATTACGGCAGCGTGATGATTCCTCGGGTCGGCATGGAAGTCCTGGTGGGATTCATGGAGGGCGACGTCGACAAGCCGTTGGTGGTTGGCTGTCTGCCGAACGGTGCCAACCCGGTGCCGCTCGACCTGCCGGCGGACAAGACCCGCAGCATCCTGCGCAGCCAGAGCAGCCCGGGTGGTGGCGGCTACAACGAGTTGCGCATCGAAGACCGCAAGGGCGCCGAGGAAATCTACCTGCGGGCCCAGCGCAACTGGACCCAGCACGTACTGCATGACCAGCGCGTGCAGGTCGATCACCAGCGCAGCATCGTCGTCACCGGCCTGGCACGACATGAGCTCAAGGCTGACGAACAGCGCGTCACTCAGGGGCGACGCCAGGTTGAAATCCGCCAGGACGATCATTTACTGGTCATGGGCGACCGGCACATTCGCGTCGCCAACCAGGCCGTCAGCGCTGCTGGGGAATTTCATGTCAGCGCCGGCCAGCAGGTCGTGTTGGAGGCGGGCGCCAGCGCGACCATCCAGGCGGGGGGACACTGGATCAACATCGGACCGGGCGGAATCTTCAGCAGCGTGCCGATCCAGGTGGGCGGCGCCGCAATGGTCGCAAAAGGCGCCGCACCCATCGCGCCCGGCGCCCCGGAAAAGCTCACCGCAGCCCTGGCCCCTCAGCTTTCCCTAGCGCAAATACTGAGCTTGAGAAGTCCGGCACCCTTCTGCGAGGAGTGCGAGCGGTGCAAGGACGGCGCTTGTAGTTTGTCGTAGCTCGCCACAGGGCCGGGCTGATGACTGTTCGTCCGTTCGGCCGCGAACCCCTGACGTTCGGCGCGCTTCAAGGTAAACTCGGCGGCCTTCGCAGGAGCCGCCATGAATTATCGTCACGCCTTCCACGCCGGCAATCACGCCGACGTGTTCAAACACCTGGTCTTGACCCGCCTCATCGCCTTGATGTCGCGCAAGGATCAGCCTTTCGCCTATCTCGACACTCACGCAGGCATCGGCTTGTACGACTTGCAGGGTGACCAGGCCAATCGCACCGGTGAATACCTGGAGGGCATTGCGCGGTTGTGGGGCGAAGATGACTTGCCGCCGCTGACCGCCGACTACATGAACGTGCTGCATGAGATGAACCCGGACGGCCAGTTGCGCTATTACCCAGGCTCACCGGAACTGGCGCGGCGCCTGACCCGGCCGCAGGATCGGGTTCTGCTCAACGAGAAGCATCCCGAGGACGGCGTGCTCCTCAAGGACAACATGAAGGGTGACCGTCGCGTGGCGGTGCATCTGGGCGAAGGCTGGCATGTGCCTCGGGCGCTGCTGCCAGTGACCGAGAAGCGTGGCTTGATGCTGATCGATCCGCCGTTCGAACAGCTCGACGAGATGCAGCGCTGCGCCGCGTCCCTCAAGGAGGCCATCAGCCGGATGCGCCAGACCGTGGCGGCGATCTGGTACCCGGTGAAGGACCAGCGGATGTTGCGTCGCTTCTACCAGGACTTGGCCGGCACCGGCGCACCGAAGCTGTTGCGGGTAGAGTTGCTGGTGCATCCGTTGGCAACGCCCAACAGCCTTAACGGCTCCGGCCTGGCGATTGCCAATCCCCCTTGGGGGCTCGAAGAGGAATTGCGGGAGTTGCTGCCGTGGCTGTCCAAGAAGCTTGGGCAGACCCAGGGCGGCTGGCAGATGGATTGGTTGATCGCTGAGAGTTGAAGCATTGATGGCGCCTGGAAGGGCGCCATCATGGGAGCAAGACCGGAAGGTCAGATCGGGCAAGTCACGCCCGTACCGCCGATCCCGCAATACCCTTCAGGATTCTTGGCCAGGTATTGCTGGTGATAGGCCTCGGCAAAATAGAACGTCGGCGCTTCATCGATTTCGGTGGTGATTTCGCCCTTGCCGGCCTTGTTCAGTTCGGCCTGGAAGATCTCCTTGCTCTTATTCGCCGCTGCCAGTTGCTCGGGCGTGGTGCAGTAGATCACCGAGCGGTACTGGGTGCCGATGTCATTGCCCTGGCGCATGCCTTGGGTTGGGTTGTGCAGTTCCCAGAACATTTTCAGAAGTTCTTCGTAGCTCACTTTTGCTGGCTCATAGACCACCAGCACCACTTCGCTGTGGCCGGTCAGGCCCGAGCAGACTTCTTCATACGTCGGATTCGGCGTAAAGCCGCCCGCATAACCCACCGCCGTACTGACCACGCCCTCGCGTTGCCAGAACTTGCGCTCCGCGCCCCAGAAGCAGCCCAGGCCGAAGATCGCGAAATCCACGTCCATGGCAAACGGGCCCAGTAGCGGCGCGTCATGGACGAAGTGTTTCTCCGGCACTGTCATCGGGGTTTCACGGCCAGGCAGAGCTTGTTCTTGAGTAGGAAGCACGTTTTTGTTCACCAGGATTTCCGAGCGTAAGATCATTGGGGCAGCTGCAAGCTGCAAGCTACAAGCTGCAAGCTGCAAGTGGTGAGAGTGTGCCACCGTTTGCTTGAAGCTTGAAGCTTGAAGCTTGAAGCTTGAAGCTTGAAGCTTGCCGCTAGCGACAAGGATAGCGCTTGAGTTTCTCGATAAGCTCTGCGCCAGGGATCGGCCGGTCAAACAGGTAGCCCTGGCCGACGTCGCAACGGTGGCGACGCAGGAAGGCCAATTGCTGGGCGGTCTCGATGCCTTCGGCCACGACCTTGAGTTTCAGGTTGTGGGCCATGGCGATCACGGCGGAGGTGATTTCCATGTCGTCCTGGTTGTCCGGGATTTCGTGGATGAAGCTGCGATCGATCTTGATGATGTCGATCGGGAATTTCTTCAGGTAGCTCAGGGATGAATACCCGGTGCCGAAGTCGTCCATGGCCAGGGTCAGGCCCAGGCGCTTGAGCTGGTCGAGTTGCAGGTGGGTGTCTTCGGTGGCTTCGAGCAGCAGGCCCTCGGTCAATTCCAGTTCCAGCAAGCGGGCCGGCAGCTGTTCTTCCTTGAGGATGCTGGCGATCGAGGCCACCAGGTCCGGGTCGGAGAACTGCTTGGGCGACAGGTTGATCGCCACTTGCAGGTTGCCCAGGCCGGCGGCGGTCAGTTGTTTGCTCATGCGGCAGGCCTGGCGGGCGATCCACTTGCCGATGGGGATGATCAGGCCGGTTTCCTCGGCCACGCTGATGAACTGGTCCGGACGGATCATGCCTTTTTCCGGATGGTTCCAGCGTAGCAGCGCTTCCATGCCCAACAGGCGGCCGCTGCGCAGGCACAGCTTGGGCTGGTAGAACACATCCAGTTCATTCTGGGTCAGGGCCCGGCGCAGGTTGTTTTCCACGAACAGCTTGTAGCTGGCCTCGGCGTTCAGTGCTTCGGTGAACACCTGGACCTGATGCTTGCCGTTGGCCTTGGCCTTGTGCAGGGCCAGCCCGGCGTTGCGCATCAGTGTCTGGGGGTCGCGTCCATGCAAAGGCGCACAGGCCAGGCCGACCGAGCCCGTCACGCTGATCAACTGGTTGTCGACGAACATCGGCTTGTCGAGCGTCATCAGCAACTGGCTGGCGATCTGCTGGCCGGCTTCAAGGTCGGTGTCGTCCAGCAGTACCGCGAATTCATTACTGGCGAATCGTGCCAGGCTACCGCTGGGGCTCAGGCTGTTGCGCAAACGCCGGGCCAGGCTGATCAGCAACTTGTCGCCGGTCTGGTGGCCAAGGCTGTCGTTGATGCGCTTGAAGTTGTCGATGTCCACCAACAGCAGGCTGATAGGCGAGTCGCTGTCTCGGGCGAAGCGCTCATCAAGGTTGCGAATGAAGGCCGGACGGTTGCCCAGGTTGGTCAAGTTATCGGTATAGGCCAGGCGCTCGATGCGCTGTTGGGCGAGCTTGGTCTGGGTGATGTCTTCGTAGATGCCGATGTAGTGGGTCAGTTCGCGGTTGTCGCCATAGACCTTTGAAATCGACAGCTGGCCCCAGTAGGGTTCGAGGTTTTTGCGTCGACTCTTGAATTCGCCCTGCCAACTGTTGCTCTGGGCCAGGGCCGACGGCGCGTCGAACAGCAGTTCGCTGAGATTTTCCAGGGCGGGCAGCTCGGACAGGCGCTGGCCGTGGACTTCTTCGGTGGTGTACTGGGTGATGGCGGTGAAGCTCGGGTTGACGTACTCCACCACACCGTCGCAGTTGACCAGCAGGAACGCGTTGGCGCTTTGTTCCACGGCACGCTGGAACAGGTGCAGGGCGCTGGTGGCTGTGCGGCGGTTGTGGTTGTTGATGACCTGGGCGAATTGGTCCGCCAGTTCGCCGGCGAAGGCGATCTCGTCCGACTGCCAGGCACGAGTGGCACCCACTTGCTCCAGGCACAGCACACCGACCACCTGGCCATCGATCCGGATGCTGGCATCGAGGATTGCATTGACGTCGCGGGCGCGCAGGTTCTCGGCCATTTCTCGCGTGCGTGGGTCGCGCATTGCATTGTGGGCGTCGATGGCCCGGCAGGTCTGCAATGCTTCCATGTAATCGGGGAATTCATCGGCATTGATCACTGCCGGCAAGTAATAAGCCTGGGACGCTCGGTTGTAGGCCGAAATCGGCACCAGCTTGCCGTCTTCCAGGTTCCAGATGCTCGCGGAGTCGATCTCATAGATGTCGCAGGCGCTGCGGGTAATCAGCTCGGCGGCTTCTTGTAGCGAATTGTTGGCGCTGTAGCGTTGGCGGGTCAGCAGCAAGATCAGGTCTTGTTGGGCGCGGACCCGATCCAGATGCTGGAGCTGCTCCTGTTGGGCGCGCTGGTTCAGTTCCAGGGCAATTTGCAATCTTGAGTTCTGAGTTTCCAGGTCTAAGGCCGGCAGGGATGGCCCGTCCTGCAGCAAGTTATCCACGGCGATCAGATAGCCGCGCAGCAGGTGACGATTGTGCTGCTTGTAAGTCTCACCGGTTTCCAGCAGGTTCATCGGTCCCTGGGCGGTGTGCAGCGTATAGCGGATCAGGTAGTGCGACGCCTGGGCCAGCTGCTGCTGGATCGCGTCATGCAGCTGATAGCGCGCTTCAGGCTCCATCAGGCTGGCGTAAGGAGAACTGACCAGCGAGCACAGCTCAACCGCCGGCACACCGAAGTAACGTTCGCAATTGGGATCAAGAAATAGCAGCGCCCAGCTTGCTTCATTCAGCCGTTCGAAACGCAGCATACCGAGCCGCGAGGGCACCGGTAATTGCGTCACTACCTCGGCCGCCATACGGCTGGCGGCATCGGGTTGGCTTTTCATGGGGAAACTCGCTTCGAAAATGCTGATCGCGCCGGGCTGACGCCCTCGTTATTACGGATTCCCGCAAGGTTGCATCATTGCGGCACCGGCTGACAAGAGACATGAAGGCCAAGTGCTATAAACCTTTTATCGGCCGACAAGGAGATTTCTCCAGTTGTCAGCCGATCAGAGGCACTTGTTGTACCTTAGGCCGCTCAGCGCAACGGTATATCGACGATCTCCAGCGGGGTGCCGTCACGGTCATGAAACGTCACTTGAACGCTCTGGGCCGTGACGTTCAGCTGGGCGAAATTGTCCTGGCTGATTACCTTGCTGGTCAGTTCATAGTGATAGTCGCCGCTTGGCGCCTGGGCCATGGGCTTGCCAAAAATGAAAGTCGAAGCTGTGGCGTAAGGCAACAGTTTGCTGTTGCAGAACGGCGACGAAACGATGGTATGAACTTGGAAGTCAGGATCTTCGCTATGAACCAGGCGGCTGGTCAGGGAGCCATGTACGTCACCCGACACGAAAATGACGTTTTTGATCCGATGGTCGCGGATGGCTTCGAGCAAGCGCAGACGCTGTTCCGGGAAGGCTTGCCAGGCATCCCCACCATTGAAGCTGCGGTCGGGGTAGAACATGACGCCGGTCACGACAAATTTGACTCGGGCGGGGCTGTTGATAAGCCATTTGAGCAACGACTGTTCCTGTTCTTCATCGAGGATACGCCGAGCGTGCGCCGACAGGTCGCGTCGGGTCCGGCTGTCGGTAACGAACCACTCGATATCGCCATGAGCGAACTGATACCAGTAACGCTTCAAGGAACGACTGAGCGTGCCGTCATTTAAAAGTTCGTGCGCCGGGCTGTGGCTGGCCTGATAAAGTTCATATGCCTTAACAGCATTTACATAAAGGATCTCATCCCCTTCGTTCTTATTGGCAGGCCAGTTGTCTTCTATTTCATGGTCGTCGAGCATCATGTACGTCGGTGCGCCGGACATAACTTTTTTAATATGGGGTTGGGAAAAGGCGTTGCGATACTTGAGCAGGATTTCCTTGAAAGTGCGATCCGGGGCAATAATGTTCAAGTCATCGAGATATACCTGATCGCCGATCATCAGTACCGCACTGATCGGCGGATTGGCCTGCTCCATGATTCGATTGATACCAGCGAATGTGCGATCCCCCAATTCTGGTCTTGACGGTACGCCTGCAGTCATTCGCAGGTATCGGCAGGAGCCAGCGATGTAGCTGCGGGCAGCGTAAGGCTTGCTGGAGGGTGTTTTCAGTTCATAAATGTCCCTGGGCCACTGCAACGGCAGCTCCTGGATGGTTTCCACCGTATGGGTTGGATTCAAGAGGGTTTTCCAGCCGGCCTGATATTCATAGGCGGTGTCGGCCTGGAGGTCCTCCAGAACGATGACTTCGGACATGTCGCGGTGAGGTGTCAGTTGAACGAATTGTGCTTTTGACCATGCGGTATCACCTTTTCGCCTATAGCGAATACCAGCAAATACCGGGTTAATATTGTTTTCTTCGCCACGCAGGAATATGCGTGTGTGGTCGGTTGTTGTGTGGCCGACAATAGGGCCGACAGTTGGCTTTAGCATGTTCGAATCCATTCGAAGTTATATAAGTTTAGTGCGAGCCGTCAGTGGGCGCGCTGAACTTATGCTATAGCTCGAGGTGCGATAAATATTGATAGGGGAGGGGGCGTTTGCTGTGGGCAATTACTAACACGGCATGTAGTCTTTTTTGCGTAACGAGTAGGAAAAGTCGTTTAGCACACGCTGTTTTTTTCCGCAAAAAAAAGCCCCGCCAAATGGGCGGGGTTGAGGTACGAGCGTGGCGCTCGGAAAACGGATTCCCAACGGCCCTCCGCGAGGAGGGCCGTTCGGTGTTACAGCAGGATGGTGCGGATGTCGCCCAGCAGGTCGCTCAGGCGCTTGGTGAAGCGTGCAGCGGCGGCGCCGTTGATCACACGGTGATCGTAGGACAGCGACAATGGCAGCATCAGCTTCGGCTGGAAGGCTTTACCGTCCCAGACAGGCTGGATGGTGGCCTTCGAAACACCCAGGATCGCCACTTCCGGCGCGTTGACGATCGGCGTGAAGCCGGTGCCGCCAATGTGGCCGAGGCTGGAGATGGTGAAGCAGGCGCCTTGCATGTCGTCGGCGGTGAGCTTTTTGTTCCGGGCTTTTTCAGCCAGGGCAGCGGCTTCGCCAGCCAGTTGCAGCAGGCTCTTCTGGTCGACGTTGCGGATGACCGGTACCAGCAGGCCTTCCGGGGTGTCGACGGCAAAACCGATGTGCACGTATTTCTTGCGGATCACAGCCTTGCCGCTTGGGGCCAGCGAACTGTTGAAGTCCGGCAGTTCCTTGAGCAGGTGCGCACAGGCCTTGAGCAGCAACGGCAGCACGGTCAGCTTCACGCCGGCCTTTTCCGCCACGGCTTTCTGCGCGACGCGGAAGGCTTCCAGCTCGGTGATGTCAGCCTGGTCGAACTGCGTCACGTGCGGGATATTCAGCCAGCTGCGATGCAGGCTCGACGCGCCGATCTGCATCAGGCGAGTCATGGCCACTTCTTCGGTTTCGCCGAAGCGGCTGAAGTCCACTGCCGGGATTGGCGGAATACCCGCGCCACCGCTGGCGCCTTCGGCCGGTGCGTTCTTGGCCTTTTGCATCATGGCCTTGACGTAGGCTTGCACGTCTTCCTTCAGCACGCGGCCGTGAGGACCGCTTGGGCCGACGGCCGACAGCTCGACACCGAATTCACGGGCCAACTGACGCACCGCCGGGCCAGCGTGGACCTTGGCACCGCTTGGCGCAGGCGCGGCAGCGACTGGGGCAGGAGCCGCTTCGGCCTTGGCCGCGGGTGCGGCGGCTGGCGCTGGAGCGGCTTCAGCCTTGGCGGCTGGAGCAGGCGCGGCAGGGGCCGAGGCACCCGCTACTTTCAGCTTCAGGATCAGGTCACCGGTACCGACTTCGTCGTCCAGCTTGACCTCGACGCTTTCCACCACACCGGCGGCCGGCGATGGGATTTCCATGCTGGCCTTGTCGGATTCCAGGGTGATCAGCGACTGGTCGGCTTCGACGGTGTCGCCGGCCTTGACCAATACTTCGATGATCTTGGCCTTGCCCGACGAACCGATGTCCGGGACATGAATGTCCTGGACAGTGGCTGCGGCAGGCGCAGCGGCCGGGGCGGGAGTCGCCTCGGCAGCCGGTGCGGCGGCAGGCTTTTCAGCCGCGGCCGGGGCAGCCGCAGGGGCGGGCGCTTCAGGCGCCGCGGTGGCGCCCTCGACTTCCAGCTCCAGCAACTCGTCGCCTTCTTTCAGACGATCGCCCAGCTTCACTTTCAGGCTCTTGATGATGCCGGTCTTTGGCGCAGGCACTTCCATGCTGGCCTTGTCCGATTCAAGCGTCAGGATGCTCTGCTCGGCTTCGATACGGTCGCCGACCTTCACAAACAGTTCAATTACTTCACCTTCACCGCTGCCGATGTCAGGTACGCGAATGAGTTCGCTCACGGAAATTCTCCTCAGCAGTCCAGTGGGTTGCGTTTTTCCGGGTCGATGCCGAACTTGGCGATGGCCTCGGCCACCACTTTAGGTTCGATATCGCCACGGTCAGCCAGGGCTTCCAGGGCTGCCAACACAACGAACTTACGGTCGACTTCGAAGAAGTGACGCAGCTTCTTGCGGCTGTCGCTACGGCCGAAACCGTCGGTGCCCAGCACTTTGAATTCCTTGGAAGGAACCCACTGGCGGATCTGCTCGGCGAACAGCTTCATGTAGTCGGTGGAGGCGATGACCGGACCTTTGCGGCCGTTCAGGCACTCTTCGACGTAGCTCAGCTTTGGCTTCTGGCCAGGGTGCAGACGGTTGCTGCGCTCCACGGCCAGGCCGTCGCGACGCAGTTCGTTGAAGCTGGTAACGCTCCAGACGTCGGCGCCGACGTTGAACTCTTCACGCAGGATCTTCGCTGCTTCGCGCACTTCGCGCAGGATGGTGCCGGAGCCCATCAGCTGGACGTGGTGCGCCGCTTCGCGGGTGTCTTCCTCGAGCAGGTACATGCCCTTGACGATGCCGGCTTCCACGCCCGCCGGCATGGCTGGCTGCTGGTAGGACTCGTTCATCACGGTGATGTAGTAGAAGACGTCCTGTTGCTCTTCGGTCATCTTCTTCATGCCGTCCTGGATGATCACCGCCAGCTCGTAGCCGTAGGTCGGATCATAGGTGCGGCAGTTCGGGATGGTCCCGGCCAGCATGTGGCTGTGGCCGTCTTCGTGCTGCAGGCCTTCGCCGTTCAGCGTGGTCCGGCCGGCTGTGCCGCCGATCAGGAAGCCACGGGTACGGCTGTCGCCAGCGGCCCAGGCCAGGTCGCCGATACGCTGGAAGCCGAACATCGAGTAGAAGATGTAGAACGGCAGCATCGGCTGGTTGTGGCTGGAGTACGAAGTACCGGCGGCAATGAAGGAGCTCATGGCGCCCGCTTCGTTGATGCCTTCCTCGAGGATCTGGCCCTTCTTGTCTTCGCGGTAGAACATTACCTGGTCTTTATCGACTGGCTCGTAGAGCTGGCCGACGGACGAGTAGATGCCCAGCTGGCGGAACATGCCTTCCATACCGAAGGTACGGGCTTCGTCCGGGATGATCGGGACGATGCGCGAGCCGATTTCCTTGTCCTTGACCAGTTGCGCGAGGATCCGCACGAAGGCCATGGTGGTGGAGATTTCACGGTCGCCCGAGCCGTCCAGGATTGCCTTGAGGGTTTCCAGTGGCGGGGTCGGGATGCTGAAGCTCTTGGCGCGGCGCTGTGGCACGAAACCGCCCAGTGCGGCACGGCGCTCAGCCAGGTAACGGGCTTCGGCGCTGCCTTCTTCGGGTTTGAAGAACGGCAGGTTTTCCAGCTCGCTGTCCTTGACCGGAATGTCGAAGCGGTCGCGGAACAACTTCAGGCTGTCGACGTCGACTTTCTTGGTGTTGTGCGCGGTGTTCTTCGCTTCGCCGGCACCGGTGCCATAACCCTTGATGGTCTTGGCCAGGATGACGGTCGGTTGCTCTTTGTGGTTGACCGCCTGGTGGTATGCCGCATAGACCTTGTACGGGTCGTGGCCGCCACGGTTGAGCTTCCAGATCTCGTCGTCGGACAGGTCGGCGACCATGGCCTTGAGTTCAGGCGAGTTGAAGAAGTGCTCGCGGACGAACGCGCCGTCCTTGGCCTTGTAGTTCTGATATTCGCCGTCGATGACTTCGTCCATGCGGCGTTGCAGGATACCGTCGACGTCCTTGGCCAGCAGTGGGTCCCAGAAACGGCCCCAGATGACTTTGTTGACGTTCCATTGGGCGCCACGGAACACGCCTTCGAGTTCCTGGATGATCTTGGCGTTGCCGCGAACCGGGCCGTCGAGGCGCTGCAGGTTGCAGTTGATGACGAAGATCAGGTTGTCCAGCTTCTCGCGGCCGGCCAGGGAGATCGCGCCCAGGGATTCCGGCTCGTCGCACTCGCCATCACCCATGAAGCACCAGACTTTCTGCTTGCCGGCCGGGATGAAGCCACGCGCTTCCAGGTATTTCATGAAGCGCGCCTGGTAGATCGCCTGGATCGGGCCCAGGCCCATGGATACGGTCGGGAACTGCCAGAAGTCCGGCATCAGCCAAGGGTGTGGGTACGAGGACAAGCCGTTGCCGTCCACTTCCTGGCGGAAGTTGTTCATCTGGTCTTCGGTGATGCGGCCTTCCATGAACGCACGGGCGTAGACGCCTGGCGATGCGTGGCCCTGGAAGTAGATCAGGTCGCCGCCGTGTTCGTCGGTCGGGGCCTGGAAGAAATAGTTGAAGCCGATGTCATACAGCGTCGCGCTGGAGGCGAAGCTGGAGATGTGACCGCCCAGGTCAGAATCTTTCAGGTTGGTACGCATGACCATGGCCAACGCGTTCCAGCGCACCAGCGAGCGAATGCGGCGTTCCATGAACAGGTCGCCAGGCATGCGTGCTTCGTGGGTAACGGGGATCGTGTTGCGGTACGGCGTGGTGATGGCGTAGGGCAGTTGCGAACCGCTGCGGGTTGCGAGTTCACCCATACGGGTCATCAGATAATGAGCACGGTCTTCGCCTTCTTTGTCGAGAACCGATTCCAGGGCGTCCAGCCATTCCTGGGTTTCGACGGGATCGAGGTCTTGCATGGCTTGCTCCAGGGCGGAAAGGCTACCAGAATCGGTTGCCTGAGTTTGCGACTGGCCTTGTGGGCAGACGATATAAATTCTTGGATTGCCGAAGGTTGTCTCGGCGGCGTGTAGTTTTACTACAAATCGTCGGCCGTTTCAGCCTTTCGAATGTATAGACGAGTAGTAAAACTACACCTGAGCGGCTCGTGGCCTCTCATTTCGTTGTGAGAATAATCGTTACTGTTGGTCTTTAGCCAACTCGAACAGGTAAAAACTTGATGCCGGCTGCCAATAAAATCAGATTTTCAGCTATTTATCATCTTTGTTCGACAGTCGATCAGGTAGTGTCTTTTGAAAAAACACTACATCCAGCCTTTCCCGCGCCGATCAAGGATAGACCATGAGCCTGCCCTCGCTAGCCCCAATATCGGAAACGGTACCGGCGATTCTCCAGTCATTGGTCAGTCGTGCCGAGCAGTCGTTCCGTGCGGCGGTCGCCTCTCTGGATCACGACCACGGGCTATCGGCCTGGACGGCGCAGCGTTGGGCCGAGTTCCACCGCATCGCCGCCGCCAGTGACTTTGTCATCGAGCAAAGTGTACGAGACCCTTCGATGCTATTGGAACTGGTGCGCAGCGGTGAACTGGACCGCAGCTTCGCCCCGGGTGAGATGCGCGCGCAGATTGCTGCCGCCGTGCAGGCCGCCGAGACCGAGGACGAACTGGGCCGCGTCCTGCGCCGCCAGCGAACCCGTCAACAGGTGCGGATCATCTGGCGCGACCTGATCCGCCAGGCGGACCTGGTCCAGACCTGTCGCGATCTTTCTGACATGGCCGATACCTGCATCGACCAGGCCTATCAATGGCTATACCAGCGCCTCAGCCAACAGTTCGGCACGCCCACCGGGCGACGCAGTGGCGAACCGCAGCACATGGTCATCCTGGGCATGGGCAAGCTCGGTGCGGTGGAGCTGAACCTGTCGTCGGACATCGACCTGATTTTCGCTTACCCCGAAGGGGGGGAAACCGCGGGCGTGAAGCGACCGCTGGATAACCAGGAGTTTTTTATTCGGGTCGGCCAGCGCCTGATAAAAGCCCTGGACCCGATGACGGTCGACGGTTTTGTGTTTCGCGTCGACATGCGCCTGCGTCCTTATGGTTCGGCCGGCGCGCTGGTGTTGAGCTTCAACGCGTTGGAACAGTATTACCAGGACCAGGGGCGCGACTGGGAGCGCTACGCCATGATCAAGGCGCGCGTCGTGGCCGGCGACCAAGTGGCCGGCGCGCAATTGCTCGACATGCTGCGCCCCTTCGTTTATCGCCGTTACCTGGATTTTTCCGCTATCGAAGCGCTGCGCACCATGAAGCAGCTGATCCAGCAGGAAGTGCGGCGCAAGGGTTTGGCCGACAACATCAAGCTGGGCTCGGGCGGCATTCGCGAAGTGGAGTTCATTGCCCAGGCGTTCCAGCTGATCCATGGCGGTCGCGACTTGAGCTTGCAGCAGCGCCCGCTGCTTAAAGTGCTGGGCACCCTGGAAGGCCAGGGCTATCTGCCGGCCAAGGTGGTTGACGAGCTGCGCCAGGGCTACGAATTCCTGCGTTATACCGAGCATGCGATCCAGGCCATCGCCGACCGCCAGACGCAGATGTTGCCGGACGGCCCGCAAGACCAGGCGCGCATCGCATTCATGCTGGGCTTCGCTGATTGGTCGACGTTCCATGAACAGTTGATGTACTGGCGCGGCCGCGTGGCGTGGCATTTCGGTCAGGTCATTGCCGACCCGGATGAGGAAGAGGGTAGCGAAGGCGAAGTCGCGGTGGGCGGCGAGTGGTTGCCGTTGTGGGAAGACAGCCAGGATGAAGAGGCAGCGTGTCGTCAATTGGAAGAGGGCGGCTTCGTCGATGCGCCCAAAGCCCTGAAGGCCCTGGCGGCCCTGCGTGCAAGTCCGCAACTGCGCGCCATGCAGCGCCTGGGGCGCGAGCGTCTGGATGCTTTCATTCCGCGCTTGCTGGCCCAGGCCGTGGAGCATGCGAATCCGGATCTGGTCCTTGAGCGAGTGTTGCCGCTGGTAGAGGCCGTGGCCCGCCGTTCGGCCTATTTGGTGTTGTTGACGGAAAACCCCGGCGCCCTGCGACGTTTGCTGACGCTGTGCGCGGCGAGCCCGTGGATCGCCGAGCAGATCACCCGTTTCCCACTGCTGCTCGACGAATTGCTCAATGAAGGTCGCTTGTTCAAGCCGCCCCTCGCGCCCGAGTTGGCAGCGGAATTGCGTGAGCGCCTGACGCGCATCCCCGAGGATGACCTCGAGCAACAAATGGAAGCCCTGCGCCATTTCAAACTGGCTCACCGCTTGCGGGTCGCGGCCTCGGAAATCGCCGGGAGCTTGCCGCTGATGAAGGTCAGCGATTACCTGACCTGGCTGGCCGAAGCGATCCTCGAACAAGTGCTGGCCTTGGCCTGGCGCCAAACTGTCGCCAAGCACGGCGTGCCATTACGCACCGACGGCAGCCTGTGCGATCCGGGGTTCATTATTGTCGGTTACGGGAAAGTCGGTGGCCTGGAACTGGGGCATGGTTCCGACCTGGACCTGGTGTTCATCCACGATGGCGATCCACAGGCGGAAACCGACGGCCCGAAACCCATCGACGGCGCCCAGTTCTTCACCCGGCTCGGTCAGCGGATCATTCACTTGCTGACGGCGCAGACCAACTCCGGGCAGTTGTATGAAGTGGACATGCGCCTGCGACCGTCGGGGGCGTCCGGGTTGCTGGTCAGTTCCCTTGGGGCGTTTGCCCGCTACCAGGAAAACGAAGCCTGGACTTGGGAGCACCAGGCGCTGGTGCGCGCCCGGGTTCTGGTGGGCAGCCAGGACGTCGGCCAGGCCTTCGAGAAAGTCCGCGTGCAGGTGCTGGGGCGCAAGCGTGATCTGGCGACGCTGCGCCAGGAGGTCAGCGAAATGCGCGCCAAGATGCGTGACAACCTCGGCAGCAAGGCCACCGCCGCCGGGACCGCGCCGAACGCCTTCGAGGCCACGGCGCCCTTCGACCTCAAGCAGGATGCCGGAGGTATCGTCGATATTGAATTTATGGTGCAATACGCGGCCCTGGCGTGGTCCGAGGAACACCCCACGCTGGTGCGCTACACCGATAACATCCGCATCCTGGACGGGTTGCAGGAGGTCGGGTTGATGCCGGCCGAAGATGCCACGCTGTTGCGCGAGGCCTACAAGGCCTACCGCTCCGCCGCTCACCGCCAGGCCTTGCAGAAAGACGCCGGGGTGATCACTGGCGACCAGTTCGTCGATGAGCGCCAGCAGGTGCTGCGGATCTGGCGTGAGCTGGGGCTGAGCTGAGCTGAGTATTGAATGTGGGAGCGCATGGTCGCGAGGGTGAAATGCGACGACATCGTTGAGCAGGGTCGCTCCCGCGGTTGTAGATTGAAGGCAGCAGGCAACGACCTAAGCCACAGTGATTCTCGAGGCGGGGAGGCGTAGGCCTCCCCGTATCGTTTTTGGAAAGCTCATGAATATTCTGATCGTTGGGCCCAGTTGGGTCGGTGACATGGTGATGGCGCAGACACTGTTCCAGTGCCTCAAGCAGCGTCACCCGCAGTGCGAAATCGATGTCCTGGCTCCGGAATGGAGTCGGCCGATCCTTGAGCGCATGCCCGAAGTGCGCAAGGCCTTGAGCTTTCCGCTCGGTCACGGCGTGCTGGAACTGGCGACCCGTCGACGCATCGGCAAGTCCCTGGCTGGCCAGTACGACCAGGCGATCCTGTTGCCCAACTCGCTGAAGTCGGCGCTGGTGCCGTTCTTTGCCGGCATTCCCAAGCGCACCGGCTGGCGTGGCGAGTTTCGCTACGGTCTGCTCAACGACGTGCGCACGTTGGACAAAGAACGTTATCCGCTGATGATCGAGCGCTTCATGGCGCTGGCCTACGAGCCTGGGGCGCAGTTGCCCATGCCCTACCCGCGACCGAGCCTTGCGATCGATCCAGTGACTCGCGAAGCGGCCCTGGCCAAGTTCGGCCTGACGCTGGACCGGCCGGTTTTGGCCCTGTGCCCAGGCGCCGAGTTCGGCGAATCCAAGCGCTGGCCGGCGGAGCATTACGCCCAGGTGGCCGAGGCGAAGATTCGTGAAGGCTGGCAGGTCTGGCTGTTCGGCTCGAAAAACGATCACTCGGTGGGCGAGGACATCCGCTCGCGACTGATCCCAGGCCTGCGAGAAGAATCGACCAATCTGAGCGGCGACACGTCCCTGGCCGAGGCCATTGATCTGTTGTCCTGCGCCGACTCCGTGGTCTCCAACGACTCCGGCCTGATGCACGTCGCGGCGGCGCTGAATCGCCCTCTGGTAGCGGTCTACGGCTCCACCTCGCCAGGTTTCACGCCGCCCTTGGCCGACAAGGTCGAAGTCGTGCGCCTGGGCATCGAGTGCAGCCCATGCTTCGATCGCACCTGTCGCTTCGGTCATTACAATTGCCTGCGCCAGCTCATGCCGCCGTCGGTAAACGATGCCCTGGAGCGTTTGCAGGGCACTCCCGTGGAGGTCCGTTAACTTGCGGGTATTGCTGATCAAGACCTCGTCGCTGGGGGATGTGGTCCACACCTTGCCGGCGCTGACTGATGCGGCGCGAGCGATTCCTGGTATCCGGTTCGATTGGGTGGTGGAAGAGGGTTTTGCCGAAATTGCTACCTGGCACCCGGCTGTGGGCAAGGTCATCCCGGTGGCGATCCGGCGCTGGCGCAAGAACCTCTGGCAAACCATCAAGAGTGGCGAATGGCGACGCTTCAAACAAAGCGTGCGCGCCGAAAAATATGACTTGGTGATCGATGCCCAGGGCCTGCTGAAAAGCGCCTGGCTGACTCGCTACGTCAAGGCACCGGTGGCCGGCCTGGATAAGCACTCGGCCCGTGAGCCAATGGCCGCGCGTTTTTACTCCCGGCGTCTGGCGGTGGCCCGTGGGCAACATGCGGTCGAGCGCGTGCGGCAGCTGTTCGCCCTGGCGCTGGGGTATGACCTGCCCAAGACCCAGGGCAGCTACGGCCTGAGTGTCGACCGGCTGGTGGAGTTGCCGCGCGCCTACCCTTACGTGGTATTCCTGCATGGCACGACCTGGGAGTCCAAGCACTGGCCCGAGCTTTACTGGCGCCAGCTCACCGAGCGCATGGGCCAGTTCGGCGTGGTGGTGAAATTGCCGTGGGGCAACCCTGCCGAGAAGGCCCGGGCCGAACGTATCGCCAGCGGGCTGCGCAACGCCCTGGTGTTGCCGAAACTGAACCTGGCCGGGATGGGCAAGGTGCTCGCCGGCGCCCAGGCGTGCGTGGCCGTGGATACGGGCCTCGGTCATCTGGCTGCCGCGTTGGACGTGCCGACCATTTCGCTACTCGGTCCCACTAACCCGGTGCTGACCGGGGCATATGGCAAGGGCCAGGTTCACCTCGCCAGCGACTTTCCCTGCGCGCCCTGCATGCAAAAACAATGTACGTATCCACCGACCGCCGAAGATGCCCGTCGGTTTGACCTGAAGCGCGAGCAGCCCCTGTGCTTCACCCGTGTAAACCCTGAGCGTGTTGCCAGCCACCTGAGCACGTTATTGGCTGAGGAGCCGCGCTGATGCAATTGGCTTTTGTCCTTTATAAATACTTCCCGTTCGGCGGCCTGCAGCGCGATTTCATGCGCATCGCCCTCGAATGCCAGCGACGCGGCCACCAGATCCGTGTCTACACGCTGATCTGGGAAGGTGACGTCCCGCCAGGCTTCGAAGTATTGGTGGCGCCGGTCAAGGCGCTGTTCAATCATCGCCGCAATGAGAAACTCAGTGCGTGGATGGAGGCCGACCTGGCCAAGCGCCCCGTGGACCGCTTGATCGGCTTCAACAAAATGCCCGGCCTTGACGTGTATTACGCCGCCGATGGCTGCTTTGAAGACAAGGCGCAGAACCTGCGCAACTCGTTGTACCGGCGTTGGGGCCGCTACCGGCATTTCGCCGAGTACGAGCGGGCCGTGTTCGCCAAGGATGCCAAGACCGAAGTGCTGATGATTTCCGAAGTGCAGCAACCGCTCTTCATCAAGCATTACGACACCCCGCTTGAACGCTTCCACCTGCTGCCGCCGGGCATTGCCCAGGACCGCCGCCGGCCTGCCGATGCCGATGAGATCCGCGCGGCGTTCCGGGCCGAATTCGGCCTGGCGGATGACGACTTGCTGCTGGTGCAGATCGGCTCGGGGTTCAAGACCAAGGGCGTGGATCGAAGCCTCAAGGCGCTGGCCGCATTGCCGGCGGAACTGAAAAAGCGCACCCGGCTGTTTGTAATCGGCCAGGACGACCCCAAAGTATTCCAACTACAGAGCGCTGCGCTGGGGCTCGGCGACAACGTACGGTTCCTCAAGGGCCGTAGCGACATCCCGCGTTTCCTGCTGGGCGCCGACCTGTTGATCCATCCGGCCTACAACGAAAACACCGGCACGGTACTGCTCGAAGCGCTGGTGGCCGGGTTGCCGGTGCTGGTCAGCGCGGTGTGTGGGTACGCCCATTACATCGCCGAGGCTGACAGTGGCCTGGTGCTGGACGAGCCGTTCGAACAAGCACAGCTCACCCAATACCTGGGCCGGATGTTGAGCGATGCTGGCGTGCGGGCGGCCTGGAGTCGCAACGGTCTGGCCTTTGCCGAGACGGCTGACCTCTACAGCATGCCGCAGCACGCGGCGGATGTGATATTGGCGGAGCACGCTGAATGAAACTGATGTTGGCCGAACCGTTCAAGACCCTTTGGGCTGGACGCGATGCGTTCGTCGAAGTCGAGGCGCTCAAAGGCGAGGTCTATCGTGAGCTGGAAGCCCGGCGCACCTTGCGCACGGAGGTGGACGGTCGCGGCTTTTTCGTGAAGATCCACCGCGGCATTGGTTGGGGCGAGATCTTCAAGAACCTCTTCACTGCCAAGCTGCCGGTACTCGGCGCAGGCCAGGAGTGGAAGGCGATCCAGCGTTTGCAGGAAGCCGGCGTACCCACCATGACCGCCGTTGCGTATGGCGAGAAGGGCAGCAACCCGGCGGACCAGCACTCGTTCATCGTCACCGAGGAGTTGGCGCCGACCATCAGTCTCGAAGACTTCAGCATCGACTGGCTCAAGCAGCCGCCGCAGCCGCCGCTCAAGCGTGCCCTGATCGCCGAAGTGGCGCGCATGACCGGCATGATGCACCGCGCCGGGGTCAATCATCGCGACTGCTACATCTGTCACTTTCTCCTGCACACCGACAAACCGGTGACGCCGGGGGATTTCAAGCTCTCGGTGATCGACCTGCACCGTGCCCAGACCCGGCCGGCCATCACCACCCGCTGGCGTAACAAGGACCTGGCGGCGCTGTACTTCTCGGCGTTGGACATCGGCCTGACCCGCCGCGACAAGCTGCGTTTCCTCAAGGGCTATTTCCAGCAGCCGCTGCGCCAGGTCCTGGCCGAAGAAGCGCCGTTGCTGGCCTGGCTCGAAGGCAAGGCCGACAAGCTGTATGCGCGCAAGCAGCGGTATGGGGATGCACTCTGATGTCGGGTTGGAATTTGGAGCCGGCCTACGCTGAGCTGGCAGAGGATTTCGGCAGTCTGGACGCAGTGTTCGCCCTTCAGGGGGAGCGCCTGACGCGCGATCCGCTGTCAGAGGTGATCCGCGTGCAGCGCAACGGCGTCAATTACTACGTCAAGCGCTACACGGGCGCCGGCAAGGGGCTGCGACGTTACCTGGGCAAGCCACGGGTCAAGTCTGAATGGCAGAACCTCAAGCGTTTCGCCAAGTGGGGCATTCCCACGGCCGAGATCGTCGCTTGGGGTCTGGAGCGGCGCGGTGCGGCCTATGATCGCGGGGCGATGATCACCCGAGAACTGCCACGCACCGAAGACCTTTCAGCCTTGGCCGAGCGACACGACCCGCGCCTGGCCGATCGCGCCTGGGTCGATGGCGTGAGCCGGCAACTGGCCGGATACACCCGGACCATGCACGGTCACCGCTTCACCCATAACGACTTGAAGTGGCGCAACCTGTTGATCGATGACCAGGCGCGGCTGTTCCTGATCGATTGCCCGAACGGTGATTTCTGGCGGGGCTTCTGGCTCAAGTACCGGATCACCAAGGACTTGGCCTGCCTGGACAAGGTGGGCAAATATCATTTGTCGGCCACCCAGCGCCTGCGTTTTTATCTTCAATACAGCCAGCGTGGTCGGCTCGATGCGTGTGACAAAAAACGCATTCGTCACGTGGTGAGATTTTTTGAGGGGCGTGAATGACCGATTACCTGGCCGCTGAAGATCGGGCCTTGCTGGAGCGCCATGGCCTGGACAGCTTCGAAGCCCTCTGGTCGCGCAAACTGGACGCGGTGGATGAGCCCAATACGCTGGGCGGGGGCTGGAGCAGCGTGTTCCGACTGGAGCTCGAAGGGCAGGGCTATTATCTCAAGCGCCAGAACAACTACCTGACCCGGACGTTATCGCACCCCTTTGGCGAACCCAGCTTTTCCAGGGAATTTCGCAACATCAGTCGATATCGCCAGCTGGGCATTCCGGCCTTGCAGGCGGTGTTCTACGGTCAGCGCAAAGTGGACGGTGAGGTGCGGGCGATCCTGTTGACCCGTGCCCTGGACGGATGGGATGACCTCGATTCGCTCCTGTTGCGCTGGTCGACCCTGACAGCGGCACAACGCACCACTATCCTTCAGGCCTGCGGGCATCTGGCGCGGCGCCTGCATGGCATGCGTCAGGTCCATGGCTGTTTTTATCCTAAGCATATTTTCTTGCAGGCCACCGAGAGCGGCTATCAGGCGCAGTTGATCGACCTGGAAAAAACTCGCCCGCTGGTGTTCGGACAGCGTGACCGGGTCAAGGATCTGGAGCCGTTGCTGCGCCGGGCCCGGGCCTGGAGTGAAGCCGATGTGCGCCTGCTGTTGTCTGCTTATCTGGGCCAGCCCGTTGACGGTGTGCTGGTTGATGAGTGGATAAACCGGCTAAGCGCGCGACGCACTCATAAGGAGGTTCGCTGATGCATTTATCCGAACTGAAAAGCGCCGGCCGCAGCCCGAGCCTGCCCCTGAGCCTGGAGCTGGCGGATGCCGCCGGCCCGGCGCAACTGCAGTTGTTGTCGCTGTTGCGGGTATTGCCAGGGCAACGCTACGTTGGCGCCGGCATCTGGCGTGGCCGGCCGGTGCTGGCCAAGTTGCTGGTGGGCAGCAAGGCGCCCCGGCATTTCCAGCGTGAACTGCAAGGCGTTCGCCTGCTGGCAGAGCAGGGACTGACGACGCCGTTGCTGTTGGCTGACGGCTTGAAGGAAGGCGAAGGCGGCTGGCTGCTGTTCGAGTTGCTGGAAGGCGCCGAGAGCCTGGGCGATGCCTGGAAGCAAGTCGAGCAGTTACCAATGCTGGCAGACGAACAAACGGCGGTACTGGCCGAGGCCTTGGGAGCGATAGCGCAACTGCACGGCAAAGGTCTGTGGCAAGAAGACCTGCACCTGGACAATCTGCTGCGTCATGGCGGCCAGCTCTATCTGATCGACGGGGCCGGTATTCGCGCCGAAACACCGGGGCAACCGTTGTCCCGGCAAAAAGTGCTGGAAAACCTGGGGATTTTTTTCGCCCAGCTTCCCAAAGCCCTCCAGCCGTTCAACGAAGAGCTGTTGGTGTATTACCTGCTGGGCAACGCCGAACACGCGCTGCCCATGGAAGCGCTGCAAAAACAGATCGATAAGGTGCAGGCCTGGCGCCTGAAGGACTTCCTCGAAAAAGTCGGGCGCGAGTGCAGCCTGTTCAGCGTGCGGCGCGGGGCGTTTGGCCTGCGGGCGATCCGGCGAGACGAAGAAACGGCCATGACGCCGGTGCTGGAGCAGGCCGATGCGTTGCTCGACCAAGGCCACCTGTACAAGACCGGCGGCGCGGCCAGCGTCGGCAAGGTCGAGGCGAGCGGCCGGGCCTTGGTGATCAAGCGCTACAACATCAAGAACTTCGCCCACTGGCTCAAGCGCTTCTGGCGCCCGAGCCGCGCCTGGCATTCCTGGCGCGAAGGCCATCGCCTGGCCTTCCTCGGCATCGCCACGCCCAAGCCGCTGGCGTTGCTGGAGAAACGCTTCCTGTGGCTGCGCCGCGGCGCTTACCTGGTCACCGAGCACTTGGCGGGGCCGGACATCATCGAGCGCTTCGGCCCCTACGTGGAAAGCGGTGAGGCGCCCGAACCTGAGTTGCTGGCGCTGGAACAATTGTTCGCCGACCTGATCCGCGAACGCATCAGCCATGGCGACTTCAAGGGCCACAACCTGTTCTGGCAACACGACCGCTGGGCGCTGATCGACCTCGACTCGATGTGCCAGCACCGCACCCAGGCCAGCTTCGCCCCGGCCTATGCGCGGGACCGGGCGCGATTCATGCGTAATTGGCCTGAGGGGAGTGCGTTGTATCGGGTGATTGATGAGCGGTTGCCTAGAGAGGTCGGGCATCAGCATTGAGCTAATGCGACACAATATTTAACGGATCAAAGTGTAGGTGTTCTGGTTTTGGTGTGTTCAGTACGCTTTGAGAAGGAGTCGTGACGCTATGCCAGATCATCCAGTGCCTGTTCAGCAATTTTCACTTTTTGAAATTGAGGCTGAAAAGATCGTTAGCGAGAATAAGCCTGCCGTCCCAGGTGGAAAATTCAGCGACTTCATCGTGTACGTGGATGAGAGTGGCGATCATGGAATGCAGACGCTGGATCCCAACTATCCGATGTTTGTACTGGCTTTTTGCGTTTTTCATAAGCGCCACTACTGCGAGAAGGTCATTCCTGCCCTGCAGAAGTTCAAGTTCAATCATATGGGGCATGATCTAATTGGGCTGCATGAGCTGGAAATCCGTAAGGAGAAAGGTGCTTTTTCCAGTCTTTTTGTATCCAGGCAGCACAAGCACGCCTTTCTTGATGAGCTGACCAGCATCATCGAAGAGAGCAATTTCATTCTGATCAGTTGCGTTATAGATAAGGCAAGGCTGCGTGATAGACAAGGCGGTGCGGATAATCCCTATCACGTTGCTTTGGGCTTCTGTCTGGAAACGCTTTACGAGTTTCTGAAGGAGAAGCTCCAGCACGAAGCATTGACCCATGTGATCGTCGAGCGAAGAGGGAAAAAAGAAGATAACGAGCTTGAACTGGAGTTTCGCCGTATGTGTGACGGTGCTAATCGTATGGGGATTCAACTTCCGTTTGATATTGTTTTCGCGACCAAGCAGGTTAATTCTACCGGCTTGCAACTGGCAGATCTCGTTGCAAGACCTATTGGCATGAGTGTCCTACGTGCCGGGCAGGAAAATCGGGCTTTTGATGTGCTCAAGCGTAAGTTTTATTGCAGCGGTGGGCGCGATAAGGCCGGAGAAGGTTTTGAAAACTGGGGATTGAAAATTTTCCCGCTTCCAGAAAGCGAAAAGCCCCGGTGAAACTCACCGAGGCTTAGACGCCGACCGGGATCCCCCAGTCCATTTGCGCGAAGTCTATGTTGGTAGTCATTAGCTGTCAATGGACATGCAATGGGTAACTCGCCACGAGCTTGCCGCTTGCAGCTAGAGGCTTGCCGCCGCTTTTAAGCTATAATCCCGCCCTTTAGCTGCCCCGCACCCCTGGCGCGTGGCACATCAATTTTTCGCGGCGCTTGTCGCCCGTATGTAGACATAAGAGGCTAGACCCCTGTGGCATTGACGATTCTTGGCCTGTCCGGCGCCCTTAGCCATGATCCTTCCGCAGCGCTGTACATCGACGGCAAGCTGATCGCGGCGGCCGAGGAAGAGCGCTTCGTACGCGATAAACATGCAAAGAACCGCATGCCCTACGAGTCGGCGAAGTTCTGTCTGGAACAGGCCGGCATCAAGCCTTCCGACGTCGACGTGGTGGCGATCCCCTTCGCCCCGATCAGCCTGTTCGGCGAAGCGCGCTGGCACTACGCCAAGCGTTACTGGTACGCCCCGGACCGCGCCCTTGACGCAATCCTGATGGGCAACCGTCGCTACAAGCGCTATCGCCGCAAGATCGTCTGGTGCCTGGAGCAACTGGGCTTCGATCCGAAGAAAATCAAGATCGAGCCGGTCGAGCACCATTTGGCTCACGCCTCCAGCGCCTACCACTGCTCGGGCTTCCAGGAAAAAACCGCGATCCTGGGCATCGACGGCAAGGGAGAATACGCCACGACCTTCTTTGGCTACGGTGAAAACGGCAAGATTCACAAGATCAAGGAGTTCTTCGACCCGGACTCCTTGGGCGGCCTGTACGGTGCGATCACCGAGTTCCTCGGCTTTGAAATGCTCGACGGCGAATTCAAGGTCATGGGCATGGCGCCTTATGGCGATGCCAGCAAGTACGATTTCTCGCGCCTGGCCTCGTTCGAAAACGGCGAGCTGGTGATCAACACCGACTATGCCAACGTGATCGGCCTGCGTCGCTATAAAGAGAAGGGCAAGGGCTTCTATTTCTCGCCGAAGCTGATCGAGTGGCTCGGTCCGAAACGTGAAGGCGACATTGCCGACGAACCGTACATCCACTATGCGGCGAGCATGCAGGCGCTGTTCGAGAAGCTCGCGCTGCAAATGATCGACCACTACCTGGGCGACGTGCTCAAGGAAACCGGCAAGCTGGCCTTCGCCGGCGGTTGCGCACTGAACGTCAAGCTGAACCAGAAAATCATTGCCCGCGACGACGTCAAGGAGCTGTTCGTGCAGCCGGCCTCTGGCGACGCCGGTACGGCGGTGGGCGCGGCGGCGTATGTGTCCCATGCCCGTGGCGTGCCAGTGGAGAAGATGGAACACGTCTACCTCGGCCCGGCCTACAGCAACGAAGACGTGATCGCCGCATGCGCCCGTCATCCGAGCAAGCCTGAATGGCGCAAGATCGACAACACCCCCGAGCGCATCGCCAAGATCATGGTCGACGGCAACCCGGTGGCCTGGTTCCAGGGCCGCATGGAGTTTGGCCCGCGTGCCTTGGGCGGTCGCTCGATCATCGGCTGCCCAAGCGCCAGCGGCGTGGCCGATCGGATCAACGAGCAGATCAAATTCCGCGAGCGCTGGAGGCCTTTCTGCCCGTCGATGCTCGACACCGTGGCGCCGCAGATGATCAAGGTCGATCACCCGGCACCGTTCATGACCTTCACCTTCGAAGTGGCCGAAGAATGGAAAACCCGCGTGCCGGAAGTCGTCCATGAAGACGGTACTTCCCGGGCCCAGGTGCTCAAGCGCGAATACAATCCGCGCTACTACGACATGATGAAGGCCCTGGAAGTCCTGACCGGTAATGGCGTGTCGCTGAACACTTCGCTCAATCGTCGTGGCGAACCGATGATCTGTTCGCCGACCGACGCGCTGAACATGTTCTTTGGCTCCGACCTGCAATACCTGATCATGGAAGACATCCTGGTGGTCAAAGACGGCGTGGACGCTTATGACACGCTCGGCTGAGCGACATGTGCTGCAGTTCTGCCACGGTTATGACGGGCCGTTCCTGGACTGCGCCCGTCAGTACGCCAGCCTGTTCGCAGGCACTGGCTATCGCGTGACGACGGTGTTTCTCACCGGGGCGGCGGATGCGCAAGTCGCCGCCGCGTGCGCCTCGGACGAGGTGCTGTTCATGGAGTACAGCTCCAGCGCCGTTCGCGGCCTGAAGCTGGGCGCCATCGGCGATCTGCGCAAGATCGCCGCTTCGCGCAATTTCAGTTTCTGCATCGCCCATCGCTTCAAGCCAATCTACATCGCCCTGCTGGGTACTCGCCTGCCGGTGATCGGCGTGCACCATGCTTTTGGTGACTATCAGCGGCGTACCCGCCGGCTGTTCGCCCATGTCTTTCGCAAGCGCCTGAGCCTGCTCGGGGTGTCTGATGCAGTGCGTGACGACATGCGTCGTTGCCTGCCGAAATGGCCTGCTGCCAAGATCCAGACCCTCTACAACCGCATCGATCTCGACGCCCTGCAAGCCAGTCAGGTGTCCCGGGACGAGGCGCGACATACACTTGGGCTTCAGTCGAATGCCTGGATTGTCGGCAACGTCGGGCGGCTGCATCCGGACAAGGACCAGGCCACCCTGCTACGTGGTTTTGCCGCTGCACTGGAATATCTGCCGACCAATAGCCAGCTGGCGATCCTGGGCAAGGGACGCCTGGAGCAGGACCTCAAAGAGCTCGCCTTGGAGCTGGGCATAGCTGACCGCGTTCTGTTTCTTGGTCAAGTGCCCGAGGCACGTCGCTATTTTAGCGCCTTCGACGCATTTGCCCTGAGCTCCGACCACGAACCGTTCGGCATGGTGCTGCTCGAGGCGATGGCGGCCGGCGTTCCGTTGCTGGCCACCGCTTGCGGCGGCGCGAAAGAGGTGGTCGAGGGCGTCGGGATTCTGTTTCCGCTCGGTGACGCCGAGCACATGGCTCAAGGGCTGCAGCATCTGGCAGCGATGGGCGATCTGCAACGCCGACAATGCGCCGAATTGATGCTTGATCGCCTGCGTGAACGCTTTTCGGATCGCGCCGTACGCGAAGCATTCTGGCGTTTGCCCCAAGTGACCGAACTGGCACCGAGGAACTGATGCTCAACCGATTCCAAGGCTGGCGCGAGCGCGGCTGGTCAACCACCGACGCCTCGACCTACGCACAGGCGTGGGAACGTTTCGGCGGCAGCGTGGCGACGCATCCCCTGGTAGTCGAACGGCTGGCCGCGCTGGCCGACATCCCCGTGCGCTACTTGGCGTTCGAGCAGGACGGCGAGCTCAAGGCGGCAATACCGACCTGGGGCCGCGACCTGGCCTTGTCCAAGGACGTGCTCAAGCGCAGCGGCAAAAAAGGCTTGTTCGACTTGGGCAATGCCGAATTGATCCTACCCGCGGCACCTGGCGCCCAGGCACCGTTGCGTCATCAGGGGCGTTATCTGTCGGCGCTCAACGAGGGCCGTTTCAGCGGCTTGAAGCCGCAGAAAGAACAGCTGGCCATGGCGCGCCTTCCTGAAGAACTGTCGAAAAAATTTCGCTATAACCAACGCCGCGAGCTTCGGTTGCTGGAAGAGGCGGGCGGATTGGTGCGGCCGGTTGGCGAACTCTCCAGCGCTGAACTGGCGTCGATCTACTGCGACCTGTTCCAGCGCCGCTGGGGCTTCGCTGCCACCGGCGCCGAGCGCATGGAGGAGGTGATCGAACTGCTGCGCGAACTGCTGATCGGTTCGGTGGTTTTCCTTCACGATGCACCGATTGCCATTCAACTGGTCTATCGCGTCGAAGCGCCCGATTGGATCAGTGTCGAATACGTCAATGGCGGTGTCGACCCGCAGACCCGCGAGTTCAGCCCTGGAAGTGTGTTGAGCTTCCTCAACACCCAAAGCGCCTGGGAGCATGCCCGCGCCGCCGGCAAGCCCTTGCGTTTTTCGTTCGGCCGGGCGGATCGTGAATACAAAGACCGTTGGTGCAACCCCGTGCCGGTGTTTACCGTATGAACCCGCCCGTGAATCGAAAACAACAGTTGCTCAAGCGCCATCGTCGCAACAAGCGCCTGGGATTGCTATGCGCGCTCGTTGTGCTGGTGGTAATCGGCGTCTTGGTGGCTTGGTGGTTGCCCTTGGTGTTGGCGCTGTTGGGCTGGATCGCCCACGAGGCATGGTTCGCCGATCATCTGTTCTATTCGCCCCAGGACGATTACCAGTACAACTTCCCGCCGTTCACCCAGCAACCCAAGGTGCACCTGAATGCCGGACGGCTGCGGCTGGATGAGGGCGTGATACTGGACGACGGCGCGACGCTGGTCCTGGCGCTGCGAATCAGAAGTACCTGGCTGGGACGATTCATCGACCCGGTTGTCGAGTTATTGGGCAACGAAAGTCCGGAACGGCAAACCTTCGAACGCGGAGTCAATGGCCTGCGCTACCTCAACCTCAGCGAGCAGGGCGCCGTGCTGTCCCAGGGTGAGCTGCGCTTGCGTGGGCGTTTTTGCCGCGTGTCGGGTGAACCGATGCTCTGGTCATTCGCGCCCGTGGACATACAGCACTCGCGCACGATGGTCATCGCGCCCCACGCCGACGATGCTGAGCTGGCCGCTTATGGGCTCTACAGCCAGGCGGACGAAGCGTGGATCGTGACCCTCACCGCTGGCGAAATCGAAGCGGGACATTACCAGCGCATGGGCCTGGGGCGCGCAGACGCCGCACGGCTCAAGGGTCGGCTGCGGGCCTGGGACAGCATCGCCGTGCCGCGCTGGGCCGGCGTACCGCAGGAGCACTGCGTGCAGTTGGGCTACTTTTGCCTGCAACTGGCCGCCATGCAAGCTGCGCCCGGCCAGCCCCAGGGTTCCCGCGAGGCGGACCTGAGCGACATCCGTCTGTTTCGCCAATTGAACCCGTTTGCCCTGCCCGGCGATGCCGATGGCGCCCCGACCTGGAACAACCTGTTGGCGGACCTGCGGGAACTGATACTCAAGGCGCGTCCCGAAGTGATTGTATTGCCGCATCCGGCTCTCGATCCGCACCCCGACCATCTTTGCGCCCACCATGCTGTCCTGCAGGCGCTTGAGGGGTTGGAGTGGCAACCTACCCTGCTGCTGGGCTATGCCAACCACCTGCACGATAACGATCGCTGGCCCATGGGCGACTCGGGCAGCGGCATCGCGTTGCCACCGCATTTCGATCCGGCCCGGCCAATGCATCCTCTCAGCCTGCCGCTGACACTGGCATGCCTGCATGACAAGGCGATGGCGCTGGGCATGATGCACGACCTGCAGCCGCCTGCCCCGTTCAAGCGCCGCCTGCGTCGTGGCATCCAGCGCCTGCTGGCCGGGCGTAGGGAATCGCCCTATGGCGAGAATGAATTCTTTCGCAAGGCTGTGCGCCGCCATGAACTGTTCTGGCGGCTTTAAGGGCCCAGGGGGCAACACCGCCTCGGGCTATCTATCAAGTCGTTCGGTGCCGCAAGGAAGACGATGAAAGTTCTATTTCTGGTGCAGAAAGAACAACGGGCCATTCTGGATCGGCTCTATGAAGGCGTGGCCGCTCATTGCGAGTGCGATCTGCGTTGGCTCGACAGTGGGGAACAACGCAATCTGCGAGGCTATTTCCGGCGTCACGTGGATGTATCGAGCTACGACCGGATCGTATTTTTCCTGCGCTTCAAACAGGAAATCCGCCAGGCCAGCTTCATTCGCACGATCCCCAACCTGGTGATCCTTGAACATGACGCCTACCAGAACTACATTGCGTGCAAATACACGGGCAAGTTCAGTGCCCATTACCGTCGTCTGCCGTGGGTGAGGGTCATCAGCTCCGGTTTCATGGTGACGGAACGCCTGCGCGCGGAAGGATTCGATGCGGTTTTCGTTCCCAAGGGCTACGATCAATCGTTGTTGCAGGACCGGCACCGCGAACGGGACATCGAACTGGCTTTTGTCGGCAGCACCAATAGCGTCGCCTATAGTGGTCGCAAGGCGCTGTTGGATGAATTGGGGCGCGTTGAGCCGTTGGTGGTAACCCGTACCAAGTCCGGCGAAGAGTATTGCGAGACGCTCAATCGGATTCGTTTTTTCGTCAGTGCCGACGTGGGCATGGGCGAGTTCATGATCAAGAATTTCGAGGCGATGGCCTGCGGCTGTGTACTGCTGGCGTTTGACCAAGGCGCCGAGGAAGCGCGGGCGCTGGGGCTGCAGGACATGTATAACGTGGTGTTGTATCGGGATATCCCGCAACTTCAGGAAAAACTTTCCCGGCTGCGTGCGGACCCCGAACTGGCGCACAGTATCGCCCGCAACGGCCAGAGGCTGGCGCTGGAACAGTTCAGCTTCGCGCGTATCGGACACAAGATCGTGGAAGCGCTGGAGCCACCCTTGCGGCCGCGCGGACCCTTGAGTCTGTTGGAGCGATTGCGCCAGAAACTGGGCATTCAATAAAACCGTTATGCCATCCAACGACAGGGTGGCAATTGACTAAATGGTATTTCAGTGCAGTTTTCCGACGATAGTGACATCACTCTAGTGGTCACCAGTTGCGGCCGGCTCGATCTGCTCAAGCGGACACTCGAGAGTTTTGACCGTTTCAATACGGCGTCTATTCGCGAAGTGTTCATTACTGAAGACGCAGGCGATGAAGGCGTGCACGCGGTAATTCCCGATCATTGGAAGGAGCGCTGCACGGTATTCGTCAACCAGCCGAAGCTGGGACAGCTGGCGTCAATCGACCTGGCCTACGGACACGTCAAGACGCCCTACGTTTTCCACTGCGAGGATGACTGGGAGTTCTACCGCCCGGGGTTCGTGGAAGACTCGCTGACGATCCTGAAATTGCGTCCCGAGATTCTTCAGGTATGGCTGCGCAATTATGTCTATGACCTGTGCGTACACAGTCCCTATATCCGCTTGGGCGAGCGTGAGCTGATCGGCGGCGTACCGTGCTATCCCCTGATCTCGGATAAGCCTGAGTGGCAGAGTTTCTCTCTCAATCCTGGCTTGCGGCGGCTGAAGGAATATCAGCTCTGCGCGCCATTTGCCGGTTTCGGTGGTGAAAAAGCCCTGTCGCTCCGCTACGCGCAACTGAACTTGACCGCAGTGACGCTCGAAGGGGATGCTGTTTTACATACCGGATTCGGTGTTCATGTCGAAGTTCCTGTCGAACGCCAGCGAAAGGCGCGTCGCAGGCGCCGTGAGCAAATCAAACTTTTCCTGATCCTTTTGCTCGGAGTGTGCGTTGGCTGGCTTATCAATTATTGAGCTTCTCGAAGCACGAGTCCGGGTCCGCGATCATAGGTTTGCCGCTCGATGAGCATCATCAATGTCATGTGGGCAGGCGGTTCGCCATTCGCTTCGGTGCATAAAGTCCATCGCCAGATCCTTTCGCAGATCGATCCCGCCGTGCCCGTCAAGACATGGCTCCTGCAAGGCTCGCAATCCGCTTGCCAAGACAATGTGGGCCCGGCACGGGAGTGGAATCTGACGTCGGCGCGTCTCAAGGGGCGCCACTTCTGGCGCCTTT
The DNA here is from genome assembly GCF_014268645.1 of Pseudomonas sp. SWRI154. NCBI lineage: Bacteria > Pseudomonadati > Pseudomonadota > Gammaproteobacteria > Pseudomonadales > Pseudomonadaceae > Pseudomonas > Pseudomonas sp. SWRI154. Next base: position 136,163 of record NZ_JABWQW010000012.1, read on the forward strand.
TCAGGCCCTGGATGCACAGCCGTTTCCGTCAGGCCCTGCTCGACAGCGCTGCCCGAGTGGTATTGCTCGATGGTCTCGGTGTGGCGCGTACGCTGTTGCCCGTCTTGAAGGACATGCCGCAGATCCGCGTGGTCGTGATATTCCATGGTGCGACACGGCTCAACGCCATGGGTAGGGAATTGTTATGTGGCTTCCCGTCGTCACGCCTTGCTTTGGCAGCGGTCTCCGAGACGCTGGCTGCATCGCTGCAGGAGGAGCTGGGCATCCAGGTCACTGCGTTGCGCAGTGCGTTCGATCCTGTCGCATTTCAATCGTGCCTCGTCCCTCGTGAAGAAGCTCGCGTTCGGCTGGGGGGGGCTGCGACGGTCACGCATATATTCGGCGCGGTAGGACGGCTGGTAGACAAAAAAGGTTTCGGCAATCTGTTGGAGGGCTTTGCCCGGGCCGCAACCGATCAGCCTGGCTGGCGCCTGGTGATTGTCGGCGAGGGGCCGGCCCGGGCGGCATTGGAGGCACGGATCGCCCAGCCAGACCTGGCCGGGAAGGTGTTGTTGGCTGGGCATCTGGAGGACGTTGCGACGCTCTATAAAGCGTTCGACTGGGTGCTGATTCCCTCGTTCGAAGAGGGGCTTGGCCTGATTCTCCAGGAAGCGATCCTGGCCGGCACTCCGGTGCTGGCCAGTGACCTGGCCGTGTTCCGCGAGCAGGTAGGCGATGACGGCTGGTATGCGCCTGCTGGTGACGAAGCCGCGTGGAGCGAGGCCATTACCCGGGCCTCACAGGCTTCGGCCGAGGCGATTGCGGCGGCGCAGTACCAGGCTTTGGCACCAGAGGCGGCCTGGACGAGTTTCTGCCAAACCGCCCGGGCGTTGATTTCAGGCAGCGATTAAGGCGTTTTCCAATGCCTGCATTGGAAAGCTCCCGTTCAGGTTTTCCCGCGCAATATAACGAGCGAAATGCTGCAGGTTCCGGCGTGCCAGATAGCGCGGCAATGGGGAGCGTAAAAACCGCATGTCAGCCACATCGATCAGCCCCAGGGTGTTTTCCGGGGTGACAACGATGTTGCCCAAGTGCAACGAGCGAAAATAAATACCACTGGCATGGAGGCTGCGGATCAGTTCGATCAGGTCTGGAAGACGCTGTTGCCAGCTGAAATCTTCTTGATTCGATAATTGGCGCAGGGTTTTTCCGGGAAGCGGTCGATAAAGTACAGCGGTCATGCCGGGCTTCTGCAGTTTGTAGTAGGCCAGCACTTCGAGGGTCGGTACGCCGAGTTCCTTCAAACGGGCCGCGTTGTTGATGAACCGCGTCGAGTAGGGCCTTAGAAGGGCCGAGGAAAAAAACCGCTTGCGGCGAAACATTTTCAGGATGTTCCCATCCTGCAACAGATAGACTTTTGGGCCGTAGCTGTCGGCCTCCAGAATGCTGGCGCCTTCAATCATTTGATTCAAAGCGGCTTGGGGAAGCCGTGAGGATTGCATCGTAGGGAAACCTTGTTGAAAGAACGGTGCCGTGGCGGGCCATGATGCCCAAAAGTTTTTGTTTTCACCATGCCGGTTTGGCTGGTACACCGTTTAGGAGCGTTAGATGCAAGCAACACGTTGGGCGCAGGGCTGGATGGCCCTTGGCTTGTTCTGGTTTTTGTTGGCGATAGCCTTGGCACCTTCCAATAAGGTTTATCAGCAAGGGTTGATCGCTTTCGTCTGGTTGCCGGCGATCGTGTTTGCCTGGCCGGCGCGACACAGGTTGTTGGAGCTGTGGCGCGCCCAGCGCTTGATTTATGGGGCGCTGTTGGCATTGATGGCGTGGGCGCTGGTGACGCTGCTCTGGGCCGAGGCGCCGGAACCCGCCCGCGAAGCCAAGCGGCTGCTCTACATCCTGGTGTTCCTGTTGTTCTTCCCGGTTTTCGCCAATGGCCAGCCGGAGCGCGTGATCCGTGTCATGCAGTGGGGCGGATTGGGGCTGGCCCTGACGGCCCTGATGGCCATCGTTCAGTTCTACATTGTCCAAGATCATCGCTGGGTGGCGCGTCTCGAAGGGCTGGGTGAATTGTCGCATCCGATCCTAGGCGGATACGTGATTGGCTTGGCGGCGATCTGGATGCTGCACTGGGTGCCGCGTCGTATCGGGCTCCAGGCTCTTTGGGCGGTGGCCCTGGTCCTGCTGGGGTTATTTGTGGTGATGAGTCAAAGCCGCGGCGCGGCGCTGGCCTTGTTGCTCAGCGTGCTGGCAATGCCGCTTTATTGCCGGGACGGGCGTACTCGTGTGATAGCCGCTACGGCCCTGGTGCTGGCGATGCTGACCTTCTGGCTGCTGGAACCCTTGGTGATGGCCCGTGGTGCCTCCTATCGTCCTGAGATTTTCATGTCGAGCATGCACATCATTGGCGAGCGTCCTTGGGGCGGTCTCGGATTGGCGGGGGATTATCGCATCCCCGTTAACGGTCGTTTTTTTGACCATGCTCATAATCTGTTCAGCCATGTTGCCATCCAGTTGGGCCTGCCGGGGCTGCTGCTGTGGTGCGTTGTCTGGTTCGCGGTGCTGCGCGAGGCCTGGCGTGCCCGGGACACCTTGCTGGGCCGAGGCGTATTGGGCATGTGGGTGTTTTCGTTCCTGGCGATGCAATTCGACGCCGCGAGCCTGACGGGGACTCCCCGCGCCGAATGGTTCATCAGCTGGTTGCCGATCGGCCTGGCCAGTGTTTTGGCCTGGGCGCGGGCCAAGCCCGGTGGCTGTGATAAAATCCCGCGCTCTTCCTAACCAGTGAGCTCGACGATGAGTGACGCACCGCCCAAAGCGGAACAGGATTCCAGCCTGAAAATCTATTTCAGGCTGCTGGGATACGTCAGACCCTACGCGGGCATTTTCCTGCTGAGTATCGTGGGTTTCGTGATATTTGCATCCACCCAGCCCATGCTGGCCGGGATTCTCAAGTATTTCGTCGATGGCTTGAGCAATCCCGATGCGGTGCTTTTTCCTACCGTGCCGTACCTTCAGGATTTGAAGCTGCTGATGGCCGTGCCGCTGTTGATCATTCTGATCGCGGCCTGGCAGGGCCTGGGCTCATTCCTGGGTAACTACTATCTGGCGAGGGTCTCGCTGGGGTTGGTGCATGACCTGCGGGTCGAGTTGTTCAACAAGCTACTGGTCCTGCCCAACCGCTATTTCGACACTCACAACTCCGGCCACCTGATTTCCCGGATCACGTTCAACGTGACCATGGTCACCGGTGCTGCCACGGACGCCATCAAAGTGGTGATCCGCGAAGGCCTCACCGTGGTGTTTCTTTTTGCCTACCTGGTGTGGATGAACTGGAAGCTGACATTGGTGATGCTGGCGATCCTGCCGCTGATCGCGGTGATGGTCAGCAGCACCAGCAAGAAATTCCGCAAGCAAAGCAAAAAGATCCAGGTGGCCATGGGCGACGTGACCCATGTAGCGTCCGAGACCATCCAGGGCTATCGCGTGGTGCGCAGCTTCGGCGGCGAGGCCTACGAAGAACAGCGTTTTGCCAGCGCCAGCCAGGGCAATACCGACAAACAATTGCGCATGACACGCACTGGCGCGGTTTATACGCCGATGCTGCAGTTGGTGATCTACACCGCCATGGCGGCCCTGATGTTTCTGGTGCTGTTCCTGCGCGGCGACGCGACGGCTGGCGACCTGGTCGCCTACATCACTGCGGCGGGCTTGTTGCCCAAGCCGATTCGCCAGCTCTCCGAGGTCAGCTCTACCATCCAGAAAGGGGTCGCGGGTGCCGAAAGCATCTTCGAACAACTGGACGTCGAGCCTGAGGTCGACAACGGGACGGTAGAGCAGGAACGCGTCAGTGGCCGTCTCGATGTACGCAACCTGAGCTTTACCTACCCCGGCTCCGATCGGGAAGTGCTCAAGGACATCAGCTTCACCGCAGCTCCCGGGCAGATGATCGCCTTGGTTGGACGCTCGGGCAGCGGCAAGTCCACCCTGGCCAGCCTCATCCCGCGTTTCTATCATCACGACATGGGTCAGATCCTGCTCGACGATGTGGAGATCGAAGACTATCGACTGCGTAATTTGCGTCGCCACGTCGCCCAGGTGACCCAGCACGTCACACTCTTCAATGACACCGTGGCCAACAATATCGCCTATGGCGACCTGGCCGGAGCACCCCGGGCAGATATCGAAAAAGCCGCCCAGGACGCCTACGCCATGGACTTCATCGCGCAGCTCCCTCACGGCCTCGACACCGAGGTGGGTGAGAACGGTGTGTTGTTGTCCGGCGGCCAGCGCCAGCGCCTGGCAATTGCCCGGGCCTTGCTGAAAAACGCGCCATTGTTGATCCTCGACGAGGCCACCTCAGCGCTGGACACCGAGTCCGAGCGGCATATCCAGGCCGCGCTGGATCAAGTCATGAAGGGCCGCACTACCCTCGTTATCGCTCACCGCTTGTCGACGATCGAAAAAGCCGACCTGATCCTGGTCATGGACCAGGGGCGTATCGTGGAGCGCGGCACCCACGGCGAACTCCTCGCTCAGAACGGCTATTACGCTCGTCTCCACGCCATGGGGCTGGATGCCCCCTCTCAGGACATCGCCTGACGCCAGGGCATGCTGCAAGAGGTTGAGCTGCCCCGGGCCTGCGAGCAGATAATTGCGCTGCCGCAGGAGCCATAAAGGGGCAGCGCTTCGGGTTACAGCCATGGACGAGCCTTTCTCAACCCTGTGCTAATATCGCGCCCCTGTTCATTTTGTATGTGGGATGCTCCATGAAGTTGTCCATGCCGCGATTCGATCAAGCCCCTGTATTGGTGGTCGGCGATGTCATGCTCGACCGCTACTGGCATGGCGGTACATCACGGATTTCCCCCGAGGCGCCGGTACCGGTGGTCAGGGTCGAGCACATCGAGGATCGTCCCGGCGGTGCCGCCAACGTTGCCTTGAACATCGCCGCCCTTGGCGCGCCGGCCTCCCTGGTGGGCGTGACCGGCGACGACGAAGCTGCCAACAGCTTGGCCAACAGCCTGGAAGGCGCAGGCGTGCGGGCGATATTCCAGCGCATCGCGCATCAGCCGACCATCGTCAAGCTGCGGGTAATCAGCCGTCACCAACAACTGTTGCGGATCGATTTCGAAGAGCCGTTCGCCACCGATCCCCTGTCCCTTGGCGCGGAAGTCGACAAGCTGCTCGAAGGTATCAAGGTGCTGGTGTTGTCGGACTACGGCAAAGGCGCATTGAAAAACCATCAGGTGCTGATCCAGGCCGCCCGTGCCCGTGGCATTCCGGTCCTGGCCGACCCCAAGGGCAAGGATTTTTCCATCTACCGCGGTGCGAGCCTGATTACCCCGAACCTCAGCGAGTTCGAAACCATCGTCGGTGGTTGCGCGGATGAGCATGAATTGGTGAGCAAAGGCGCGCAGCTGATGCACGACCTCGAGCTCGGTGCGCTGCTGGTCACCCGTGGCGAGCACGGCATGACTCTGTTGCGTCCAGATCACCCGGCCTTGCACCTGCCGGCCCGTGCCCGTGAAGTGTTTGACGTGACGGGTGCCGGCGACACGGTAATTTCCACGCTGGCCGCCGCAATCGCTGCTGGCGAGGAACTGCCCCATGCGGTCGCCCTGGCGAACCTGGCGGCGGGCATCGTCGTCGGCAAGCTCGGTACTGCGGCGATCAGCGCCCCGGAGCTGCGTCGCGCCATCCAGCGCGAAGAGGGTTCCGAGCGCGGCGTGTTGGGGCTGGAGCAATTGTTGTTGGCCGTCGACGATGCGCGTGCGCACAACGAGCGAATCGTCTTCACCAACGGTTGCTTCGACATCCTGCATGCTGGCCACGTGACCTACCTTGAGCAGGCCAGGGCCCAGGGCGATCGTTTGATCGTCGCGGTCAATGACGATGCTTCCGTGAGCCGCCTGAAAGGGCCAGGTCGTCCGATCAACAGTGTCGACCGACGCATGGCGGTCCTTGCCGGCCTTGGCGCGGTGGACTGGGTGATCTGCTTCAGCGAAGGCACGCCGGAAAACCTGCTGCGCCAGGTCAAGCCGGATGTGCTGGTCAAGGGCGGCGATTACGGGATCGACCAGGTCGTGGGCGCCGATATCGTCGCGGCCTATGGCGGCACGGTGAAGGTGTTGGGGCTGGTGGAAAACAGCTCGACGACGGCGATTGTGGAAAAGATCCGCAATAACTGAGCCTTTGCGCAAGAGCCAGCTCCTGTGGCTGGGGAGCTTTCGTGGCGAGGGAGCTTGCTCCCGCTTGGGTGCGCAGCGCCCATAAAAATGGGGTCGCTGCGCAACCCAGCGGGAGCAAGCTCCCTCGCCACAAGAGCATTTTCAGATCGCTGTGACTAACGCACCGCCTTGCGCGGCACGATCTTCTTGAGCAACTGCCGGGCCTTGCCCTTCAAACGGGTCAGCCCGGACTCCTTCCCGGGCGGTGTCAGCCCTTGCTGTCTCAGCCAATCCTTCCAGCGAATCCGCTCATCGCGCACCAGCCACCCGTCCTGCCGCGCGAAGCTCTCCGCCAGGTACAAGCCGCGGGTACTGGCTGGGTACAGTTGATCCTTCTTCAGCGTGTACAGCTCGGGCAGCGGTTGTCCGTCCTGCAGCGGCATCAGGTAAAGGTCGGGACGCTTGCGGTCCAGGCGCGCCACCAGTTGGTCGCCTTCCAGACGCTCATCGACATGAAACAGGCTCAGGGATTTGGCTTCCTTGGGCACGTCCAGGCGCAAGTCATAAATCAACTGCAGCGATGCCGTAGGCAAATGCACGTAGGCCCTCGGGCGTTCGATCAATTGCAGATTGGCACAACGCACTGGGCGGGCCGAACCGGAAAGCGGAGCCAGGCGAAACGGCAAGGCTTCACGGTAATGCAGGGCGCTTGAATACGGCGCGGGCAACCAAGTGTCGTTGAAACGTCCGCCGAGCCAGCCCTCAGGGGTTTCCAGCAGGCACTCTTCGGCAATTTCGTTGATAGCGGTAAGCAGTGGCAGGTTCAATTCATGGGCCGGGACGTAACCAGAAATCAACTTGAGGACCACATCGCCGCGATCCTGGCGGCGTTGACGCACGAGCACCCAATAATCGCGATTTTGCCAATGCAGGGTCAGGCGCACCGAGACGCCCAGGTTCGCCAGCTCCAGGGTAAAACGCTCGGCGTCGTCCACCGTGACGGGTTTGCGGCGTTGCAAGGTCTGGGCGAAATTGAGCGGCATCCCCACGCTCTGGTACGTCAGGCCTTCAGGCGTTGCTTCGACGAAAAGGGGCAGGGTCTTGAAGTTGCTCGGGTTCTTTCTGATGAGCGTACGCGGCATGTCGGCTCCTTCCTTATGGCCGCGCGAGGCGGCTTCAGTTTTGACGCAGGACGCGGGCTACGGTCGCGACGTTATGGGCGAGGTGCAGCGGATCAATCGTGCCGACAATAGCACTGGCAACCCCAGGGTGCTCAAACAACAATTCGAAGCTCGCCCGAACCGGGTCCTCCCCGGGGCTCAGGCAGACGTGACCGCTGGCCAGGGCTTTTTTCACCAGGATCGCCTTGCCGTGCTCGCTGGCGTAGTCAATGACAGCCTTTTCGCTTCGTTCGTTCAGATTGTAGGTGACCATCGCACAGTCGCCTTGCTCCAAGGCTTTCAAACCACCGTCCACGGTCTTGCCGGAAAACCCGTAGCCGCCGATCTTGCCCTCGCGCTTGAGCGCCGCCAGGGTTGGGTAGACTTCGCTGTCGTTGAGTATCGCCAGGTCATTGCCGTCCGAGTGCACCAGCACGAGATCGATATACTCAGTTTCCAGGCGCTTGAGGCTGCGCTCTACCGAGAACCGCGTATGGGCCGCGCTGAAGTCATGGCGCGATTGGCCGTCGCTGAACTCTTCGCCGACCTTGCTGACGATCACCCAGTCGTGACGCTGGTCGCGCAGCAGCGGCCCAAGACGTTCTTCGCTGCGGCCATAGGCCGGCGCGGTATCGATCAGGTTGATACCAAGGTCGCGCGCCAGCTTGAGCAACATGCGCGCTTCGCTGTCATCCGGAATTCGAAAGCCGTTTGGGTATTTGACGCCTTGGTCGCGTCCGAGCTTGACCGTGCCCAGGCCCAGGGGCGAAACCATCGGGCCGTTATGGCCCAGCGGACGACGCAGGTCGTGCAGTGTCGGTTGGCTCATGGCAGCAATTGCTCCCACGCAGGTATTCCCATCGGGGGCTTTGGCAGCTCCGGGAGCGGGGCGGGGTGGCTGGGTTGGATGCCATCGCGTTGCAGCGCGGTAATCACCCTATCAGCGAAATCCGGGGCCAGGGCCAGCTTGGTCGGCCAGCCCACCAGCAAGCGATCCTGTTCGGCGAGAAAAGCGTTGTCCGGTCGGGTCAGGCCCGATTGCAGCGGTTCGGCGCGGTCGACCCGCAACGTTGCCCATTGCGCGGTGCTGAGGTCGATCCACGGCAATAATTGGCCGAGTTCTTTCTGGGCCACGGCAATCTGCGCGGCGGGCTCGCGGGCGACGGCATCGCCTTCAGCGAGATCGCCACCCAAGTACCAGACCCACTGGCCATCGGCGGCCGGATGGGTGGTCACGGTGACGCGCGGCTTCGGTCCGCCGCCCAGGCAATGGGCATAAAGCGGCTTGAGGCCCGGCCCCTTGGCCAGGACCATGTGCAGCGGCCGGGTTTGCATGGCTGGCTGGTCAAGGCCGAGGGCGGCGAGCAGGTTGGCGGTGCCACCTCCAGCGCTGAGCACGATGCGTTGGGCGCGGATCTCGCGATCATCGACCTTCAGTCCGACCAACTGGCTTTCTTTGCGCAGCGGCTCGATGTGCTGTCCGGCCAGCAGGCTATCGCCGGCCAACTCCGCCAGGCGTGCGATCAGGCTGGGAACATCCACCACCAGCTCGGCCAGGCGATAGACCTTGCCCTTGAAGCGCTTGTCTTGCAGGGCTGGCGGCAGTTGCTCGCCCTTGACTTGGTCGACGCGTCCACGCACGGCCTTGCTGGCGAAGAAACTCGTGAGGTTGCCAGCCAGGGTGCCGGGAGACCAGAGGTAATGGGCGTCGGACAACAGACGCACGCCGGACAGGTCCAGCTCGCCGTCGCCCTTCAAGGCCTCGCGCCAGCGCAGCGGCATATCGGCGATGGCTTCCGAGGCACCGGTCAGGGCTCCGTGCAATGCGTACTTCGCGCCGCCATGAATGATGCCCTGGGATTTGACGCTCTGCCCGCCGCCGAGGCTGGCGCTTTCCACCAGCACGGTTGAAAATCCCAGGCGGCGCAAGCGCGCGTTCAGCCAGAGGCCGGCGACTCCGGCGCCGACAATCAGGATGTCGGTGGAAATAACGGATGGCATGCAGCGACCTCGAAGGGAATGAAGCGGCAAGTTTCAAGCTTCAAGCTGCAAGTTACAAGCGAGAGGGTATCGCTTTGCTCGCAGCTTAAAGCTTGGAGCTTGTGCTGCTTCAGTGCCCGGCGGTCTTGGAAAACAGCTGGATCACCACCACTCCCAGCACAATCAACGCCATCCCCAGAATGGCCGGCACGTCCAGTTTCTGCCCATAGATGAACAGCGCTGCGACGCTGACCATGACGATGCCCATCCCGGCCCAGACCGCGTAGGCCACGCCCACCGGTACGGTGCGCACCACCAGCGTCAGCATCCAGAACGCGATGCCGTAACCGGCGACGACCAGCAGCAAGGGCAGCGGGGTGCTCAGGCCTTTGACCGCTTTCATTGAAACGGTGGCGATCACTTCGGCACAAATGGCGATGGCCAGGTAGTAGTAGGCGTTCATAGGCTGTTCCTGTTTGACTGTTACGTGTTTCGTTGCGGCCATTCTAGAGATCGCGCAGATGCGGTAAAGTCATTACCTATCTGCAATAGAGATAGGTCGACCATGAACGTTCAATGGAATCTTGAACAACTGCGGCTGTTCGTCGAGGTCGCCGAGAAGCGCTCGTTTTCCGCCGTGGCCCGGGACCAGCGCAAGGCCCAGTCGGCCGTCAGCAGCGCCATTGCGTTGTTGGAGGCCGATCTGGGGGTGAGCCTGTTCGAGCGCAGCAGTGGCCGCCAGCCCAGGCTCACCGAGACTGGCGAAGCGCTGCTGGAAGAGGCCAGGGAAGTCTTGCGCCAGTGTGAACGCCTGAATGGTCGTGCCCTGGCGCTGATGCGCGGACAGGAAGCGTCGCTACGCCTGGCCCAGGACGAGGCCATGCCTTATCAACCGGTCATCGACAGCCTGGCGGCACTCGCCAAACAATTTCCTACGCTCGAAGTGCAACTGGCCAGCGCCGCCCAAGGCGATGTGGCGCGAAAACTGGTGGAACGTCGCGCCGATCTCGGGCTGCTGTTCTACCACGACCAAATCCCCGAGGCGCTGGAGCGCCGGGTACTCGGCAGCGTCGAGATGGTCACCGTATGCGGAAGGAATCATCCACTGGCGCACCACGGTTATGTCACCTGCCGGGAAATGGCCCGGCACCGCCAGTTGTTGATGGCGACCCAGTCGAGCGTTTATCCGGGCAGTGAGCAGGCCAGCCCGCAGGTCTGGCGGGCCGACAGCTTTTATGTGCTGGCCGAATGGCTGAGGTGTGGCCTGGGCTGGGCGTGGTTGCCACGGCATGTGGTGCAATACCCGGCCTACTTGGGGGAGATGGTTGAACTCAGCAGCGAATGGACCCCACCGGCATTGGTGGTGGAACTGGTCTGGCGCCGCGACGAACCCTTGGGGCCAGCCGCGCGTTGGTTGGCGGAACGTTTTGCCGTGCAGTTGCAGGCGATCGGCTGAAAAACCGATAAACTCCGCCGCCATGAACAGAACTCTCTATAGCGCATTGTTTTATCTGGGGCTGCCACTGGTAGCGATTCGGCTCTGGCTGCGGGCTCGCAAGGCGCCGGCCTATGCCCGCCGTATTGGCGAGCGCTTCGCTTGGGGCTTGCCGGCGATGATGCCGGGCGGCGTCTGGGTCCACGCGGTGTCGGTGGGCGAAAGCATTGCCGCCGCGCCGATGATCCGCGCCTTGCTGCAACGTTATCCACAGCTGCCGATCACCGTGACCTGCATGACGCCCACCGGTTCGGAACGAATCAAGGCGCTGTTCGCCGATGAGCCGCGGGTCCAGCACTGTTACCTGCCTTATGACTTGCCTTGCGCGGCCAAGCGTTTTCTCGAGCAGGCTCGCCCGAAACTGGCGGTGATCATGGAAACCGAACTGTGGCCCAATCATATTCACCAATGCGCCAGGCGCGGCATTCCCGTGGCCCTGGCCAACGCGCGGTTGTCGGAGCGTTCGGCGCGGGGTTATGCACGGTTTCCCAAGCTGACCCGGCCGATGCTCGCTGAAATGAGCCTGTTTGCTGTCCAGACCGAAGCCGAGGCCGAGCGCTTTCGTCAGCTGGGCGCCCGCGCGCAAACCGTCGAAGTGACTGGCTCCATCAAGTTCGACCTGACCGTCGACTCGCAACTGCTTGAAAGCGCCAGTACTTTGCGCCAGCAATGGCAAGCGGTAGATCGCCCGGTATGGATCGCCGCCAGCACTCACGAGGGTGAGGATGAAGTGGTGCTCGACGCTCACCGGCGGTTACTAGCCAGTTATCCCGATGCGCTGTTGATCCTGGTGCCGCGTCATCCGGAGCGTTTCGACTCGGTCCATCAGCTTTGTGAAAACGAAGGGTTTGCCACGGTCCGGCGTTCCAGTGCACAACCGGTCACCGCGCAAACCTCGGTGCTGCTGGGAGACACCATGGGCGAACTGCTGTTTCTCTACGCGTTGGCCGACAGCGCTTTTGTCGGCGGCAGCCTGGTGTCCAACGGCGGGCACAATCTGCTCGAACCGGCGGCGTTGGCAAAACCGGTGCTCAGTGGACCGCACCTGTTCAACTTCCTCGAAATCGCCGCGCAACTGCGTACGGCCGGGGCGTTGCAGGAAGTCGACGATGCCGAAAGCCTGGCCCTGGCGGTACAGCGTCTGTTCGAACTGCCCCGCGACGCCCAGCGCATGGCCGAGGCTGGGCTGAAGGTGATGCGCCGCAACCAGGGCGCTTTGCAGCGGTTGCTGGACGGGTTGGGGCGGTTGCTCGACGGACGCTGATCGCTGCACATGCGGCGAGCGCTTTGGTGGCGAGGGAGCTTGCTCCCGCTCGGCTGCGAAGCAGCCGCAAATCGGCACCGCATTTCTGACTGGCAGAACGCGGTGACTGGTTCTGGGCCTGCTTCGCAGGCCAGCGGGAGCAAGCGCCCTCGCCACGGGATTCGTCGCCGGTGTGTTATTGCGCCGGCCGCGAGCGCAGTTGCTCCGCTGCTGCCTGGGCCAAGTCTGGCGGCAAAAAGTCCTTGTCCGGGTTGTAATCAGGCTTGAGGTAGCGTGACAGGGCCTGCAAGTCTTCCGGGCTCAAGGTGCCGGCGGCCTGCTTGAGGCGCAGGTTATCGAGGATGTAGTCATACCGGGCGTTGTTGTAGTTGCGCACCGAGGTGTACAGCTGACGCTGGGCATCCAGCACATCGACGATGTTGCGGGTGCCGACCTGGTAGCCGATTTCCGTGGCCTCCACCGCGCTCTGGTTGGAGATGATCGACTGGCGCCGGGCCTGGACCTGCTCCACGTCGGTGTTCACCGCACGGTGCAGGTTACGGGTGTTCTCCACCACCTGCCGGCGCAGGCTTTCGCGTTGCTGCTCGGTCTGGGTGAGCTGCGAGTAGGACTCGCGCACCTGGGAGCTGGTCAACCCACCGCTGTAGATCGGGATGCTCAGTTGCAGGGCCAGCGTGCGCTGTTCGACGTCGCCGCTATAGGGCCGGCCAAATGCGTTCGGGTTGCTGAAGCCCAGAGCGTCGTTGTCACCTTTTTCGTACCTCGCCACCGCATCCAGCGTCGGCGCATGCCCGGCTTTGCGTTGGCGCAAGGTGTCTTCGGCGGCCGTCACAGCATAGTTGCTGGCCAACAGATTCAGGTTTTGCTTGGCGGCGGTGTCGACCCAGGCCTTGGCGTCATTAGGCGCCGGCGGCAGAATCGGCAGGGTGTGGACGACGCCCTGGAGCGAGTTGTACTGGCGATTGGTCAAGGTGATCAGCGCTTCGAACGCATCGTCGACCTGGCGCTGCGCCAGGGTCCGGTTGGCGCGCGCGGTGTCGTAGCTGGCCTGGGATTGCAGCACATCGGTCTTGTCCGACAGCCCGACGTCGAAGCGTTCGTTGGATTGGTCGAGCTGGCGCTTGAACGCCGCTTCCTCGGCCTTGGTCGAGGCCAGGTTGTCCTGGCTGCGCAGCACATTGAAATAGCTTTCGGCGCTTTGCAGGATCAGGTTCTGTTCGGTCGCCGACAATTGCAGCGAGGCTTGTTCGTTCACCGATTTCGCGGCTTGGAACTGGAACCAGCGGTCGGCACGAAACAGCGGTTGCGAGAGGGTGGCCTGATACGAGCGGGCGCTGCGATTGGCTACCGCCGCAGGCTGGTCGATATCGGTGCGCACGTTGGCGACTTCAGCTCCGCCGGACAAGTTCGGCAGCAACCCGGCGCGGGCCTGGGGCACCACTTCCTTCTGGGCGCCATACTGGGCGCGGGCAGCGGCCAGGTCGGCGTTGTTGTCCACCGCTTCCTGATACACGCTTACCAGGTCAGTTTTGGTGGTTAAAGGCGCTTCGGCGGCCCAGGCCATTGCGTTGGACGCACAAGACACGGCCAGGGCCAGTGAAAGTTTGCGCAGCATGAGGCTATCCCTAATTCACAATGAGAGTGCGCATAAGTGGCGCGCGGCGTAGCGAGTGTAGTTGCGCCTGGGCATGGCAACAATCCTGTATATGCGCCATTCATCACGCCTTTTGCCCTGGCGATGGCGTTCTCTCGTGGTTGTGTCTAGACTGGCCACGTTCTTGTCGGGGTGCCTTGCTATGAGGCTGAGATCGAATAATTTCGGATCCCGTTGAACCTGATCAGGTTAGCGCCTGCGTAGGGAACAAGATTTCTCGTCACCCGGCGAGTCCTCTTGTGCTTCGTCCGGGATGTTGTTCGACAATCGACTTTCGATCTTCGAACATGCTCGAGCAGCAAGCACAGCGTCCGCACTTTCGTGCAGGGACGCGTCCATTCGTTACAGGTTCGCTCCGACAAAAAATCCACTGCCTGGATGTGTGTCTGGAGAGCCCGTGATGACGACAAAATCAAAAAACGCGACCAACCTCAGTGAATCGGCCCAGGTCGATCAGCAATCGGTCCAACCGTTTACCCGCTCGCAAAAAATCTACGTCCAGGGCAGTCGCCCGGATATCCGCGTGCCCATGCGCGAAATCAGCCTCGACGTGACCCCCACCGATTTTGGCGGCGAAATCAATGCGCCGGTAGTGGTCTATGACACGTCGGGCCCATACACCGACCCGAACGTGATCATCGACGTACGCAAAGGCCTGGCCGACGTGCGTTCGCCGTGGATCGAAGCCCGTGGCGACACCGAGCGCCTTGCCGGCCTGAGCTCCAACTTCGGCCAGGAACGCCTGGCCGACCCCGAACTGACCAAGCTGCGCTTCGCCCACGTGAACAACCCGCGTCGCGCCAAGCCAGGTGCCAACGTCAGCCAGATGCACTACGCGCGCAAAGGCATCATCACCGCTGAGATGGAATACGTCGCCATCCGCGAAAACATGAAGCTGGAAGTCGCCCGTGCCGCCGGCCTGCTGGACCAGCAACACGCCGGCCACAGCTTCGGCGCCAGCGTACCGAAGATCATCACCCCGGAATTCGTGCGCGATGAAATCGCCCGTGGCCGCGCGATCATCCCGGCCAACATCAACCACACCGAACTGGAACCGATGATCATCGGCCGTAACTTCCTGGTGAAGATCAACGGCAACATTGGCAACAGCGCCCTGGGTTCGTCCATCGAAGAAGAAGTGGCGAAGCTGACCTGGGGCATTCGCTGGGGTTCGGACACGGTCATGGACCTGTCCACCGGCAAGCACATCCACGAAACCCGCGAGTGGATCATCCGCAACTCGCCCGTGCCGATCGGCACCGTGCCGATCTACCAGGCCCTGGAAAAAGTCGGCGGCGCCGCCGAAGACCTGACCTGGGAGCTGTTCCGCGACACGCTGATCGAGCAGGCCGAGCAGGGCGTCGATTACTTCACCATCCACGCCGGCGTGCTGTTGCGCTATGTGCCGCTGACCGCCAAACGCGTGACCGGTATCGTGTCCCGTGGCGGCTCGATCATGGCCAAGTGGTGCCTGGCGCACCACAAGGAAAATTTCCTCTACACCCACTTCGAAGACATCTGCGAAATCATGAAGGCCTACGACGTCAGCTTCTCGCTGGGCGATGGCCTGCGTCCGGGTTCGATTGCCGACGCCAACGACGAAGCGCAATTCGGTGAGCTGGAAACCCTCGGCGAGCTGACCAAGATCGCCTGGAAGCACGACGTGCAATGCATGATCGAAGGCCCCGGCCACGTGCCGATGCAGTTGATCAAAGAGAACATGGACAAGCAGCTCGAGTGTTGCGACGAAGCGCCGTTCTACACCCTCGGGCCACTGACCACCGACATCGCGCCGGGCTACGACCACATCACCTCCGGTATCGGTGCGGCGATGATCGGCTGGTTCGGTTGCGCCATGCTTTGCTACGTCACGCCGAAGGAACACCTCGGCTTGCCGAACAAGGATGACGTCAAGACCGGGATCATCACCTACAAGATCGCCGCCCACGCAGCCGACCTTGCCAAGGGCCACCCGGGCGCGCAGATCCGCGACAACGCCTTGAGCAAGGCGCGTTTCGAGTTTCGCTGGGAAGACCAGTTCAACCTCGGACTGGACCCGGACACGGCCCGCTCGTACCACGACGAAACCCTGCCGAAGGACTCGGCCAAAGTCGCGCATTTCTGCTCGATGTGCGGGCCGAAATTCTGCTCGATGAAAATCACTCAGGAAGTGCGCGAGTACGCCGCCAACCAACGCATCGAAGCGGTGGATGTGGACGTTGCCCAAGGCCTGGCGGAGCAGGCGGAGCGGTTCAAGAAGGAAGGTAGTCAGCTTTATAAGAAAGTTTAAGCGGCAAGCTCCAAGCGGCAAGCTGCAAGTTAGAAGCAAAAGCGCGATCTGCTTTTTCTTGAGGCTTGCAGCTTGCAGCTTGTAACCCTTTTTTAAGCGGCAAGCTGCAAGTTAGAAGCAAAAGCGCGATCTGCTTTTTCTTGAGGCTTGCAGCTTAAAGCTTGCAACCCGTTCTCACCGAGATCCTTCTCTTGAACACCTATTCCCCCGACATCGCGATTCCCACCGACAAACGTGTCTTCGGCGCCCGCGATCTGTTTTCCCTGTGGTTTTCCCTCGGCATCGGCCTGATGGTCTTGCAGGTCGGTGCCTTGCTCGCGCCGGGCCTGGGCCTGAGCGGTTCGTTGCTGGCAATTTTCCTTGGCACGCTGGTGGGCGTCCTGCTGCTGGCGGCCGTCGGGGTGATCGGCAGCGACACCGGTCTGTCGGCCATGACCGCCCTCAAGCTCAGCCTTGGCGGCAAGGGCGCGAGCGTGCCAGCGGTGTTGAACCTGCTGCAACTGATCGGTTGGGGCTCGTTCGAAATCATCGTCATGCGCGACGCCGCCAGCCTGCTCGGCGCCCGGGCCTTCAGCGAAGGCAGCCTGGGCTCGAATCCGCTGCTGTGGACATTGTTTTTCGGCGCACTGGCAACCCTGCTTGCCGTGAGCGGGCCGCTGACCTTCGTGCGTAAGGTCCTGCGCAAATGGGGCATCTGGCTGTTGCTGGCCGCGTGCATCTGGTTGACCTGGAACCTTTTCGCCAAGGCTGACCTGGCGGCGCTGTGGGCCCAGGCGGGCGATGGCTCGATGCCGCTGGCGGTGGGGTTTGATATCGCTATTGCGATGCCGCTGTCGTGGTTGCCGCTGATCGCCGACTACTCGCGCTTCGGCAAACGCGCCAGGAACGTCTTCGGCGGTACGGCCGTAGGCTTTTTCATCGGTAACTTCTGGCTGATGAGCCTGGGCGTGGCCTACACCCTGGCGTTCGCGCCAAGCGGTGAGGTCAACGCATTGCTGCTGGCCCTGGCGGGTGCTGGATTGGGAATTCCGCTGCTGCTGATTCTGCTGGATGAGTCGGAAAATGCCTTCGCCGACATCCACTCGGCGGCGGTGTCCAGCGGCATGCTGTCGGGGTTGAAGGTCGAGCACCTGGCCTTGGCGATTGGCGTCATCTGCACCTTGATCGCCTGCTTTGCGCCGTTGGCGCAGTACCAGAACTTCCTGTTGCTGATCGGCTCAGTGTTCGCGCCGCTGTTCGGCGTGGTGCTGGTGGACCACTTTATCCTGCGCAAACGCAGCAGCCAGGTCGTGTCAGCCGCGTTGCGCTGGCCGGCCCTGTTGGCCTGGTTGGGTGGGGTGAGCACGTATCACCTGCTGGCCAACTTCTACCCGGACATCGGCGCAACCCTGCCATCGTTGATTCTGGCCGGGTTGCTGCAGCTGTTGCTGGGCCGGGCTTTCAGCTACGGCCAGGGAACAGCTCGGGCTTGAGGATGCCGTTGAGGCGTGGGTAGGCGATCTTCAGTTCGATGTGGCCCAGGGCGTACGGCGCGATGGTGCTCACTTCGTACTTGAGGATCACCCCGCCATAGGTCAGCGCGATGTGTGGGGTTTTCTGGAAGGACCACTGTTTCAGGAACTCGGGTTCCTGATCCAGCTTGGTGCTGATCAGCCAGCTGTTGTGGGCCACCTGGGCGGCTTTCCAGAAGGCTTCTTCCTGGCCCGGCAGCAACATGTCCGAGAGCGTCAGCACCTTGTGTTGCTGGCGTGAATAATTGATGAAACCGCGACCCGGCGTGCCGTGGGCGCCGCCAGTGTCCAGGTAGCTGGACAGTTCGATGATCACCAGGCCGTCATGTTGCTCGCGTACCTTGGCCTGCAAATAGCTGCTGTTGCGTGGTGCGGCGCTGCGCAAAAACTGTTCGCGATAGGCCGCCAGCGTCGGCGCTGCCGGGGCATCCGGTGAGGTGCGGGTCATTTGCAGCAGGCGCTTTTCGATGATGCCGTCCAGGGCTGGTTCGGCAGGAAAGTGCAGGGTATCGATGTTCACCAACGGGCAATCGGCACTGGCGCAACCTGGTTGCAGTTGTTCCGAAGCGTCGCGAGTGGTCTCCAACGGCGCGCGATAATTGGGCTGGAACAGGCTCTGGCAAGCACCCAAGGTCAGGGCAATGGCGGCCAGCGAAGCAATCTTGAAAAGCGACATGGGCGTCCTTCGTGAAACAGGGAAAGGCAAAAAGTTACCCGCTTCGACTGTCAGCAGGGCAATCAGTTCGCCACTAAGCTCATTAGAGTGAGTTTGCAGGCAGCCGTCTATCCCGATGACCGGAAAGGGGCTGCATCAAACGGTACGGGCGCGTTAGGATGGCGCGAAGCCGAGGCCGGAACCTCGCATCGATCCACTGTAAACGAGGACTGTCATGACTGATTTTGCCAATGCCACACCGAACGCCGTAGAGGTCGTCAAGCGCGAGAGCTGCTTCCAGGGTTTCTACAAGCTCGACCGCGTGCACCTGCGCCACGAGTTGTTCGCCGGTGGCATGAGCCGTGAAATCAGCCGCGAGCTGTTCGTGCGCCATGACGCGGTGTGCGTGCTGCCCTATGACCCGCAGCGCGACGAAGTGGTGCTCATCGAGCAGTTTCGCGTCGGCGCCATGGGCAAGAGCGTCAATCCGTGGCTGGTGGAACTGGTGGCAGGCCTGATCGACAAGGACGAGCAACCGGAAGAAGTTGCTCATCGCGAAGCGCAGGAGGAAGCTGGGCTTGTCTTCGCGGCGCTCTGGCCGATGACCAAATATTTTCCCTCGCCGGGCGGCAGCGATGAGTTCGTGCACCTTTACCTGGGGCGTTGCGACAGCGCTGGAGCAAGTGGCCTGCATGGGCTGGAGGACGAAGGCGAAGATATCCGCGTAAAGACCTGGGCTTTCGAAGACGCGCTGCAAGCAGTGCGCGACGGGCGTATCTGCAACGCGGCCAGCATTATTGCCTTGCAATGGCTGGCCTTGAATCGCGATGAAGTGAGGGGGCTATGGTCCTGAACAAGCTGCGCGACCGCTATCGCGTCGATCTGGTGGGGTTGCAGGCCGCCTGCGAGGCTAACTACGCCCGCTTGATGCGCTTGTTGCCAGACATGCGCAACGACCCGGCGCCGCGCCGAATCGCCGTGACCCACGGCGACCAGATGCTCGGCGTGCTGGCCCTGGAAGTGCTACAGACCTGTCCCTACACCACCACCTTGCAGGTCCGTCAGGAGCACAGCCTGCCTTGGTTGCCGGTGCCGCAACTGGAAGTGCAGGTCTATCACGACGCGCGCATGGCCGAAGTCGTCAGCGCCGAACATGCACGACGCTTTCGTGGCATCTATCCTTATCCCAATGCGTCAATGCACCAGCCGGACGAAAAAGCCCAGTTGAACCTGTTCCTGGGTGAGTGGCTGAGTCATTGCCTGGCGCTGGGCCACGAGTTCGAAGTCGTACGGTAGTTGTGAACCGGTTCCGGTTCGCGGGTTTCCCCTTTCGATCGTCCCCCAGCATAATTGCGGCTTCATGCAACGGCGTGATTGCGCCTGGGAGAAAGCGATTTGCCGAGCGTATCCAGCTTGACCACGGCCGATGCGGTGTTGTTGGTCCAACTGTCCGACAGCCATTTGTTCGCCGAGGCCGATGCCTCGTTGCTGGGCATGAACACCCGTGACAGTTTGCGGGCAGTCGTTGACTTGGTGCTCCAGCAACAACCGAATCTTGATTTGATGCTCGCCACGGGCGATTTGTCCCAGGACGGCACGCTGCAATCCTATGAGGCGTTTCGGCAACTGACTGCGCGAATCGATGCGCCGGCGCGGTGGATTCCCGGCAACCATGATGAGCCGCAGGTGATGCTTGAGGCGGCGGTCAAGAGCACTTTGCTCGATCCGGTGGTGGACATTGGCAATTGGCGGGTGACGATGCTCGACTCCGCCGTGCCAGGTTCGGTGCCGGGGTTTTTGGCCGAGGAGCAGTTGATTCTGTTGGCCAATGCCTTGAGCGAGGCGCCGGAGCGGCATCATCTGGTGTGTCTGCATCATCATCCGGTGTCGATTGGGTGTGTGTGGATGGAGCCGATCGGGTTGCGTAATCCGGAGGCGTTGTTTGCGGTGTTGGATCGGTTTCCCCAGGTGCGCGCGGTGTTATGGGGGCATGTGCATCAGGAGATCGACCAGATGCGCGAGGGGGTTCGGTTGTTGGCTTCGCCTTCGACGTGTATTCAGTTTGAGCCGGGGAGTGAGGATTTTGCGGTGGGCTCGCAGGCGCCGGGGTATCGGTGGTTGCGGCTCTTGCCGGATGGGCGGTTGGAGACGGGGGTTGAGCGGTTGGTTGGGTTTGCTTTTACTCCGGACTATGGGTCTAACGGGTACTGAGTTTTGGTCGGCCTTTCGCTTGTTACCGGCCCGGGTACATATCCATTGCTGCGGTAATGGCGGCTTATGGTTCCGCCCTGACGGCGTCTCACTTTGAGAAGCCCGGAAGCCGGCCCAGTCAAAAGTGAGCAAAACGCTTTTGCCCCACCACTCGGTGCCTCGCCTAGGCTCGGCATGCCCTCACTCCGGCATTGCTCCGTGGGCCCGCCGCGAAGGGCCATCCATGGTCCAGCGCGGCTATCCCGGCATCCATGCCGGGATGCCCACTCCACAATGCCTGCGTTCGGCCATCGTGGTTAACGGGGCGCCGAGATCAACGTCCACCGCGAGGCGGCCTTAGGGCCGACCTGGTTTTTGGGGGAGTGTTCCTTCATTGAGGTTGTTTGCGATGGCTGACAGCCGAACAAGCTTTGTGGGAATGGTCGGACACACTTTCTGATTCAGGTAGATTTTTCCGACGAGTTCTGGCGGTTGCCGGGTGGGAAGGGTTCTCGCTAACCTCTTCGCGTCGTTGCGAATTCTGCGATATTGAACCGCTTGAGGGAGCGGTCTTCCGAAGTTTTTCGGGATGACTCCGACGAGCAGCATGGTCCTTGCCTGTGGATAACTTGCAACAGCTACAAAGAATCTATACTGTCCCGTGACTTTTGCGGCAAGACATGAGGTCCAACCGCTTGAGCTACCTTTTTATCATGTGATGCCGTTCTAGGGAGGAAGGGTCTATGACTACAGTTCAGAATCTTTACTCCGCCTTAGACAAGCAGGGCATTTCGAAAAGAAAGCTCGCTCTTCTGCTGCCCGACTGGTGGACAGATGAGATAGAAACGTCACCGTCGGGCGCGCAGCAAGCCAAGATTTATTTGGCCAAAGCGTTAAGCCTACGGATGCGTCCATTCAGCGAGACACCTCCCCGGGTTGAGTTTGATTTGCCGGCGGATAAACGATTTAAAAAATCTGCCAAAACCTCTGAGGCAGATGTGAACTTAGCGGTAGCTTTGGCTCGTAGTGCTTCGCGTCTGGCACTGTCTGCTCTCGATACTCAATTTGTTCCGCCTCCCCCGGATGCCTCTGCGATTCGCGAGAACCTGCTTTCGTCAGGGGCTCCTTGGGTGGGGTTGTCCGTATTGCTCGACTATTGCTGGAGTGTTGGTATTCCAGTCATTCATTTGGCTACGCCTCTGCTCGGTCGAAAAATGGATGGTATCGCGATGGCCATCAATGGCCGGCCATCTATAGTACTTTCTAATAATCGGAAAAGCGGTTTTTTACTTTTCCATTTGGCGCACGAACTTGGGCATATTGCCTTGGGGCATGTCGGTGCAAATGGAACGATTGTTGATGACGAAATCAAAAAAGATAATGATCAAGATAAAGACGCCGACGAGCTTGCAGCGGATCGGTTTGCTATCCAGCTATTGACTGGTAATGCTCACGGAAATCTAACGCTTCAGCAGTTGATCAAAGCGCCTGCGCTGGCGCGGCAAGCCATCCAGTATGGCAGCGAGCATAGAATTGATCCTACCCATATTGTTTTGAATTGCGCCCATAACAACAAGCGCCTTTTTCCATTGTGTGTGTCTGCTGCAAATCTTATTGCAGGAGAAAGTACTGATCAGGCTATGGTTTCAGATTTTGTCTTTCGACAGCTTCAAGATAACCTCAAAGATGATAGTGAGCACCTGCTGCGGAAATTGATCGCATAAATGATCTTGCTCACTGATAATGACATACTAGTGAAGCTTTCTCAGTGCGATTTAATTGAGGAAGCTTTGGCAGTGTTTCAGAGCGGGTTAGGTGATTGTTACGTTCTAGATAGTGCTAAGCATTCTTTATATTTGAATGACGTAGAGAAATGCGTATCCAAGCGGGTCGGCTGTTACAAATCCTATGATCGGCTTTGCAATCTCGTTCAGTCATGTCGCGTACTTGGAGCGGCGGAAGAGGACTTGGATTTCTTAGACGAATTGCTTCAAATTGATAGCGTTGATGATGGCGAGCTTTTGCTGTTGATGCATGCATTTGCACTCTATCAAAATCAACAACCCTACTTGTTTAGCACGGGTGACAAGCGTGCGCTTGTGGGTATCTTGATGTCGCAATCAGAAAGAGCAAAACAGATACTTACGCAGCGCGTGGAATGTGTCGAATCGATCATTTTGAAGGCGATTAAAATATATGGCTTCTCACACATCAATACGAAGCTCGTACGGGCGCAGGTCCATGTGGCTGCAGAAAAATATGACAAGGTTCTAAGGATGGCTTTCGGTATGGGGCGTGATGAGTGCCATTCTCTCGCGTGTCTTTCTCACTACTTGGCGCCAATTGTTCAATTCATAAAGCCTTAATAACCTGCGGGTGCGGCAATCCTTAAGAGAACTATTAAGTATTCAAAAGGATTACTTGGTTTATATACTCGCTTTAAACAGAGAATGGCATTGGTGGTCCTGAAGGCTTCTCAATCATGTTTTCGCCAAATATCGCATGCTGTAGTTCTTTTGATTTGTCGAACCATGTGCATGTGATCTGAACACCTATTACGTCCCCTAAGTCCTCTTCCATGTGCTTAATTGTCATGTTCGGTCCGCCGCTTTTCAATGTAACGACGTCGCCGCTCGCAAATTTCGACATTGTCCTGCTCCTGAGAGTGTTAATGAAATATCATCATAGCTTAGGATTGGTATTTCAACATGCCGCTAGGCTTTTTGGTAAGGCTTATTACTATGCGCTGGTCTGCTGAGTGGCTCCGTTGTTTTTCAGTATCATTTTAATTTAAGCGCTTATGAGGCGGGGTCAGGCAGCCGACAAGAAATTGTAGGAATGCTCGGACACGCTTTCTGAATCAAGCTGACTTTTCCGACGAGCTCTGGCGGTTGCCGGGTGGGAAGGGTTATCGCTAGTATTTTCCCGTCGCTGAAAATTCAGCGGCCGGGCCTGGAAACCCGAAAGTAGAAGGGCGTTATTTCAATCCTAGTGGAGCGCCAACATGTCTGAAGATAACTCTGGGCCAACAAAAAACGATTCCATTTCTCCCGAAGCCAGCCAGATTCCCCCGATCCTCGATGAAGCCGCCAAGCGCGCCATCGACCACTATCTTGACCCCAAACCTCAAGCCAAAAAGAAAAAGCCCTCAGGTCAACTGTTCACCGTCGTGGACGGCGTCGACACCGAAAGCCTGCTGGCCAACCTCAGCGAAACCCTGGCCTCAGCCGATGCCATGGTCAGCGACCTAGCCTTCGACCTGAAAGGCTCGCGACGCCATGTTGCCCTTGGCATTCAGCAACTGATCGAGCTGGGCGCTTTATTGGCGAATCGGATGCTGGACAACGTCAATACACAACCCTGATCACACCGCGTGCAGAAGCGAGCAAGCTCGCACAGGAGAAACGCAATCCCACCAAAACCAGGTCGGCTATAAGGCCGCCTCGCGGTGGACGTTGATCTCGGCGCCCCGTTAACCACGCTGGCCGAACGCAGGCATTGCGCAGTGGGCATCCCGGCATGGATGCCGGGATAGCCGCGCTGGACCATGGATGGTCCTTCGCGGCGGGCCCACGGAGCAATGCCGGAGTGAGGGCACACCGAGCCTAGGCGAGGTGCCGAGTGGTGGGGCAGAGCGTTTTTGGTTACTTTTGGCGCTCTTTCCAAAAGTGACCCGCCGTCAGGGCGGAACCCTAAGTGGCCGTTACCGCAGCAACGGATATGTATGCCGTCAACAAAATACTGGCCGGCTGTCAGGCCGCCATCGCGAGCAAGCTCGCACAATAGGTTCGGGGTACGACCGGAGGAGAACGGGGATAAATCCCCTCGCCACAGGGTTTTGTGTTTATCCCAATGCCAGTCATATCATCCCCAAACCTCCACAAACTCCCTGTAAACTCCGGCCTTTGCCCAACACCCAGGGAGTCGGCAATGTCGGGTTCGATCCTTTATATCCACGGCTTCAACAGCGCCCCAGCGTCGACCAAAGCCTGCCAACTGGTCGACGTGATGGCACGCCTTGGCCTCAGCAACCAGTTGCGGGTGCCCGCCTTGCACCACCACCCCCGCCAAGCCATCGGTCAGCTGGAACAGGCGATTGCAGAACTGGAGCGGCCGCTGCTGGTCGGCAGCTCGCTCGGCGGCTACTATGCGACTCACTTGGCCGAGCGCCACGGGCTCAAAGCCCTGTTGGTCAATCCTGCCGTGAGCCCGCATCGGATGTTCGACGGCTACCTGGGCACGCAGAAGAATTTATACACCGACGAAACCTGGGAATTGACCCACGACCACGTGACGGCCCTGGCCGAGCTGGAAGTGCCGGCGCCCCAGGATCCGCAGCGGTTTCAGGTATGGTTGCAAACCGGTGACGAAACGCTGGATTATCGCCACGCCCAGCAGTATTACCGCGCCTGTGCCTTGCGCATCCAGGCCGGCGGCGACCACAGTTTCCAAGGGTTTGCCCAGCAGTTGCCGGCACTGTTGAGTTTTGCCGGCATTGGCGCCGATTTGTACCAGGCGATCGACTTCACGTCGCTGTGAGCCATCGCCCCTTTTTCATTGAACACTGACGACGAGACCCCATGGCCACTCCCAGCGCTAGCTCTTATAACGCAGACGCCATCGAAGTCCTCTCGGGCCTCGACCCGGTGCGCAAGCGCCCCGGCATGTACACCGACACCAGTCGGCCGAACCACCTCGCCCAGGAAGTCATCGACAACAGTGTCGACGAAGCCTTGGCCGGGCATGCGAAGTCGGTGCAGGTCATCCTGCACGCCGATCATTCCCTGGAAGTCAGCGATGACGGTCGCGGCATGCCGGTGGACATTCACCCTGAAGAAGGCGTGTCGGGCGTCGAGCTGATCCTCACCAAGCTCCACGCCGGCGGCAAGTTTTCCAACAAGAACTACCAGTTCTCCGGCGGTTTGCACGGGGTGGGTATCTCCGTGGTCAACGCCTTGTCGACCCAGGTGCGGGTGCGGGTCAAGCGTGACGGCAATGAATACCAGATGACGTTCGCCGACGGCTACAAGGCCACCGAGCTGGAAGTGGTAGGCACTGTCGGTAAGCGCAACACCGGGACCAGCGTGTATTTCGCTCCGGACCCGAAGTATTTCGATTCACCGAAGTTTTCTGTCAGCCGCCTCAAGCATGTGCTCAAGGCCAAGGCGGTATTGTGCCCGGGGCTGCTGGTCAGTTTCGAGGACAAGGCCACCGGCGAGAAAGTCGAATGGCATTACGAAGACGGCCTGCGCTCCTACTTGGTGGACGCGGTCAGCGGTTTCGAGCGCCTGCCCGACGAGCCGTTCTGCGGCAGTCTGGCCGGTAACAAGGAGGCGGTGGACTGGGCGCTGTTGTGGCTGCCTGAAGGCGGCGAAAGCGTTCAGGAAAGCTACGTCAACCTGATCCCCACGGCCCAGGGCGGCACTCACGTCAATGGCTTGCGCCAGGGCTTGCTCGATGCCATGCGCGAGTTCTGCGAGTTCCGCAACCTGCTGCCCCGTGGTGTGAAGCTGGCGCCGGAAGATGTCTGGGAACGCATCGCCTTCGTCCTGTCGATGAAGATGCAGGAACCGCAGTTCTCCGGCCAGACCAAGGAGCGCCTGTCGTCCCGTGAAGCGGCGGCGTTTGTTTCCGGGGTGGTCAAGGACGCGTTCAGCCTGTGGCTCAACGCCAATCCGGAAACCGGACTGGCCCTGGCGGAGCTGGCGATCAACAACGCCGGACGTCGTCTCAAGGCCAGCAAGAAGGTCGAGCGCAAGCGCATCACCCAAGGGCCGGCATTGCCGGGCAAGCTCGCCGATTGCGCCGGGCAGGACCCGATGCGTTCCGAGCTGTTCCTGGTGGAAGGTGACTCCGCCGGCGGTTCGGCCAAGCAGGCGCGGGACAAGGAGTTCCAGGCGATCCTGCCGCTGCGGGGCAAGATCCTCAACACCTGGGAAGTGGACGGCAGCGAAGTGCTGGCCAGCCAGGAAGTGCACAACATCGCGGTGGCCATTGGCGTCGATCCGGGCGCTGAGGACATGAGCCAGCTGCGCTACGGCAAGATCTGCATCCTCGCCGACGCTGACTCCGACGGCCTGCACATCGCCACGTTGCTGTGTGCGTTGTTCGTCCAGCATTTCCGTCCGCTGGTGGACGCCGGTCACGTCTATGTAGCGATGCCGCCGCTGTATCGCATCGATTTGGGCAAGGAAATCTACTACGCCCTGGACGAAGCCGAGCGCGACGGTATCCTCGATCGCCTGGTGGCCGAGAAGAAACGTGGCAAGCCGCAGGTCACCCGATTCAAGGGCCTGGGCGAGATGAACCCGCCGCAGTTGCGCGAAACCACCATGGACCCGAACACCCGCCGCCTGGTGCAGTTGACCTTGGATGATTTCGAGGCGACCTCGGAAATGATGGATATGTTGTTGGCGAAGAAACGCGCCGGCGACCGCAAGTCCTGGCTCGAATCCAAAGGGGACCTGGCCGAGGTCCTGGCCTGATGCGCAACGGGTTCGCCCTGGGATTGTTGCTGTGGACGGGGGTAGTAGTTGCAGGGCCCGCGCCGGAATTGAAGCTGGTGTCCGAGCACGTCGTCGATGGCCTGCGCGGCGGCAACCTGTCCGGGCTTGCGCTGTGCGGCAGCGAGATGTGGACCGTGTCCGATCGCGACGATGACCAAATCTACCGCCTGAAACCCGACGATAGGTCGGTTTGGCAGGCTGAAGCGGTGGCTATCGAAGTGCCGCAGGTGCCGGAAAGCGGCTTGCCCTGGGGCTTGAGCTCGCGGACGTGGGCGGCATCTTTTCTGCGCGGTGGCGAGCTGGATTTCGAAGGCATCAGTTGCGACAGCGCCGGCAATCGCTACTTGGTCAGCGAGTCCCATGCCGCCGTGCTACTCGTGCCGCCAATTGGAGCGGCGTCCTGGCTGAAAATCGCCCCGACCTTGATCCGTCAGGCCCGGGGCAGCGGTATGCTATTGCATTTCAACGCACTGTTCGAAGGCCTGGCCGTGAACCCCGCCGGTGACCAGCTTTGGCTGGCGGCCGAACGCGAGCGTCGGGGCCTGTCATTGATCAAGCGTCAGCAGACGGTATGGGATTGCGATGGCAATTGTGTGTTGCTGAGCGAAGCGGGAAAGGAAATGCAGCCCGAGCAGTTTTCCAAGCCGAAGGCGGTGTCGCGGGATTTCGCCGATCTGTCGTTGTTCGACGGCAAGCTGTTTACCCTGGAGCGAAATGCCTATCAGGTCTGTCGGCGTGACCCGCAGACTGCCAAGGTTGAGCGTTGTTGGTCCTTCGCCGCAGAGGCATTGCAGGAAAACCGTCGGTTCTCGCAACCCTTCGGGCTGGCCGAAGCACTCGTGGTGGACGCCAACGGCGCATGGATCGGGCTGGACAACAACGATGGTGTGCGGGCCGATGGCGAAGAGCGGCCGATCATCTGGCGCTTCGCCGCGCCGGACGATGGCTGGAGTGCCACGCCATGAACCAGCAACCGCCGGGCAAGCGCGCCGGCCGGGTGCTGATGATCGTGGCTTGGTGCGCGGCGCTGTTTCTGGCGACGCGGTTTTTCGCCCAGTGGGAGCAGCGCGAGCACAATCCCAACACAGAGGTGTATTCGCAAAAGGGCGAAGGGTTTATCGAGGTGAAGCTGGTCGGCAACAAACAGGGGCATTTCGTCGCCAGCGGCCAGATCAACGGCCAGCCGGTGGACTTCATGCTCGACACCGGGGCCACCGATGTGGCGGTCCCGCAGGAACTGGCCGAGCGGCTGAAGCTGGAAAAAGGTTTTGGCGTGACATTGAGCACCGCCAACGGTTTGAGCGAAGGTTATCGCACCCGCATCGACCGGCTGCAATTGGGTGACATCGTCTTGCGCGATGTCCGCGCCCTGGTGGCGCCAGGCCTGGGTGGCACGCAGGTGCTACTGGGCATGAGCGCCCTGAACAAACTTGAATATACCCAGCGCGACGGCACCATGCTGTTGCGCCAGACAACGAACTGATGAGGCCCGCATGAGCGACATTCTTGCAGACAGCTTAGACGGCGTAGAACGCCGGTCGCTGGCTGACTTCACCGAAAATGCCTACCTCAATTACTCCATGTACGTGATCATGGACCGCGCCTTGCCGCACATCGGCGACGGACTCAAGCCGGTTCAGCGGCGGATCATCTACGCCATGAGTGAGTTGGGGCTGGACGCTGACTCCAAGCACAAGAAGTCGGCACGGACCGTCGGTGACGTGCTCGGTAAATTCCACCCCCACGGCGATTCGGCTTGCTACGAAGCCATGGTGCTGATGGCCCAGCCGTTCAGCTATCGCTACACCTTGGTGGATGGGCAAGGCAACTGGGGTGCGCCGGACGATCCCAAGTCCTTCGCGGCCATGCGTTACACCGAGGCGCGGCTGTCGCGTTATTCCGAAGTGCTGCTCAGCGAACTGGGCCAGGGCACCGCGGACTGGGGACCGAACTTCGACGGTACCCTCGACGAACCCTTGGTGTTGCCGGCACGTTTGCCGAATATCCTCCTCAATGGCACCACCGGTATCGCCGTGGGTATGGCCACTGATGTGCCGCCCCACAACCTGCGGGAAGTGGCCACGGCGTGCGTGCGTCTGCTGGACGAGCCGAAAGCCACGGTTGAGCAGCTCTGCGAGCATATCCAAGGCCCGGACTACCCGACCGAAGCGGAAATCATCACTCCCCGCGCCGATCTACTGAAGATCTACGAGACCGGCCGTGGTTCGGTGCGCATGCGTGCCGTTTATCACATCGAAGACGGCGACATCATTGTCACGGCGCTGCCGCATCAGGTGTCCGGGGCCAAGGTCTTGGAACAGATTGCCGCAATGATGCAGGCAAAACCGTCGAAAGCGCCGCAGGTGGCCGACTTGCGCGATGAATCCGACCACGAGAACCCGTGCCGCATCGTCATCATTCCGGTCAACAGCCGGGTCGACCACGACGCGCTGATGCAGCATCTGTTCGCCAGCACTGATCTTGAGTCCAGCTACCGGGTCAACATCAACATCATCGGCCTGGACGGCAAGCCGCAGCTGAAAAACCTGCGGGCCTTGCTGGTGGAATGGCTGGAATTCCGGGTCAAGACCGTGCGCCGGCGCTTGCAATTTCGCCTGGACAAAGTCGAGCGTCGCTTGCACCTGTTGGACGGCTTGCTGATTGCCTACCTCAACCTGGATGAAGTGATCCACATCATCCGTACCGAGGAGCACCCCAAGGCCAGTCTGATCGCCCGTTTCGCCCTGAGCGAAATCCAGGCCGACTACATTCTCGATACCCGCCTGCGGCAGTTGGCGCGCCTGGAAGAAATGAAGTTGCGCGCCGAGCAGGATGAATTGCTCAAGGAGCAGGCCAAGCTGCAAGCCCTGCTGGGCAGCGAAGCCAAGCTCAAGAAACTGGTACGCACCGAACTGCTCAAGGACGCCGAAACCTACGGCGACGACCGCCGCTCGCCTATTGTCGAGCGCGCCGAAGCCAAGGCGCTGACCGAACATGATCTGTTGCCCAACGAGAAAGTGACGGTTGTGTTGTCGGAAAAAGGCTGGGTGCGCTCGGCCAAGGGGCACGACATCGACGCTGCCGGGCTTTCCTACAAGGCCGGGGACAACTTCAAGGCCCTGGCGCCGGGACGTTCCAACCAGTTCGCGGTGTTCATCGACTCAACCGGGCGCAGTTATTCGGTGCCGGCCCATACCTTGCCTTCGGCTCGCGGCCAGGGCGAACCGCTTACCGGACGATTAACTCCGCCGCCGGGTGCAACTTTTGAATGCGTGCTGATGCCTGATGATGACGGGCTGTACGTTATCGCGTCGGACGCCGGTTACGGGTTCGTCGTGAAGGGTGAGGACCTGCAAGCCAAGAACAAGGCGGGCAAGGCGTTGTTGAGCCTGCCGAACAACGCCAAGGTCATTGCGCCTCGCCCAGTCATCGATCGGGAGAACAATTGGCTGGCGTCGGTGACGACAGAAGGCCGGCTGCTGGTGTTCAAGATCAGCGACCTGCCACAGCTCGGTAAAGGGAAGGGCAACAAGATAATCGGTATTTCCGGCGAACGGGTGGCGAGTCGCGAGGAATATGTCACGGATATTGCAGTGATACCGGAGGGTGCCACGCTTGTGCTGCAGGCTGGAAAGCGTACGCTTTCACTGAAAGCGGACGATCTTGAGCATTACAAAGGTGAACGCGGTCGGCGGGGCAACAAGCTTCCAAGGGGTTTTCAGCGGGTGGATGCACTGCTCGTCGAAAACCTCAATTAAGCGTGCTAGAGGGCTTGGTCTGCGATTAAAAGCCGCAGACCGGCACTTTGGCGCTGGAGTCGGAACGCATATTCACGGATGATAGGCCCTTTCAAGCGCCGGCGTGGCCGAGCGTTCTTCATAATGACCGAGTATTTTTCACTGTGGTAAGCCTTGTGGCCGCCACCTGGACGAGACGATGACTGCTCTGCGCCTTCCTATTTTGTGGCTTGCCGGCCTGCTTGGCCTGGCGGGCTGCAGCATGAACCAGCCGGTGTCGCTGTACCAACTGGACAGCGGCACCCCGGCCCAGCCTGCGCAAAGCACAGGCATGGCCGTATTGCTCGGCCCGGTGCTGATTGCTGATTACCTTCAGCGTGAAACCCTATTGCAACGCCAGCCAGACGGCAGCCTGCAGGCCGCCACCGATGGACGCTGGGCTGGCAGCTTGTCTTCCGACATCGATCAGTTGTTGCTGCGCCAGGTTGCGGGCCATTTGGACAGTCAGCGCGTAGTGCTGGCCCCGGCTACCCAGGGATTCTCCCCAGATGTTCAGGTCTTGCTGTCGATCACCCGGCTGGACTCAGGCGAATCCCAGCCAGCGGTCCTCGATGCCCAGTGGCGACTGATCGACCGTCGCGGCAAGGTTCGCGAAAACCGCATAGTTCATCTGCAAGAACAGCACGCTGGCTCCACCGCTGCGCAGGTCCAGGCACAAGGCGTGCTCTTGCAGCGCCTGGCCGAGCAATTGTCCGTGTCGCTCAAGCCGCTGGCCAACCAGCCGCCTATCGCAGAGGTCCCACGCAAGGCTGCTCCCGCCCCAGCAAAACCGGTTGAGAAGGAAAAGGACAAGATTCCCATGGCCTTGCCGATTCGTACGGACATGGAAGTGTTCCGGTTCTGATAGCCGGACCGGATACAGAGCAAGGCCCGCATTGATGCGGGCTTTGTTGTTTATATAAAAAGCCCGCTGGCGATCACTCGTCAGCGGGCTTCGTTATTTCAGATGCCGAGGCTCAGGCCTGACGCTCATGCATTCGTGCCAGTTGCCGCTCGAGCATCGACGGATACGGCTCCATCAATCGCTCTACACAGCAGGCGCCTTCGGGGCTGGCGATGGGGCGGATGCGCGCACGCTGGCGGATCAGGGCGTCGTCGTTGATCTTGCGCTCCACCAGCAGCAGGTTGCGGCTGTGTTGGGAGAGGGCCAGTGCGTCCTGGGCTGTTTCGGTCAACAGCAGGTCGATCTGGCTCAGGCCGAACAAGCCATCGCCCAGGGTCAGGCCCAATTGCAGTTGCAAGGTGATGCCGCTGTCGGCAACCTCGATCTGCAACTGATGACCCAATGCCCGCAGCAATTCACCGCAGCAGATCGCGTTGGTCAGGTAGTCGTCGCCGCTGTCCTCGGTGTGGAACAGCATCAGCGTGCTGCCGTCGTTCAAGGTGTGCAGTTCGCCCTGATAAAGCGATGCCGCCTGGTCGAGGCAGTCGCGATAACGTTCGAGCAGCTCCTTCAGGCGGGCCTGGGGCAGGCGTCGCAATTGATCCTGGGCGCCCAGTTGAACGGCCAGTACGGCGCTGTGCTGTGGCAGGTTCGAGGCGACAGGGCGGGCGATCGGTTGAGGCGCGTCGGCGACCGTTTCGTCTCGCAAGTCGGCGAAGGCATCGTCGTCTTCATCGTCTTCAACCGTACGCACCACATGACGCGGCACAGGGCGGGAAGCAGGCATCGGCGCACTTTCGTCAAAGCCAGGGTCCCGCAGGTTGCGCACTTCAAATCCCGGCTCGGCATCGTCCTCATCGACGTAGTCGAGGTCTTCGGGCTCCGGCACGGGCTCAGGCTCCGGCGCGAAACTGGCGTGAAGTTGCCGGGCCAGGTCGCCAATTTCGTCCTGGCGCTGGGTGGCGGGCGTGTGTTCGTCGATGTCCCGCAGCCAGACGCGCAGTTGCAGCAGCGGCGTGGAAATATGCCGTCCCAGGCGCAGGCTCAAGGCCAGTGCCAGTGCCAACAATATCGCACTGAGAATGCCCATGCTCTGCAGGCTGATGGTCATCGGTTGCTGGAACTGATCCATGTCCAGGCTGATGCGCAGCTGACCGGCGGTCACGTCCTGGAACGTGATCTTGCTCTGGTACATGCCACCGGTTTCACCCAGCAAGCCCGGTTTGGGACGCTGGCCGGCCTCCGCCAGGATGCGATTGTCCACGCTGTAGATGGCGGCGTGGGCGACCAGTTTGTTCTTGGTCAGGTTGTTGAGCAGCACGTTGAGGCTGAGGATGTCGTTGGACACCAGCAACTCGGTGGCAGACGTGGCGGTCTGGGTGGTCAGGCTTTCGCCCAGGGCATCAGCCTGCTCGTGCATGGCCTGCTTGAACTGCAAACCCATCACGCAGGCATAGATGACCAGGGCCAGGGCGACCAGGATCACGTTATGGCTGGCAATGCGTAATGCAATCGGCACGCGACGATGGCGCAGTGCACGGAAGATCAGCAGGAAGAAATTGTCGGTTTTGACTGGCGTGGGCCGGTTCACTGAGCTCGGCTCTTTGTCCGTGAAATTGACGCGCAGTATAGCGATAGCCCCATGACCGGCAAAGCACTGGCGGTGCCCGATGGTCACTGAATGTGGGTAGAATGCGGTTTTTTTCCACCTGCGGGGGTGCGCCTTGCGCGAAATCGTCCTGATAAACATCACTGGCAGCGACCGTCCGGGTCTGACTGCGGCCATTACCGGCGTCCTGGCCCAGGGTGGTGTGAACATTCTCGACATTGGTCAGGCGGTGATCCACGACACGCTGTCGTTCGGCATCCTGGTTGAAATCCCGGACACCGAGCTGGGCAAGTCGGTGCTCAAGGACATTCTGTTTACCGCCTACAAGCTTGACCAGCAGGTACGTTTCACACCGGTATCGGAAGCCGATTACCAGAGCTGGGTGGCCGGGCAGGGCAAGAAACGGCACATCGTGACGCTGTTGACTCGCAAAGTCACCGCCGAGCAATTGCAGCGCGTCAGTTCGATCACGGCGAAATATGGCCTGAACATCGACCACATCGACCGGCTGTCCGGGCGCATGCCGCTCGACACCCCGGCCGACCAAGGCAAGGGCTGTATCGAATTTTCCGTGCGCGGCGAACCTGCCGATCCCCAGGCGTTGCGTGCTGAATTCCTCAGCGTGGCCCAGGAGCTCAACGTCGATATCGCGTTCCAGGAAGATTCGCTGTTTCGCCGTAACCGCCGCCTGGCGGTGTTCGACATGGACTCGACGCTGATCGAAGCCGAAGTGATCGACGAATTGGCCAAGGCTGCCGGCGTCGGCGACAAGGTGTCGGCCATTACTGAGCGGGCCATGGCTGGCGAGCTGGATTTCCGGGCCAGCTTCAAGGAGCGCCTGGCGCTGCTGCAAGGTTTGGATGTGAGCGTGCTGGATTCCATCGGCGCTTCCCTGCGCCTGACCGAAGGCGCTGAAACCCTGTTCGCCGAACTCAAGCGCCTGGGCTACAAGACCGCGATTCTGTCGGGCGGCTTCACGTATTTTGCCAAGCAATTGCAGGCCAAGCTCGGTATCGACTACGTGTTTGCCAACGAGCTGGAAGTGATGGATGGCAAGGTGACCGGCGTGGCGGTCGAGCCGATCGTCGATGCGCAGCGCAAGGCGGATCTGCTGCGTGAACTGGCCGCCAAAGAGGGCCTGCGCCTGGAGCAGACCATCGCCGTAGGCGACGGAGCCAACGATCTGCCGATGCTGGCCATCGCCGGGCTCG
The DNA here is from genome assembly GCF_014268645.1 of Pseudomonas sp. SWRI154. Taxonomy (NCBI): domain Bacteria; kingdom Pseudomonadati; phylum Pseudomonadota; class Gammaproteobacteria; order Pseudomonadales; family Pseudomonadaceae; genus Pseudomonas; species Pseudomonas sp. SWRI154. The sequence continues at coordinate 170,517 of NZ_JABWQW010000012.1, forward strand.
GCGTGGCGTTCCGGGCCAAGCCGCTGGTCAAGCAGTCGGCCAGGCAGGCAATTTCAACCTTGGGGTTGGATGGGGTGCTGTATCTGCTGGGCTTCAGGGACCGCGACGGGCAGGTTTGAGCCCGGCATCAATTTCCAGGGCATACGCTCTTGTGGCGAGGGCGCTTGCTCCCGCTCGACGGCGAAGCAGTCGTAATCCAGGCGACGCGTTACTTCAGGTATACCGTGTCGCTCGGTTTGGGGCCGCTGCGCAGCCCAGCGGGAGCAAGCTCCCTCGCCACGGGAGCTGGTCGCTTTCTAGAGCGACTTCCACAACGAATCGAAATCCCCTTCTTGTGCGCCGCCATCCCCGGCCGTGCCCGAATCCTCCTGGCGGTAGGCAAACTGGTTGAAGCTGTGGGTGCTGGTGACTCGGCGATCCAGGCCGGCACGACGTGCCTGCCCGTCGGTATTGATCAATACTTGCTGGCCTTCCTGGAAAGGCAGGCGTGGGGCAATAACGGTGGGCGGCAGGTCGATGGCGCTGATTTCGGGCAGTAACAATCCTCGCAGGTAATGTCCCTGGTCGCTCTGTTCGCGGAGCAGTTGCAACCCACAAGGCTGGGCGTGGGGCGCGACCAGCTCGATGCCCATCTGCATGGCGCCATTGCGTACCTGGCGAATCCAGCGCACCACGGCGATGCTCCAGGTCTGGTCGTTGGCGTCACGAATGCCGACCATCTCCCCTGCCTGCAATTGTTCCGGCACCTCTTTCGGCCAGCCAAGGCAGTAACCGCCCGGGCTGTGATTGATGATGGGCAGGTCGTAGGTTGGAAAGTGATGCTGATTGTCGGAGCTGGTGCTGTCGTCATCGGCCGGATTGACCGGGTACTCGATTTCTTCGTAGGGCAGCAGCTCGCTGTCACCGGCTGGCGCGGCGTCGAAGGCCTGGCTCCAAGTGTCGTTTTTCCTGGTCGGCGAGGCCTCGAACCGGGCCTTGCGTGTCGCTGGATTCTTGAGGATTTCGCTGAAGGAACGCTCTCCTCCAAGGTAGTAATGCAGCGCGCTCATGCCCACGCACAACGTCAGCGTTCCGTTGCCCTCGGTGCGCTGGAAGCTGCGCTCGACGGCCTCGCCCCAGGCGGCTTGCAGGTGGTGCAGGGTGTCGGCACTCATGCCGGAAGGTACTGGCAGCGATGATTCGACAGGGTGCGCCAGATGGGTGGTAATCGCGCGTACCAACGGCTCAAGATCGAAACCTTGCAGGCTAGGTTGCTGCTCGGCGCGGAATTTGGAGCGATACCGCGGTCCGATATCGAGTTGCGGCGCGACGGCGAAAAGGCTGGTGGCAGCGCTGGCGGGCGGGTCCAGCTTGACCCACTGGCTCCACGATTCCAGTACCTCGGCCAGTCGCGCGATCTGGCTCTGGCGCAACTGATTGCTGCGCGAGGCGCCTAGCAGCAGGGCGACGACGTAGGTCTGTTCGGCGTTCAACTGATGAACCTGGCTGGCCAGCTCATCGCTGACGCTCAGGTGTTGCAACTTGTGCTGGCAGGCAATCCGGTACAGCTGGTGCAAATCAAGCCAAAGTCCCTCGGGCACCGGGCTGTACAGCTGGCCGGCGCGCAGCAGGTTGCCGTCGAGGGCGTGTAGCGCTCGTTGCAGTGCGGTGCCGAGCACGCGCGCCCGATCCTTGGTGAACTTGGGCGAGAGGCGTACGACTATTTGCTTGTAACCCATCGCCAGATGGGTTTGCAGGGCCTGGCACAGGTTGACGATCTTGCGCGAGCGGTCGTCCAGCACAATGGCCTGCTGCAGGAAGTGTCGCTCCAGGTGCTTGCAGACGTAATAAACCTCGGGCCGCAGCAGTTCGAGCAGTTGCAGGCGGTTTTCGCTGGGGGTGAGCAGCTGGTTCAGCTCGCCGAGCGCCTGATACAACAGGCGGGCGGTTTCGCCGATGTTGGCCTTGGGCAGGTTGGCAATCCAACGCTTGAGGTCGCGAGGCGTGGCATCGCAAAAGGACAGGCGCGACTGGGTCGGTGTCGAAACACGCAGTAGCTGGAGAGGGCTGGTCTCATTCATGCCGTGGGCTGACTCCGGCGGGAAATGAAGGGGATGTTTCAACTCTAGCAGCTATGGGCGAAAAGGCGCGTCCGATGTCGGGTGCCAGGTGGGAGCGACAGGCCTAGCCCCCACCTGGTCGATGATCAGGCCTTGGGCAGCGCCAAGCCTTGGCCCATCTGCACCGGCGAGCCGGCAACCAGGTCTTCGGCCCATTTCACCTGGTCCGGGCCAAACAGCACGATAGCGGTGGAACCCAGTTTGAATCGGCCCAGTTCGGCACCCTTCTCCAAGTGGATCGGTGCACGGGCGGCTTCGTCGTAACGGAAGGTTTTCAACTCGCGCTTGGGTGGCGTTACCAGCCCGGCCCAAACGGTTTCGATAGAAGCCACGATCATTGCGCCCACCAGCACTACGGCCATCGGGCCGCGTTCAGTGTCGAAAATGCAGGCTACGCGCTCGTTACGGGCAAACAGTTCCGGAACGTTTTCGGCAGTGGTCTGGTTGACCGAGAAGATTCGCCCGGGGATATAGACCATTTCCCGCAGAGTGCCGGCCAGCGGCATGTGCACGCGGTGATAATCCTTGGGCGACAGGTAGATGGTGGCGAAATCGCCGCCCATGAACGGCGCCGCGTTGGCCGCATCACCGCCCAACAGCTCCAGCACACTGAAGCTGTGGCCCTTGGCCTGGAACACCCGGCCATGTTCGATCGGGCCGAGCTGGCTGACGGCGCCATCGGCAGGGCTGAGAATCGCGCCGGGGGTGTCGTCCAGAGGGCGCGCTCCCTCTTTCAGGGCGCGAGTGAAGAAGGCATTGAAGTGCTCGTAAGCCGTCAGGTCTTCCACCAGCGCCTGGGACATGTCCACCTGGTAGCGCTTGGCGAACCAGGCCGTGAAGGCATTCTTGAACCAGCGCACTCGGCACTCGGCGATGCAGCCGGCCAGCCGCGACAGCAAATGGTGCGGCAGCAGGTACTGGGAGAGGATGAACAAGCGGTTTTTCATTAACTGTCCTTAAAAATCTTCAAAGCTCGATGGGGGTGTCAGGGTGATTGCCCCATTCGCCCCAGGAACCGGCATAGCCTTTGACTCGCGGATAACCGAGCGCCTTGGCCACCAGATAGGTGAAGCCAGAGCGGTGGTGAGTCTGGCAGTGGGTGATGACTTCTTTGTCAGGCGTAATGCCCAGTTGTTCGAGTATTTGTGGCATGTCCTTGCGGATACGCAGGTTGCGCGCCGGGTCCATGCCTGCGGTCCATTCAAAGTTGATTGCTCCAGGGATGTGTCCGCCCCTGGCCGCAACGACTTTTTCGCCGGAATATTCGAGCGGGCCGCGCGCATCCCAGATCGCCAGGTCGCTGGCGCCCAGGCGGCTTTGCAGATATTCGCGGGTGGCGGTGGGTGCTTCGTGCAGGGTCAGGCTTACCGAGCCCGCGACTGCCGCCGGAACTTCAGTGGAGACTGGCAGGCCCTCGTCCAGCCAGGACAGCAAACCGCCATCGAGGTAGTGATAGTTCGAATGGCCAATCACGTCCAGCAGCCAGATAAAGCGCCCGGCCCAGCCGCCGCCCTCATCGTCATACACGACGTAGGTCGCATCGGGGTTGTGGCCGAGCTCGCCGAACAGTGCCTCCAACTCGGCATCGGACGGCAATAGGCCTGGCGCCGGAGGCTGGCCCAGTTGCGTGCGCTTGGGGTCGATGAAGCGCGCGCCAGGAATGTGTCCGGAGCCATAGCGGGCGGCGCTGGTCAGGTCCACCAGAATCAGATTGGCAGCATCGAGGCGCGGCAGCAGCTCGTTTGGCTCGATTACCAGCGGCAAGCCAGAGAAGTCAGGCATGTGAGGTCTCCTGGGGCGCAAAGGGAAAAGATTGTACCAAGTTCAGCGGCCACGGTTGGTAAAGCTGTGCAGGGCCCTTTCGATGCATTGCGAGGTTTTGCCGAAGGCCTGTACGGTCACGTCCGAGAACGGCCCGCCACCCTGGTCCACCGCGACCAACATGATCACCCGGCCATTGCAGGTCAGTGAGCGCAACAGCAAGTGCTCGCCCTTGAACAGGCTGCGCAGGCCCGGCGGCAGCAAGGCCGAGTACTGCGCATTGTTCTCCGGGTTCAAGCGAACCTGGGCTTGCTGGGCCAGCAGCCGCTGCAGGACCTTGCTCTGGCTGATGGAGAAACTCATCGCCGCCGCCTCTTTGGGTAGGCCGGCGGTCTGATGCACGCGCACGCTGGTCTGGCTGCGGTCGGCCATCAAGATCATGACCCGGCGCATTCCGCACGCCACCAGAGCGTCGCGGGCCGAGGTCGTCAGATGCATGGCATTGCTGAAGGGGCTGGGTTCCACCAACAGTGCGGCGCATTGCTTGCGCCATTGAGTCAGGTCTTCGGCGCTGGGCGGCGCGGCCGGGAGCAAGCCCGGGTGAACGCGGCGGCTGCCCCAGGGCCAGATCAACGCCACAGCGGGATGCCAGAGGTCTGGCATGGCAGTTTGGCGGGCGCTGGTGACAGCCTGTTGATGAAGCTGCTGCTGGAGCTCGTCCATTGGGATTTGCAGATACAGGCTTGTGAGGTACTGCCAGCGAGCGCTGGACGGGCTGTCCCAAGCCTGTTGCGCCGCCAGCGCCAAGCCGTTGGCCAGCAATACGGTATTGGCGGGCTGGTTGAGCCAGCGCCGCAGGGTTGGATCGTCGTCCAGCCGATTCTGCTGGCGTAGCGGGTGATCGCTGTCGCGTGCGATGCGCAGCACTTTGATCAGTTCGCGGCGCTCGTTGAGCAACAGACGATAGCCCTGCATCACCCACGCCGGCAGGCGCCACCTCTCCACCAGCGCAAGGCAGATTTTCAGCAGGCTGACGCCGAACAGTTCGCGCTCGACCCGGTCGGCTGGCTCGCCTTTATGGACCACCCGCAACTCCCACTCACCCAGCAGCCGCGGGTGCGTCAGGGCCAGTGGCCAGAGCGGCGAGAGAAATAACAGGCTGCCCCAATGGATGTCCTGCCACAGCCGAGCCAGGCGGTTGGCGAAAAAACCGTTGGCCTGTTGCGAGGCGTGCTGGCTGATCAATTGCAATTGGCGCAGCACCACGGGAATTTCATGTTCCGGCAACGAGGGCAGGCGGGCGAGCAATTCCTCGGTGCGTTTGAGGCCGAGGCGGTTGATGGCAACCTCGAGATTTTCCGCCGGTTCCGCCAGGGTACCGTGGGTGTGATGGTTAGCCTCGCGGATGACACTCAGGGCCAGGGCGGGGCTGCCCTGCATCAATTCGGCAATGTCGCGCAACGAGCGGCGGCTGTCGGCAATCGCCTTGCAAACCAGGTCATGACTGGCCTGGGGCACCGGCAGGTGGATGCCTTCGAGCAGCTTTACCCAGCCTTCGAGCGTGGTGGGTCGCGGAGTTGGAACCTTCGTTTCGTTAGCCATGACTAGACGCGATCTTCACATGAGGTATCAACGCCCGGAACGGGGCAAAATTGGCTTTTCGCCAGAACTGGCTATAGTCTGGCGCAGTTTTGCCGATAAGTAGAAGAAGAGATTTTTCAGCTTCCGAATATGACCTTGAACCCGACTTAAATAAGTACTTTCTACCTATGGCTAAAATTATCGGCATCATTGTCGTGTTCGCGAGCGTGCTCGGCGGATACGTGCTTTCCCATGGCAAGATCGCAGCCCTGATCCAGCCTTTCGAGGTATTGATCATCGGCGGTGCGGCCCTTGGCGCATTCCTGCAGGCCAACCCTGGCTATATGACCATGCACGTGCTCAAGAAATCCTTGAGCATGTTCGGCTCGCGTTTCAGCCACACCTTCTACCTGGAAGTGCTGGGGCTGGTTTACGAGATCCTCAACAAAAGCCGCCGTGAAGGCATGATGGCGATTGAGGGCGATATCGAAGACGCCGCCTCCAGCCCGATTTTCGCCAAGTACCCCACCGTACTGAAGGATGAGCGCATGACCGCGTTCATCTGTGATTACCTGCGCATCATGTCGTCCGGCAACATGGCGCCCCATGAGCTCGAAGGCTTGTTCGACATGGAGCTGTACAGTCTCAAGGAAGACTTGGAACATCCGTCGCACGCGGTCAACGGCATCGCCGACGGCATGCCCGGTTTCGGTATCGTCGCGGCGGTATTGGGTATCGTGGTGACGATGGCTTCCCTGGGGGAAGGGGATCAGGCGTCCATCGGCCTGCACGTAGGTGCGGCGCTGGTAGGTACGTTCTTCGGTATTCTGGCCGCCTATGGCTTCTTCGGCCCGCTGGCCCATTCCCTGGCCCACGACGCCAAGGAAGAGCTCAATGTCTACGAGGCCATCAAGGCTTCGCTCGTGGCCTCCGCCTCGGGCATGCCACCGTCCCTGGCAGTGGAGTTCGGTCGCAAGGTCCTGTACCCGGCGCATCGTCCAAGCTTCGCCGAGCTGGAACAAGCGGTTCGCGGTCGTTAAGTCATGGAAAATAACCAGCCGATTATTGTAAAGCGCATCAAGCGCATTGCCGGCGGACACCATGGCGGTGCCTGGAAAATCGCCTTTGCCGACTTCGCGACGGCGATGATGGCGTTCTTCCTGGTGCTGTGGCTGCTGTCCACCGCGACCCCGGAACAGAAGATCGCTATCGCCGGGTACTTCAAGGATCCGGTCGGTTTTTCCGAGAGCGGCACGCCGTACATTATCGATCTGGGCGGCTCGCCTGTCCTCGCGCCGGAAAATACGCTCAATCCCGAGGTCAAGTCGCAGCCTCAGCCCGACAAGGCGACCGTCGACGCCAATGAGGCCGAAGGCATGGCCGAGCAGGTCGAGCGCGAGCGCCTGGAGTTGCTGCTGCAAGAATTGCAGAACAAGGTCGAAGAGAACCCGGAACTGCAGAAATTCAAGGACCAGATTCTCTTCGAGATCACCCCGAACGGCCTGCGCATCCAGATCATGGACGCCGATAACCGGCCGATGTTCGACTCGGGCAGCGCGCGGCTGAAACCGTATTTCGAAGACATCCTGCTGGCTATGGCCGACACCATCAAAGCGGTGCCGAACAAGATCAGTATCAGCGGTCATACCGATGCCAAGCCGTACGTTGGCAAAGGCGACTTCGGTAACTGGGAGCTCTCGGCCAACCGCGCCAACGCAGCGCGGCGCGCCCTGGTGGCGGGCAGCTACCCGGACGAGCAAGTGGCGCGGGTCGTTGGTTACGCGTCCTCGGCGCTGTTCGATCGCAAGGATCCGTTCAACCCGGTCAACCGGCGTATTGATATCGTGGTGTTGACCAAGAAGGCGCAGAAAGCCATCGAAGGTTCGCAGACCGACGATCCGGCGCCAGACCCAGCCGCGGGTGAGGGGGCTCCGGGGGAAGTGCCGGCTTCACCAGCCACGCCTGGTGCGGCCGCTGATCCGAACGCATTGCCGGCGGATCAGCAGCCCGTGCAGGCTCATGAAGTGCGCGAGCGCCTGAACCTGTTCGATGACGCCGCACCGAAACCGACGGAACCGCCAGCGCAGTGACCCACAAAAAAGCCGACATCATCCAGACTGTGTGAAAACGCAGTTTGCGGCGGCGTAAAGCAAATGCCCCGACTTGTCGGGGCATTTGCTTTTCTGGAATGTAAAAAATAAAGG
>NZ_JABWQW010000013.1:0-163616 GCF_014268645.1 Pseudomonas sp. SWRI154
CTTCGCCGAAGCTATAAACAGACTTTAACTACCGCCGGGGTGGGTCAGTTTTACTTCGGTAGGGTGGGTCAGTTTTCAACCGGTGTTGACAGCTAGGCGTTTGAGAAACGGGACTTGAGATTTAGGGTGAGGACTGGGAGGTAATGCAATGAGGGGACTGAAGCTCGGGTTTCGTGAAAGGGAGGCTATAGATTGGTGAAGGCGGCTACACGTAAAGCGGTATACAAGATTACACATCTTGTTTAACATAATATACATTATGCGCACCGCTGGATCAGTTCCTGGGGCTCCATCTCCTCATGGAGAACTGACCGCTTCTTCAAGGAAAGCTTGTGCTCGTTGATAGACCGGTTCTTCTTGTCTGCGCATTTGCTGCCAAACGAGCTGCGCCTGGACCGTGGCAACCGCATCCAGGACTTTCTGTGCCCAGCGGTCATCCTCCGGATGCACCACGACAACGCGAAAGCCATGGTCATTACCTTCAATCTGCACGCCTTCGGAATCATCGACGTGCAAGTCGATATCGAACGCCGGCGGATACTTTGAAGGCGAATTCGCTAGCCCATGCACCGTCAATGCGCGATTGTGCAGCACGCTGTTGACCACTCCATCGACGCGGATACCGTATAGCAGCAACCAACGCCTGATGTAGGACGGCGTGCGACCGGACGACGTATAGACCCAGATGCTGCAATCCTGACGGCGCAGCTCTCGGATCAGGGAACGTGTGCCTTCGCGCAACGGCTCACCCAACCACCGATGAACACAGGCTGGCAGTCTGCTTTGTTCGACTGCGCAGTGGTGAAGTTGGCACGCGAGTGTGTCGTCGATATCAAACGAGATTCGTATGCGCTGACGCTTGAACATCTGCGTCGGCAGCGCGCAGCGAATGGCCTGCCCTGCCCGGCTGCTGAAGGTTTTGCACTTGGCAAGCGTTGGAGATCCGCTCATCAATGACCACCTTGATAAAGGGGCAAGGACTTGCCTTTAAGAAAAAACTTCATCGGATCAGGTGCCTGTTCTTCTAAAAAAGCTGCGTATTTTTTCTTGATCTTGGGCAATTCGTACAATGCCTTGACGCCATGCTTGGCCGAGTTGCGTATGACCGAGGACGGGTTGAAGTAGCCCTCGGCATTCTCCAGCGTCAGCACGAAAGGAGGCAATCCAGCGCGCATGAGCAAATAGCTGACGATCAGCGACCCGCTGCGGTTGTTACCCTCGATGAACAACTGCGGCTTGCTGAGGATGCGGACATAGACGCCAGCCGCACGTTTCCAGACTGATTCGCTGCGATACGCGCAGTACCAATTGAACAAATCCTTGATGCCTCCTTCAACGTTGTTGAAGAAATGCTCCTCGGTCGCTGCCAGGTGCTGGGCATATTCCAAGCGGCGTGCCGGGTCTCGGCCACAGAGTACCGTGGCATTGATCTCCAGCATCAGGTTCAGTTGCTGAAGATCGAACAGGTCAACGCCGCGGGCAACATACTCGTCAACCAATGCGTAACCTTCAAGCACGTTGTGCAGCACTTCGTCGGTCAGGGGATCTCGGGGCTCCGTGAAATGCCGGCTAAGTTCGGCGAAGCGGCTCTGTACTTCGCGCAGTGCGCGTTCAATTGCTGGCAAATCAAGGCGATGTGTTGCGGGCATTGATGCTCCTTGGAAACGCGGGTAAATGTCTACCGGATGCCCGCCAAATCCATTTGGCTTCTGCAGGTATACGGCCTTGACCGGGCGTGGTGCTCAGCTGAACTTACCGCTGATGTAATCCCCGGTCATCTGTTCACGCGGGTTATCGAAAATCTGCGTCGTCGGGCCCATCTCGACCAGATAGCCGGTGCGCGTGCCCTGGGAAATATCCACGGAGAAAAACGCCGTGGTGTCGGCGACACGGATGGCTTGCTGCATGTTGTGGGTCACCAGCGCGATGGTGTAGTCCTTCTTCAACTCGACCATCAGTTCCTCGACCCGCCGGGTAGCGATCGGATCGAGCGCCGAACACGGCTCATCCAACAGCAAGACTTCCGGCTCGGTGGCGATGGCGCGGGCAATGCACAGACGTTGCTGCTGGCCACCGGAGAGCGACAGGCCGCTGACCTTGAGCTTGTCCTTGACCTCATCCCACAGCGCGGCGCCTTGCAGCGCGTGCTTGACCCGGTCACCGATATCGCCCTTGTAGCGATTGAGGCGCAGGCCAAACGCGACGTTGTCGAAAATACTCATCGAAAACGGGTTCGGCTGCTGGAACACCATGCCGATGTAGCGTCGCACGACCACGGGATCGACGCCCTTGCCGTAGACGTCCTGTCCGAGGAAATGGACGTGCCCTTCGAAACGGAAACCCTTCACCAGGTCATTCATCCGGTTGAGGCTGCGCAGCACAGTGCTCTTGCCGCAGCCCGAAGGCCCAATGAATCCGGTGATCTTGTTCTTCTCGATCGGCACATGGCTGTCACGTACCGCCATGAAGTTTCCGTAGAAAATCTTGTCCAGTTTGCAGTCCATGACTACAGGCGCCTGGGTGACAAACGGAGCGGCTATTTGCGCAGTGGATACGTTCAAAATCAGATGCTCCCGTTCTTAGTACTTAGGCTTGCCGAAAATGCGGCTGATGATGTTCACGAACAGCACAATCATCACCAGCACCAACGAGGCCGCCCATGCGAGCTCGAGCTGGTTATCGAAAGGCATGCCGGAGAAGTTGTAGATCAACACTGCAAGCGATGCAGTCGGGTTCATCACCTCAAGACTTCCTTGGTGATAGATCCAATAGTTGCTGAACAGCGCGGTGAACAACAACGGTGCCGTCTCGCCCGCGGCACGTGCCACGGCCAGCATGACGCCGGTCAGGATTGCCGGCATGCCGGTAGGCAAGACGATTTTCCAGATCACTTGTGAGCGGGTGCAGCCCATGCCGTAGGCGGCATCTTTCATGATCTTGGGCACCATGCGCATCGACTCTTCCGCCGTCAGCACGACGATCGGTAGCATCAGTACCGCCAGCGCTACGCCGCCCGCCGGTGCCGAATAAGTACCGGTAGTCATCACCACCAAGGCATAGGCGAAAACCCCGGCCAGGATCGAAGGCAGGCCCGTGAGCATCTTGGCGGCAAAACGCGAGGCGTTCGCCAGTTTGCTGTCCGGCCCCAGTTCAGCCAGGAAGATCGCCGCCATGATGCCGACCGGTACCGCGATTGCCGCCGCGATACCGACCATCACGAAGGTACCCGCCATTGCGTTGCCGAAGCCCCCGCCCATCTCGAAGCCTGTCGGCGGCAGTTCGGTAAAGACTTCCAGGTTCAGGCGAGCGCCGCCGCGGGTAATCAGCATGTAGAGCACGGAAATCAGCGGCACGCTGGCCAGTAGCGCACCCGTCCAGACCAGCGTGGTCAGGATCAGGCTGCGCAGAGCGCGGCCCTCGAACTTGCGCTGCAGGCTGGGCATCGCGCCTGCAGGAGCGGTCAAGTCTGTTGCAGCAGAGAGATCAGTCATCACCTATTTCCCCGTTGGGCATACATCATGATCAAGGAGCCGAAGACGTTCACGATCAAGGTGATTAACATCAGCACCAGCGCGGCATACATCAACACCTCGATCTCGTTCGGCCCGGCTTCCGGGAAGTTCAGCGCGAGCAAGGCCGCCAGTGTGTTGGCCGGGGCGAACAGCGAGAGGGAAATGTTGTTCGCATTGCCTACCAGCATGGCCAGCGCCATGGTTTCTCCCAACGCGCGCCCCAGGCCGAGAACCAGGGAGCCGAAAATGCCGGTGGCGGCGGACGGCACCATCACCTTGAGAATCGCTTCCCAATGGGTCGTCCCCATGCCATAGGCGGCCTGCTTGGTTTTCATCGGTACGGCGGTGAGAGCATCCTGGGAAACGGCGGCAATGGTCGGCAGAATCATGATGGCAAGCACCAGCGCCGCAGGGAGCAGCCCCGGTCCGCTCAGGGAGGTACCGAAAAAAGGCACCCAGCCGAGCTCGCTGTTCAACCAGGTCGTCAGCGGCCGAATCGCCGGGATCACCACGTAGATTCCCCACAGGCCATAGACCACGCTTGGAATGGCCGCGAGCAATTCGACAATGGTGCGAAAGATCGCGGCAAGCTTGGGCGGCAGGAAATCCTGGGTCAGGAATATTGCCATGCTGACGCCGAAGAAGCCTGCGATCAACAACGCGATCAGGGCGCTGTAGAGCGTGCCCCAGATAGCCGGCAGGATGCCGTACTTACCTTGGTTAACGTCCCAGACACTTCCCAAAAGCACGTCGAAACCATGTTTCTCCATGCCAGGAAGCGCCTTGCGTCCCACCTCGAATACCAGTGCAAACACCAGCGCCAGAATCAGGACCACACCGATGCGCGCAAGCGCACGAAACGTGCGATCAACCAGGAAGTCCTTCGTCGAGGGTGGTTGGCAGGCGGAGTCCGGATTAACCGGTACGACAAAAGGTTTGTTCATTGGCTAAGTCCGGAACAAGGGGGAAAACTCCCCCGGCGTGCCAAGAGCAACACCGAGAGAGACCTCACGGCATTACTGGATGTTGGCGGACGCTTTGCGAACCTGCTCGACAACCGATTGTGGCAAGGGGATATAACCCATCGAATCGGCAATCTTCTGGCCTTCGGTCAGGCTGTATTCGACCATTTCACGCATCGCCTTGGCCTTGGCCGGATTGCCGTTATCCTTGCGGAAGATCATCCAGGTGTAGGACGTGATCGGGTACGACTTGGCACCGTCCGGATCCGGCAGCCAGGCCACCAGGTTTTCCGGCATCTTCACCGCTGCCAGGGCCTCGGCACCGCTTTCGGCGTTCGGCACGACGTACTTGCCGGCCTTGTTCTGCAGCTGGGCGAAGTCGACCTTGGCGAGCTTGGCGAAGCCGTATTCGATGTAGCCAATCGCGCCTGGGGTCTGACGCACAGTAGCGGTGACGCCATCGTTCTTCGGCGACTTGATGAACTTGTCGCTGGCCGGCCAGTTGACGGTGTTGCCCTCGCCCAGCGCCTGCTTGAACTCTGGATTGATGGTCGCCAAGTGTTTGGTGAACACGGCGGTCGTACCGCTGGAGTCAGCACGTACAACGACGGTGATCGGCGTATCGGCCAGTTTCAGGTCCGGGTTGGCAGCAGCGATCTGCGGATCGTTCCAGCGCGTGATCTTGCCCAGGAAAATGTTCGAGTACACGTCGCGTGGCAGCTTGAGACCCTTGGGATTGCCCGGCAGGTTATAGGCCAGCACGATTTCCCCAGCGGTCATCGGCAGCAACTGCACGCCTTCGGCGACCTTGGCGATATCTTCATCTTTCATTGCCGAGTCACTGGCGGCGAAATCGACGGTTTTGTTCAGGAAGTCCTGTACGCCCGCGCCACTGCCCTTGGATTGGTAATCAACGGTGATACCGTCGGATTTCTTGCTGAAATCCTTGAACCAGGTGAGGTAGATCGGTGCAGGGAAACTCGCCCCGGACCCCGTCAGACGGACATTCTCTGCTGCGAAGGACGCCGAGGTGGCACAAAGAGAAACCGCAATGGCGAGGGCAGCAGACTTCATCAAGCTTTTCATTAAGGGAGACCTTGTGATTACGGGCTCCCGAACTCTGCAGCAGTTTTGTTACGTTTTCATGAAAGCTCAATGGCAAGCAGCACGGTTATCGTCCTGTGACCGCAGCAACGCATTTCGATGTAATGGGTTCGTAACAAATTACGCCTAACACTTTGCCATCCTCAATCCGCGAGCCCCTTCTATGTCCTCTGCACCAGACACCTTGATACAGCGCATCCACCGTGAGCTGCTTGATCACAGTGACGAAGAGCTGGAATTGGAATTGTCCGAAGACGGGCATGACCTGAATGCGCTGTTCGATGAACACGTAACGGACGGCACGGAGAAGGATGCTCGCAGGTTATATTTCAGCGAACTGTTCCGCCTGCAAGGCGAACTGGTCAAGCTGCAAAGCTGGGTGGTCAAGACGGGCCACAAAGTCGTGATTCTGTTCGAAGGACGGGACGCCGCCGGCAAAGGCGGCGTCATCAAGCGCATCACCCAACGCCTGAACCCGCGAGTCTGCCGGGTCGCCGCCCTACCCGCCCCCAACGACCGTGAACGTACCCAATGGTACTTCCAGCGCTACGTCTCGCATCTACCGGCGGCGGGCGAAATCGTACTGTTCGACCGTAGCTGGTACAACCGCGCGGGTGTGGAACAAGTGATGGGGTTTTGCAACGAAGATCAGTACGAAGAGTTCTTCCGTACCGTGCCGGAGTTCGAACGCATGCTCGCCCGCTCCGGCATCCAATTGATCAAATACTGGTTTTCCATTTCCGACCAGGAACAGCACCTGCGCTTTCTGAGTCGCATCCACGATCCGCTCAAGCAGTGGAAACTCAGCCCCATGGACTTGGAGTCGCGCCGGCGGTGGGAAGCCTATACCAAGGCCAAGGGAATCATGCTTGAACGCACCCACATTGCCGAAGCACCTTGGTGGGTGGTACAGGCCGATGACAAAAAGAAAGCCAGGCTCAACTGCATCAATCATCTTCTCGGACAGATGGCCTATGAAGAGGTGGAGCTGCCGGTAATCGAGCTGCCACAGCGCGTCAGGCAAGAAGACTATTCCCGAAGCCCCACTCCACCTGAACTTATCGTGCCCCAGGTGTATTGAAGTCAGCTACGTTGGGGGGCCACTGCACGAGGCCCCCTTGAATCGCATCTGAGATCAAGCCGCCGAACCGTGCGGGCGGGTTTCACCCAGCAAGGCCGCAATAGTGCGCTCGCCAAGCGCAAGGCCCACGCTCATCCCCAACCCGGTGTGCATCAGCACAGCGGTAACCCCCGGTGCGGCGGCGAGCACGCTGAACGGCCCAGGTCCGCGCGCGCCATACACGCCCTGCCATCGTTCCAGTACTTCTATTTCGCCGCCCAGGGTATCTTGCGCAAGATCGATCAGAATCCGATCTACCTGCTCGGCGTTGAACGGCGAGATGTCGCTGCCGTAGACATGGGAGTCGCCAATGATCAGATCGCCGTACGGTGTGGGACTGATGAGCAAATGGATGCCATGCGCCTCCACCTCCGGTTGGTTCGTGCGGATCTGCGTGCGGATGGCCTGCGCTTCAGGCAGATCGGCGAACGCGCCGTAGTGCACGCAGCTCAGTCCGGTGAGCAGCGCATGTCGCAACGCCAAGGGCTGACGTGGGCGCACGCGGAGCATTTGCAATCCGCACACCTGCGGTTTTAGCGCGGCGATTTGCTCGGCCAGCAGCGTCTGGTAGTCATGGCCTGAGCACACGACAATGTGCCGCGCGGTAAAGCGTCCGGTACTGGTTAACGCACGGTTGCTTTCAACATCGCGCACCAGCGTCGAGAAGTGGAATTCGACACCCAAGGCCCGGGCCAGGTAATCGACAATCTGCGCAAGGGCCTCGCGGGAATACAGCTGCTGGTCGTCCAGGCCGAGTAGCGCCGCGCGATGGTGGGCAAAACGGCCGCCATAGAGCGCCGCCAGCGCCTCGCCACGCAGCAGTTCGGTGCGATAGCCCAACGTCGCGCCCCGCCCGTTCACGAAGGCCTCGAGCAACGCTTCTTCGACTTCAGTGCGGGCGAACAACAGCGAGCCTTGTTGGTGCATATGCAGCCCTGCCCCCTGCCCCAGGGTCTTCCATAAACCGTTCGCCTCCCGTGCCAGGTCCAGCATGATGCCCGGTGCCTGGCCACCGACCAAAGCCTGGCCAAAGTTGCGAATCGAGGCACCGAGCGGCGTATGGCTGCGCTCGAACACCTTGACCTTGAGGCCGCGCTTGGCACCCGCCCAAGCGTGGGCCAACCCGAGAATGCCGGCGCCGACGATCAGCAGATCGCAGTCGTGCTCAGACATGAAAACTCCTTGGAAACGATCGATATTACGAGGCCCGCTCGACACCGCCGGGCCTGCGACAGGCATTACAGAAAGCTATTTGGCGACGGGTTCTGACTTGCCGTCGTAACGCTTGCGCCACTCGGCAAGCACCCTGTCGCGGTTCTCCGATGCCCAGGCGAAATCGTTGCGGATCAGCCGTTGTTCGTAGTCCGCCGGCAGCTCCGGCAAACGCTCGGCGACGCCCGGTTGTGCCAGGACGGCGAAGTTGGCTTTGTACAGTTCCATGGCCTCGCGGCTGGCCGAGAAATCAGCGAGTTTCCTGGCGGCGTCCAAGTGTCGGGTGCCTTTGATGATGGCGGTGGCTTCGATTTCCCAGCCCAGGCCTTCAGTGGGCAGCACGATGTCCAGTGGCGCGCCTTTGCGCTTGAGCTGGATGGCCGGGTATTCAAACGAAATGCCGATAGGGAACTCACCGGCGGCCGCCAGCTTGCAGGGCTTGGAGCCGGAATGGGTGTACTGGCCGATATTGGCGTGCAACTTGTCCATGTAGGCCCAGCCCTTGGCCTCGCCGAAGGTTTGCAACCAGGCGCTGACATCCAGGTAACCGGTGCCCGACGAGGCCGGGTTGGGCATGACGATCTTGCCTTGGTACACCGGGTTCGCCAGGTCTTCCCAGCGTGTGGGTTTGGGCAGGCCCTGCTTCTGTGCTTCCACCGTGTTGAAACAGATCGCGGCGGCCCAGACGTCCATGCCGACCCAAGTCGGCGGTGTATCGGCATCCCGATAGTGGGCGGCGATCTGGTTGAGATTCGCCGGGCTGTAGGTATCGAGCAAACCTTGTTGCTTGAGAATCGCCAGGCTGGAGCCGGCGAGTCCCCAGACCACGTCGGCTTGCGGACGATCCTTCTCTGCCAGCAGCTTGGCGGTGACGATGCCGGTGGAGTCGCGCACCCATTTGATTTCGATGTCCGGGTTCTGCTGTTCGAAGGCTTGCTTGTAGGCCTTGAGCTGCTCGACTTCGAGGGCCGTGTAGACAGTCAGTTCAGTATTGGCCTGGGCCTGGAAGGTACAGGCGGCCAGCAAGCCAGCGGCCAAGGCGATGCGTTTGGACATGGTACGGCTCCGTGTCAGTCAGTGGGGCTTTCAGGTATGGGACGGCAATACGCCGCGGGCCAGCTGCGCGTTGATCTGGTCAATCACGGCGGGCAATTGGGCAATGGTGTCGATGAGATAATGCGGACGGCAGGCAGCAAACAAACCGTCGATGCGGCTACGCTCGGTCGCCAACTGTTGCGCCGAGAGGGCTTGGAACTGCTCCCAGTCGAGGCCGAGGAAATTGCCGGAAAAGCGCAGTGCCACGGTCCACATCCCTGCCCTGCGGCCTTCGAGAATGCCGGGTTCGGTGTCGTCGACCTTCACGCAGCCCGCGACATCGTCCAGGCCCAAGGCGATCACATTGGCTAGCGCCTGCGCCGGGCTTGGCCGACCCTTGGGAACGTCGTCGGTGGCAACCACATGATCGGGTCGATAACCCTTGGCCGCGGCCAGTTCGACGACTTTGTCCATCACCTGCCTGGGATACCCGGAACAACTGCCGATCTTGAGACCGCGCTGGCGCAGCGCGGCAATGCTGTCCAATGCGCCGGGGATCAGGTCCGAATGGTTGGCGACTTTTGCAATCTGCAGCGGCATGAAGCGTTGGTAGATTGCGGTCACATCATCATCGCTTGGCGCACGTGCGAAGCGGTGATGGAAACGTTCAGCCACCGCCGGCTGATTGCACAAGGTGCGGATATGGTCCCATTTGCCCATGCCCATCGGGCCACGCGCCTCTTCCAGGCTGATCTCGATGTCGAAGCTGGCGAAGGCTTCGACGAAAATCCGCGTCGGCGCGAACGAACCGAAGTCCACCACAGTGCCCGCCCAATCGAGAATGGCCGCCTGCAGGTGTGTAGGGGGTTGGTAATGCATGACTATCTCCAGGATTTTCAAAGACCCGGTGCCAGCTGGCGCCAGGCTTGGGAACGGCGCAGCAGCCGGCGCGAGAGTGTCGCGAGCAGCAGCGACACACCGGCCGAGGTCAGCAGGATCAACGTGGACATCGCGGCGGCCCCGCCGACATTGCCGGCGTCGTCCATGTTCAACACGGCCACTGCGGCCAGGACGCTGTCAGGGCTGTAGAGAAAGATCGCCGCCGAGACGGTAGTCATCGCCGACACGAACAGATAACGGATGATGTCGAGCAGCGCTGGCAGGCACATGGGCAATGTCACCCGCAAAAAGTGGCGAGCCAGCGGCACTTTGAGCGCCAGCGCCGCGGCTTCGAATTCGTCGTCGAGCTGCCGCAGGGCCGCGCTTGCGGTCATGTGCGCGGTCGTCAAGAAGTGGGCGACGGTGCAAACCACCAGCAGGGCCAGGCTGCCGTACAAACTGTTCAGCGGATTGCCCTGCACGTTGAAGAAAAATACGTAGCCCAGGCCCAGGACCAGGCCGGGTACGGCCATTGGCACGAAGCTGAGCAAGCGCAGGATTCGGGTCAGCGGACTCTGTCGGGTTTTCTCGATCAGATAAGTGCCGGTGAAGATCAGCAGGCTGCCAAACAAGGCGCTGCACAGCGCCAGCAACAGACTATTGCGATAAGCCAGCCAACCGCCGGGCAGCTCGGAAAAGGCATAGTTGTCCAGCGACAACGACAGGTCGTACGGCCAGAACTGCACGAGCGAGGCGTACACCGCCATGCCGAACACGCCGATCAGCACGCAGCAGATCAGCGCCGTGATGCTCATGAATGCAGCGTCCCTGCCCCGTGACGGCGACGGCTGATAAACCTGCGCTCGACCGCTCAGGGTGTCGCGCTGACTACGACGCAGCCATGCGTCCACCGTAAAGCTGAGTAACGCCGGCACCAGCAGGACCACGCCGATCAGCGCTCCTCGGCCAAATTGCTGTTGACCAACGACAGCCTTGTAGGCTTCCAAGGCAAGCACCTGGTAATCACCGCCGACCGTGACCGGCACGCCGAAGTCGGTGATGCACAGGGTGAATACCAGGCAGAAGGCCGCGAACACACCTTGGCGGCTGCCGGGCCACGTGATGCTGCGAAAGGCTCGCGATGGCGAGGCGCCCATGCTCGCAGCCGCATCGAACAACCGCGCGTCCGCCAACGCCAATGCCGACATCAGCACCATCAACGCATGGGGAAAGGTGTAGATCGCTTGCCCGAGGACGATGCCCCAGAACCCGTAGATATTGTCGGTAACCAGGTCGCGCAGCAGCCCTTGGTTGCCGAACAGATAGATCAGCGCAATGCCCGGCAACATCGACGGTGCCAGCAACGGCAGCAGCGAGATGCCCCGCCACAACGGCTTGGCCACGATACAGGTGCGCTGCAAGGCGTAGGCGAAGGCATAGGCCAGCGGCACCACGATTGCCGCGACGGTCAGCGAAGCCGTCAGGCTGTTGCCCAGCAGCCAATGAAAATGGGCACTGGTGAACAACCTCAGCGCCGCCTGCAGGCCGGCGCCCTGGCTGGCGTCCCCGCTGAAAGCACGCCACAGCATGGCGAGCAAAGGCAGCAGTACCGCGAGCACCAGCAACAGCAGAAGCAGCCATTGCCCGCCGCGAATGAACACCCGGTCTGCCAGATCACCGGGTACTTGGCGTGGCTGCAACACGGCCGGCTTGATGGTCATCGTGCCTTCCATATCAGCTGAACACCTGGAGGCTGTGGGACGGCAGCGCGACCTTCAGCGGCGCATGGGTCAGCTGCGGCATGGCGTGCGGCTCCAGTTCCGCCAGCAGCGTGTGGCCCGGCAACGCGTCCAGCTCAAAGCGCAAGCGGCAACGGTTGCCGAGGAAGGTCAGCTCACGCAATTGTGCATCGAACAGATTGTCTTCCGGCGTCGACGGGTTGATCCGTACGGCTTCCGGACGGCAGAAGAGCCGTCCGCTGCGGTGCGCGTCAGCCCCATGCAGGTTGAGGCGGTGCCCGCCGACGCGCACCTGGCCATCCTGCCCGCGCTCGAAGGGCAGCCAGTTGCCCTGCCCGACAAAGTCGGCGACGAAGGCAGTCGCCGGTGCGCGGTAGATCTGTTGAGCGCTGGCAAATTGTTCAACGCGACCCTGATTGATCACCGCGATGCGGTCGGCCATCAGCATCGCCTCGTCCTGATTGTGAGTGACCATCAACGTGGTGACGCCCAGGCGTTTTTGCAGCTGGCGCAACTCGCTGCACAGATGTTCGCGTACCCGGGCATCCAGGGCCGACATCGGTTCGTCGAGCAGCAGCAACGACGGTGCCGGGGCCAAGGCACGCGCCAGGGCGACCCGCTGCTGCTGTCCGCCCGAGAGCTGGCCCGGGTATTTTCTCTCGCTGCCGCACAGCCCGACGAGGTCGAGCATTTCGTTGACCCGCCGGCGAATCGTCTCGCGGTTATTACCGGCCAGACCGTAGCCAATGTTCTGTTCCACCGTCAGGTTGGGAAACAGCGCATAGGATTGAAACAGGATGCCGTAGTCACGCGCCTGGGGCGCCAGGGTCGAGACATCCCGGGCGCCAATCATGATCGTCCCGCGATCCTGCCGCTCCAGGCCGGCGATGCAGCGCAGCAGCGTGGTCTTGCCGCAGCCGGACGGCCCGAGCAAGCACACCAGCTCACCCGCGGCGATATCCAGCGACACCCCATCCAGCGCCTTGAAGGCACCGAAACCCTTGTGGATGTCGCGTATCTGCATGTCTACGGAGCGTGTGCTTGTCATGACGTAACCTCGATGAGCTGTCAGCTCGACGAGAGTCATGGTAGGCAGGCAGTACGAAGGCTTGATGGCAGTTGGCTAAAAGCTGCCGATAGTGTCATCGGCAAATTTGCGTAGCGGGTTCAGGAGCCGGTTGTCGCTCGTGCCAACTCCAGGAATGCCGAGGGCAGCCGGGCCTGGCGGCGCTCTTTCAAACAGTAAAGGTATTCCGCGATCAACGGCGCGCCCTCCAGTTCAACGACTTTGAGCTGCGGGTTCTCCGGCACTTCATGACGCGCGATGATGCTGATGCCGATGTTGCGCAAGACTGCTTCGCGAATCGACTCGCGACTGCCGATCTCCAACAGCGGGCCTGTCGCCACGCCCGCCTCTCGCAGCAGCGCCGTGGTGAGCGTGCGGGTGGTCGAGCCTTTCTCGCGCATCAGCAGGCAGTGCCCGGCCAGGGCGCTCGGCGGCACACGATCATGGCTGGCAAGTGGGTGGCTGCGGTGTACGGCGAGCACCAAGGGGTCATGCCCCAGCACCAACCGCGTCAGACGCGCGTCCTCGACCAGTTGCGAGGACGCAGCCAGGTCCACGCGGTACTCCTCCAGCGCCTCGATGACCTGCAGCGAATTGCCGATCTCCAGGGTCACTTCGCAAAGCGCAAACTGCTCGCGAAAGCCCTTGATGATATCGAGCACGTAATAAGGGGCGGTGGCGCCAATGCGCAGCGTGCCTTGCACCTGGCCACTGTTGCGCAGGAAAAAATCGATGTCGGCCTCCTGCTGCAACAGCTTCTGCACCATCGGCAGCAACTGCGCGCCCTCATCGCTCAGCGTCAGGCGCCGGCCTCCCCGGAAGAACAGCTCCACGCCGTATTGGGCTTCCAGGTTGCGTATCTGCGTGGTGACCGTCGGCTGGCTGAGCCCGAGTTTCTTCGCCGCTTGGGTGACGCTGGCCAGGCGGGCGACCATATGGAAAGACTTCAGCTCGGCGCTGAGCATGTTGTTGACGCTCCAGAAAGGTGATGGGGCAAGCGACTATAAATAACGAATGGGCAACTTGCAGCCGTGGTGAAGAATTGGGCATTCGGGCGCTCACGAATTCCTTCAAAGAACCGCTTGCATCGCTGGTTTGACCTTGTACGATCCCGGCATTGCAATTCGTCGAGATTTACCTGGTCGGTAGAAACGATCAAAATCGCCTCTATTCGTCTACCCTCACACTGCGCCCGGCCGATGCCTGGCGCTTGAATATTCCTGCCTTCATGCACCGGAGATTTTCATGCTCAAGCGTACCCTGGCACTGGCCGTCGGTTTGACCCTGTCCTTTAGCTCCATTTTGGCCCAGGCCGCCGACACCTTGAAGGTCAGCGCGATCCCCGATGAAGCGCCGACCGAACTGCTGCGCAAGTTCAAGCCCCTGGGTGCCTATCTGGAGCAACAGACTGGCATGAAAGTGGAATTCATACCGGTAAGTGATTACCCCGCGGTGGTCGAGGCGCTGGCCACCGACCGGATCGACCTGGCCTGGCTGGGTGGTTTCACCTTCGTGCAGGCACGCCTGAAGACCGGCAACGCCATTCCCTTGGTGCAACGTGAGCAGGATGCTCAGTTCACCAGCAAATTCATCACCGCCGATCCCGCCGTCAAGTCCCTGGCCGACCTCAAGGGCAAGAGCTTTGCCTTCGGCTCGATCTCATCCACCTCGGGCAGCCTCATGCCGCGTTATTTCATGCTCAAGGACGGGATCAAGCCGGAAAGCTATTTCAGTCGTGTAGGTTACTCGGGCGCCCATGACGCGACCGCTGCCTGGGTCCAGGCGGGCAAGGTCGATGCCGGTGTGCTCAACGCCAGCGTCTGGGACAAACTGGTGGCTGCCGGCAAGGTCGACACCAACAAGGTCAAGGTCTTTGCCACCACCCCGGTGTACTTCGACTACAACTGGACCGTGCGCGGCACCCTCGACCCGGCGCTGGCGGCCAAGATCAAGGCCGCGTTCCTGGCGCTCGACCCGGCGAACCCGAAGGACAAGGAAATCCTCGACCTGCAAGCCGCCAGCCGCTTCATCGAAACCAAACCTGAAAACTACAAGGGCATCGAAGAAGCCGCACGCGCCGCCGACCTGCTCAAATGACACTGCGTCTGACCCAGGCCAGTGTGATTCACGCCAACGGCGCCCAGGCGTTGCGTGGCGTGGACCTGCAGATTGGTGCGGGCGAACAGGTCGCTATCATCGGCCCGTCGGGCGCTGGCAAATCCAGCTTGCTCAATGTACTGGCCACTGCCCTGCGCCCGGCTCGGGGTGAGGTGCAGGTATTGGGCGAGTCAGCCTGGGAACTCTCGGCGCGTCAGCGTCAACGCTTGCGCGCGCGCATCGGTCTTGTCCATCAGGCGCCGCCCCTGCCCCCGCGCCAACGCGTGGTCACGGCGGTGCTGGCCGGCAAACTGGGCCAGTGGGGCATGGGCAAGAGCCTGCTGAACCTGCTGCACCCGCTGGATATTCCAGGAGCGCGGGCGGCCTTGGCCCGATTGGACCTGGACGACAAGCTGTTCGCGCAATGCCAGCAGTTGTCCGGCGGACAACTGCAGCGTGTCGGCATCGCCCGCGTGCTGTATCAGGCGCCCGAGGTGCTGCTGGCGGACGAGCCGGTATCGGCGATGGACCCGGTGCTGGCCGAGCACACCCTTAGAGTCCTCTGCCAACACGCGCGGGAACATCGCGTGACCCTGGTTACCAGCTTGCATGCGGTGGAGCTGGCCCTCGCGCATTTCTCCCGGATCATTGGCTTGCGAGACGGCCAGATACTTTTCGATTTGCCGGCCGAAGCGGTCGACCGCAAGCAGCTCGACACGCTGTATGCCAATGAACAACTGGCGTCCTTGTCGAGCCCAACGCCATCCTCGAGCGTGCAGATCCCCCGATGCTGAAGCGTGACTCCAGGGACCCGGCTGCCCGCCCTCGCCTGCTTATGGCCCTTTTGGCTCTTATCCTGTTGTGGCCAGGCCTGCGATTCAGCGAGTTGAACCTTGGCGTGCTGCTGGCCAGCGACAGCCAGAGCGAAATGGGCCGGTTCGTCGCCGCGTTCTGGCCACCGGCCCATGACGAGGCGTTCGTCGAGATGCTGCTGCAAGCCACGTTGCAGACGTTGGCGATCGCTACCGCCGGTATGGCCCTGGCGCTTTTGCTTGCGGTTCCGGCCAGCCTGCTGGCCAGCCGCGCCTTGTCATTGTCTGCTGCGTACCGTGCCGGTAGGCCCAGTCAATGGGGGCAGTGGCTGCGTTGGCCGATACGCGGCCTGCTGATTTTCCTGCGCAGCGTGCCGGAAATCGTCTGGGCCTTGCTCTTCGTCCGGGCCGTAGGCCTAGGCCCCACCGCCGGCGTGTTGGCCATTGCCATTACCTACAGCGGCATGCTCGGCAAGGTCTACGCGGAAATCTACGAGTCGGTCGACCAGCGCCCGGCCCACGCTTTGATGCAGGCCGGTAGCGGTCGGCTCGCGGCATTCTGCTACGGGATCCTGCCCAACGTCGTCGCCGAGCTGCTGTCGTACACCGTGTATCGCTGGGAATGCGCCGTCCGCGCCTCGGTGGTGATGGGCTTCGTTGGTGCGGGTGGCCTGGGGCAGCAAATGGACCTGTCGTTGCGCATGTTCGCCGGCGGAGAAGTCGCCAGCCTGCTGCTGATGTTCCTGGCATTGGTGCTGCTCGCCGATCAGCTCAGTCGCCTGCTGCGTTGGAGGCTGGCATGAATCGCTTGCTCAACACGCTGGTGATGCTGGGCATTGGCGCGGCAATCGTTGCCTCGTTTGCCTACCTGGGCATCGACCTGGGGGCGTTGGCTGACAACGCCAACCTGAAGCAAATGGGCGCTTATGCGCAACGCTTCCTCAGCCCCGACCTGAGCCCCGCCTATCTGGAGGCGGTCGGCCACGGCGCGCTGGAAACCATCGCCATGTCTGCTGTTGGCACGCTGCTCGCGGCGGTGGTGGGGTTGGCCTTGGCGCTGCCTGCCGCCGGGCGACTTGGCTGGCCCCTGCAAAGTGCGTCGCGCCTGTTGCTGAACGCGTTGCGCGCGGTGCCGGAACTGGTGTGGGCGGCGTTGATGGTGTTCGCCGCGGGACTCGGCCCCAATGCCGGCACGCTGGCACTGGCCCTGCACACCGTCGGGGTGCTCGGCCGACTGTTTGCCGAGGCACTGGAAAACACCCCGTCGCAAGCCGCCGACGCCATTCGCCTGCAAGGCGGCAGTGCGCTCTGGGCTTTTTGCTACGGCACCCTGCCCAACCTGATGCCGCAGCTATTGGCCTACACGCTGTATCGCTGGGAAAACAACATCCGCATGGCCAGCGTATTGGGTTTTGTCGGTGCCGGCGGCCTGGGCCAGATGCTCTATGTCAGCCTCAGCCTGTTCCAGGAAGCCCAAGGCAGCACAGTGATCCTGGCCATGTTGGTGCTGGTCTTCACCGTCGATACATTGAGCAGTTGGAGTCGTCAGCGCTGGGTCAAGGCATGATGGTCGCCCAGCGGGGCGTCACCACAGCGCCATCGTGTAACTGACAATCAGCCGGTTCTCATCCAGGTCATTGCCGAAGTTCGAGCGCACCGTTGCATTGCGCCATTTCAAACCCAGCCCTTTCAACGTGCCGTCCTGGATGACATAGGCGATGTCGGTGTTGCGTTCCCATTCCTTGCCCTCGCCGGCGGCGCTGCGCTGGACGTTGTCTCCGCTGATGTAGCGGGTCATGAAGGTCAGCCCTGGCACGCCGAGGGCGGCGAAGTTGTAGTCGTACCGGGCCTGCCAGGAGCGCTCCTCGACATTGGCGAAGTCGCCAATTTGCACGAAGTTGACCAGGTAGGGATCGCTACGCGAGATATACGGGAACGGATCGTCGCCGCTCATGCGTTGATAGCCCAGGCCCAGGGCGTGGCTGCCAAGGCTGTAGGTAAACAGCGCACCGAATGCCTGGTTATCGATGGAGCGGAAGCTGCCGTCCTCGGTGCTGCGCGAATAGCGCACGTCACTTTTCAACGACTGCCCGGCGCCCAGATCCAGGGTATGGACGAAGCCCAGGTAGTTCTGCTGATAGACGTCCGCAAGCTTGCCATACCGGTATTGAGCGGTGAAATTCGGCAGGAATTGATAGTCGGCTCCGGCGAACTGGAACCGGTCGCTGGTGCCGCCAATGCGGTTGGCGGTCATGTCTTGGTAGTCGGTGGAGTCGACAAAATTGATCTGGGTGAGCTGCCCGGCGGTGAGTTTCAAGCGGTCGATTTTCTGGACGCTCAGCAGCCCACCCTTGAAGGTTCCCGGCAACAGGCGCGTGTCGTTGGAGTTCACGACCGGGTCCTTGATCTGCAGCGTTCCCGCTTTCAGGGTGCTGTTGGACAGGCGCATCTTGGCGGTCAGGCCGACTTCGCCGTAGCGGTCCTGGGAGCCGCCGGACAAGTCGGCCGGCAATAAATTGGTGCCCGCCGTACCGCCGCCGGAATCCAGTTTGAAACCTGCCATGCCCAAGGCGTCCAGGCCAAAACCCAAGGTGCCGGCGGTGTACCCCGACTCGATGCGCAACAAGAAGCCTTGCGCCCACTCTTCGGCCTTGTCCCGCGCGCCCTCTTGCCGGAAATCACGGTTGAAGTAGAAGTTGCGGGCCTCCAGGCTGGCTTTGCTGTCGCCCAAGAAGTCGGCGTGGGCGCTCGACGCGCTCATCAGACCCAGGCCTAGCAAGGTGCCCACGGGTTTACGGCTCCAGTGATTAGCGATGAAACGGTGCATGGCGTGCTCCTTTTTGTGGGCGCGAGTGGTCCCGTCGAGGACGGCTGGCGCGCCTCGTTTATTGTTTGGGGCAGTGTCTTGAACGTCGCCCATGGAGGCAGCGTGACGTTCTCGCAAGAGAGACGATGAAACCGTGGCGAGGAAGCTTGCTCCCTCGCCACGGGATATCAATCGCTCAAACGAACAACATCGACGTCGGGGCGGATTCTTCCCACCGGCGCGGGACAGCGTCAAACGGGAAAAAAGCCGGCTCGGGCATAAGAAAATCTGATGCATGGCGGGTTGCAGTTGATCTGACTTCGCTCCTTCGGGCATCGGATAACTTTTTATTGTCGGGGGGTACCAGTTTTCCTTGTTGGACGCCGTCGTCCGGGCCTTCTACAAAGGAGCTCTAACAAAAAACTCATGGAGATATCGTGATGCCGTCGTCAGCCCTGACATTCGAACAATTGCAACAGTGTTCGCCCCAGGCCCTGCGCCAGAACATCGCGGCCGGTCGATACCAAGGCCATACCAGCGGCCTGGGCCAGGGTCGGGTGCAAGCCAACATCGTGATCCTGCCAGGTGACTGGGCCAACGAATTCCTGCGGTTCTGCACTCTCAATCGCCAGGCGTGCCCGGTGCTCGACATCAGCGAACCCGGCGACCCGTTCCTGCGCAACCTCGGCGTTGCCATCGATATCCGCCACGAGGTGCCCCGCTACCGGGTCTTCCGCCACGGCGAGTTGAGCGAAGAACCGCTGGACATCGAACACCTCTGGCAGGATGACCTGGTGGCCTTCGCCCTCGGCTGCTCGTTCTCCTTCGAGCAACCGCTGCTTGAGGCCGGCATCCGTTTGAGGCACATCGATCTGGGGCGCAATGTCGCCATGTTCCGCACCAGCATCGACACACGCCCGACCGCGCGGCTGTCTGGCAAAATGGTCGTGAGCATGCGGCCAATGAAAGCCGCCGCGGCGATCGAGGCGATCCAGATCACCGGGCGCATGCCCAACGTCCACGGCGCTCCGATACACATTGGCGACCCTGCGCTGATCGGCATCCACTCGCTGGACGCGCCGGACTACGGTGATGCAGTGCCGGTCGAAGCGGATGAAATACCGGTATTCTGGGCTTGCGGCGTAACGCCCCAATCGGTGGTCCAGGCGTCTCGTCCGCCGTTGTGCATCACCCACGCGCCGGGTTGCATGCTGGTGACGGACCTGTGGAACAGTGAGTTGTAAAATCCAACGAGGCAGTTTTTCAACCTGAAGGACACGCGATGAGCACCGCTCAGTTATCGATCCAACACTACATCAGCGCCAAGGACGGCAATCGTCCCCATCTGCTGGGCCAGGCCTTTACGTCGGCGGCTATCCTGGACATGGTCGTGCGCACCGGTTCCATCGCGTTTCCCGACCATGTCGAAGGCCGCGCCGCGATTGGCGACGTATTGGTCAGCCGTTTTGGCCAGGTCTTCGAAAACGTCTACACATTCTGCCTGGCGCCCCCACCGCTGGCAGACGCCGACACGTTCCAGTGCAAATGGCTGGTGGCGATGTCAGACAAGAACAGCGGTGAAGCGCGAGTCGGTTGTGGCCTGTACGACTGGTCGTTCGATCCGCAATCGAGGCTGGCCGAACGACTGACCATCACCATCGAACACATGAAGACTCTGCCCGCGACCGATTTGCCGAGGATCATGGCCTGGGCTTCGCGGCTGGATTATCCATGGTGCCGCCCGGAAGCGGCGGTCGATAACGCGCCGGATCCAGCCGCGCTTGAAGAGGTGTTTGAGTACGTGATCAATCCCCTCGCCCCCGCTCGGGGCCCGGCTTGAATCTCCACGACCGCTGCGAGGTAGCGCCCCAGTGAATATCAAGTTTCTCGAAACCTTCGTCTGGGTCGCCCGTCTCAAGAGCTTTCGCCTGACGGCGGAAAAATTGTTCACCACCCAGGCGTCCATCTCCAGCCGGATCGCGGCCCTGGAAGATGAAATGGGCGTGCGCCTGTTCGTGCGCGATTCCAAAGGTGTCTCGCTGACCTCCGAAGGCCAGCGCGTGCTGGAATACGCCGAGCGCATCATGGACACCATGCAGAGCATGAAAGCCGTGATCAAGGATCCGCGGCAAGTGCGCGGGCGGATCCGCATCGGCGCCATGGACACGGTGATCCACACATGGCTCAGTCCCTTGGTGACGCGGCTGATGGAGCGCTACCCGGCGCTTGAAATCGAACTGACCGCCGACACCGCGAGCAACCTCTGCTCGCAGCTGGAAAAAGGCTACCAGGACGTCATTTTCCAGACCGACATCCTGCGCCTGGACAGCGTGCGCAACACCCTCCTGACGCGCTACCCCATGCATTGGGTGGCGCGTACCGGCTCCGTGTATGACCGGCGCTACGCTTCGCTGGAGGATCTGTCCCAGGAACGCGTCGTGACGTTTTCGCGCAACTCACGACCGCACCAGGACCTTCTCAACATGCTGCACTCAGCCAACGTCGTCTCGCCGCGCATCAACTGCGTGAACTCGGCTTCGGCCATCACCCGCCTGGTGCGGGATGGCTTTGGTATCGGCGCCATGCCAGCAGCGTTGGTGGTGGGCGAACTGAGCCAAGGCACCTTGACCTTGGTAGACGGTGTGCCGCTGCCGTCGGTGATGGACATCGTTGCCAGCTGGCGCACTGGCGCCGGCATGGAACGGGTCGAAGACATTGTCAGCCTGACGCGGGAGGTGGTCGACGAATTCGTCGCGCAACTGCCGGCGCAATACCGTCTGCACGAAGGTTAGCCCCCGGACCTGTCAGTGAACTGCAACATCCCCGCCCTATCCTCAAATGGGCGCACTGCGGCGAGCCGCGGGTTGCGCTCGCTCGGGATGGTCCAGGGAGTCCGCCATGAAAATCAGTGTGTTCGGCAGTGGTTACGTTGGATTGGTGCAAGCCGTCGTGTTGGCCGAAGTGGGCCATGACGTGGTGTGCATGGACATCGATGCGCAGAAGATCGAAACCCTGCGCCAGGGCCAGGTCAGTATTTTCGAGCCGGGGCTGGCGGCGCTGATGCGCGAGGGGCTTGAAGCCGGGCGCTTGCATTTCACCTGTGACGAACAGATCGCCGTGGAGCATGGCCAGGTGCTGTTCATCGCCGTCGGCACCCCCTCACGCGACGACGGCTCGGCGGATCTGCGCCAAGTCCTGGCCGTCGGCGAAGCGGTCGCCCGTTATCGCGTACGCCCCGTCGTGGTGGTGGAGAAATCCACCGTGCCGGTGGGCACCGGTGATGTCCTGAGGGCCCACATCGACAAATGCCTGCTCAAGGCCGGGCGTTTGCTGCAGTTCGATATTGTCTCCAACCCCGAGTTTCTCAAGGAAGGCTCGGCCGTCGCCGATTGCCGCCGCCCTGATCGCATCGTCATCGGTTGCGAGCGCGAAGACGTACGCGAAACCATGCGCGAGCTGTACGCGCCGTTCAACCGCAATCACGACCGCATCCTGTTCATGGACGTACGCAGCGCCGAGCTGACCAAATATGCGGCCAACGGCATGCTGGCGACCAAGATCAGCTTCATCAACCAGATCGCCGAACTGGCCGAGCACCTGGGCGCAGACATCGAGTCTGTGCGCCAGGGCGTCGGCGCCGACTCACGCATCGGCTACCACTTCATTTACCCAGGGTGCGGGTACGGCGGGTCCTGCTTTCCCAAGGACATGCGCGCCCTGATCCACACCGCCGAGCAAGCGCATTGCTCAAGCGACCTGCTGCAAGCGGTGGAAACCGTCAACCTGCGCCAGAAACACAAGCTGTTCGAACGCATCAACGCGTTCTATAGCGGCGATCTGCGGGGCAAGACCTTTGCGCTGTGGGGCCTGGCCTTCAAACCCAACACCGATGACATGCGCGACGCCCCCAGCCGCACGCTCCTGGAGTCGTTGTGGGCCGCCGGGGCCAGCGTCCGCGCTTTTGATCCGGAAGCCATGCAACAGACCCAACGGCTTTATCCCCATGAATCGAAGCTGATGCTCATGGGCACGCCGGAATCGGTCTTGGCAGGGGCCGACGCACTGATCATCTGCACCGAATGGCAGCCGTTCAAGGCGCCGGATTTTGAACTGATCCAGCAACGACTCAAGGCGTCGGTGATTTTCGATGGCCGAAACCTCTACGATCCGGATCGCATGGCCGACAAAGGCTTTACCTATTTCCCGATGGGCCGGGGACAATCGCGGGACTTGCCCATCGCCCAGCAGGCATGGTTTGAAGCGTCCAAGCGCGCATGAGCCTACTTGCCTCAAAATAAGTGCACTCAAGCAGCATTAATATGAATTTGTAAGCGAAGGTGGCGAGCGGCACACTGTGCACTGTTCCTCCCCCCAACTGTTGGAACACTTAAAGGGCTTTCAGGGATTCTCCCGTAAGCCCCTTTTTTTGTTCGTTTTTTGGATCGTCGCTTAATGTTTTCTCGCTGGTTCCCCGCTGCTATCAATACCCGTCCCACCGAATGGAGCCGCGCCGCCATCGGCATGGCCTTGGGAACAATGTTCAGTGTCTGGCTCTGTGGCCAAGTGTTCGGCCTGGAAGTGGCGCAACACCTGATCGGCCCACTCGGGGCCTCAGCGGTGCTGCTGTTTGCGGTCTCGTCAGGTGCCCTCGCCCAGCCTTGGTCGATTTTCGGCGGTTATCTGTGCGCCTCCGTCCTGGCGTTGCTGGTGGCCCATGTGCTCGGCCGCACGCTGGGCAGCGCTTGCCTGGCCGCTGGCATGGCGTTGGTGTTGATGTGCTGGCTGCGTTGCCTGCACCCACCGGCGGGCGCGCTGGCGGCGACATTGGTGTTGGCGGATCCGTCCATCGTTGCGCTGGACTGGCAGGCGCTCGGTGCTGCGATGCTGGCTGGCTGCGGCCTGCTCGCGTTCGCATTGGCCTATAACAACCTCACCCGCGTGCGCTACCCCAAGCGTGCCAGCGAGCCGGTAGCGGTCATCCCGGCCGACCACCCGCCCATCGATCGCCAGGCCATTACCGCCGAAGACTTGAAACTGGCACTTGAGGAAATGGAAGCGTTTTTCGACGTAACCCCCGAAGATCTCGAACAATTAATCCATACCAGCGAGCGGTACGCCAAGCGCCGCAGCATCACGGAGGTGCTGTCGGGTCGCGGTTGACCTCATGCCTGCTATAAATATGCAGAAAGGACCTGCATGTATCCCGGTTGTGCGATGCAAATTTGCGCTGTTACGATCCTGATACACGCGACGAAATTTACAAAGAACAATAAAAGCAGGGAGTTAGCGATGACAGTTCAGGTTTCATCCCAAGCCACTGGCGGTACCGAAACCGCGCCTTACGAAGTGCTGGTCGAGGTCCGTAATCACGTCGGCCACTTGACCCTGAACCGCCCCGCTGGCCTCAATGCGCTCACCCTGGGCATGGTGCGCAGCTTGCAGCAGCAACTCGATACCTGGGCCAGCGATGCGCAGATCCGCGCCGTGGTGCTGCGCGGCGCCGGCGACAAGGCCTTTTGCGCTGGCGGCGATATCCGCTCGCTGTACGACAGCCACAAGCAGGGCGACACCCTGCACGAAGATTTCTTCGTCGAGGAATACGCCCTCGACCTGACGATTCACCACTACCGCAAGCCGATCCTCGCGCTGATGGACGGTTTTGTGCTGGGCGGCGGCATGGGACTGGTGCAAGGCGCCGACTTGCGGGTGGTGACCGAACGCAGCCGGCTGGGCATGCCCGAGGTCGGCATCGGTTACTTCCCGGACGTGGGCGGCAGCTATTTCCTGCCGCGCATCCCCGGTGAGCTGGGCATCTACCTGGGCGTCACCGGCGTGCAGATTCGCGCCGCCGACGCGTTGTACTGTGGGCTGGCCGACTGGTATCTCGACAGCCGCAAGCTCGCACAGCTCGACGAGCGTCTCGATCGCCTGGAATGGCACGACGCACCGCTCAAGGATTTACAAAGCCTGCTCGCCAAGATGGCGGTGCAGCAGCTCCCTGCCCCGCCCCTGGCCGACTTGAGGCCGGTCATCGATCATTTCTTCGCGCTGCCCGATGTGCCCAGCATGGTCGAGCAGTTGCGCCAGGTCACGGTCGCCAACAGCCATGAATGGTCGCTGAAGACCGCCGAACTGCTGGAAACCCGTTCTCCCTTGGCCATGGCAGTGACGCTGGAGATGTTGCGTCGGGGCCGTCGCCTGAGCCTGGAAGACTGTTTTGCCCTGGAACTGCACCTGGACCGCCAATGGTTCGAGCGCGGTGACCTGATCGAAGGCGTGCGCGCCTTGCTGATCGATAAAGACAAGAATCCGCGCTGGAATCCGCCGACCCTGGAGGCGCTGGACGCCGATCATGTGGCGAGCTTCTTCGACGGCTTCGACTACCACGGGAATTGAATCATGCATGACCTTGAGCTGACCGAAGAACAAGTGATGATCCGCGACATGGCTCGTGATTTTGCCCGTGGCGAAATCGCGCCGCACGCCCAGGCCTGGGAAAAAGCCGGCTGGATCGACGATGGGCTGGTGGCGAAGATGGGTGAACTGGGCCTGCTGGGCATGGTGGTGCCCGAAGAATGGGGCGGTACCTATGTCGATTACGTGGCCTACGCCTTGGCCGTGGAAGAAATCTCCGCGGGCGACGGTGCGACTGGCGCACTGATGAGCATCCATAATTCGGTGGGCTGCGGTCCGGTCCTGAATTTCGGCACCGACGAACAGAAAAAGACCTGGTTGGCTGACCTTGCCAGCGGCCAGGCGATTGGCTGTTTCTGCCTGACCGAACCCCAGGCCGGCTCCGAGGCGCACAATCTGCGCACGCGGGCCGAATTGCGCGACGGCCAATGGGTCATCAATGGTGCCAAGCAGTTCGTCAGCAACGGCAAGCGAGCGAAACTGGCGATTGTCTTTGCCGTGACGGACCCGGATCTAGGCAAGAAAGGCATCTCAGCGTTCCTGGTGCCGACCGACACCCCTGGGTTCATCGTTGATCGCACCGAACACAAGATGGGCATTCGCGCGTCGGACACCTGCGCGGTCACCTTGAGTGACTGCAGCGTACCCGAGGCCAATCTATTGGGCGCGCGGGGCAAGGGCCTGGCCATCGCCCTCTCCAATCTCGAAGGTGGTCGCATCGGTATCGCCGCCCAAGCCCTGGGCATCGCCCGAGCTGCCTTCGAAGCGGCCCTGGCCTATTCGCGCGACCGGGTGCAGTTCGACAAGCCGATCATCGAGCACCAGAGCATCGCCAACCTGCTTGCCGACATGCACACCCGCCTGAACGCCGCCCGACTGCTGATTCTGCACGCCGCACGACTGCGCAGCGCCGGCAAACCCTGCCTGTCGGAAGCCTCCCAGGCCAAGCTGTTCGCCTCGGAGATGGCCGAAAAGGTCTGCTCCTCGGCGATACAAATCCACGGTGGGTATGGCTACCTCGAGGATTATCCGGTGGAGCGCTACTACCGCGATGCGCGGATTACCCAGATCTACGAGGGTTCGAGCGAGATCCAGCGGATGGTCATCGCCCGAGAGTTGAAGCACTACTTGGTGTAAAGCTTCGCGAGTTCAATCGCACAGGCAATCAAATCCCGTGGCGAGGGAGCTTGCTCCCGCTTCACTGCGCAGCAGTCGCAAATCGTTCAATGCGGTTCACCTGAAGAACCGCAGGGGCCTGCTGCGCAGGCCAGCGGGAGCAAGCTCCCTCGCCACGGGGGGCGCTCAACCCCGCCCCACTGTGGACTTTCCCCTATTACTTGTCCTGGAACTCTGCCGTACGCTTGGCCACGAACGCGGCCATGCCTTCCTTCTGGTCCTGCGTGGCAAATGCGGCGTGGAATACCCGGCGTTCAAAACGCACGCCTTCCGACAGACTGACTTCAAAGGCGCGGTTGACACTTTCCTTGATCATCATGCTGATGGGCACGGATTTGGACGCAATCAATGCCGCGGTTTTCAATGCATCGTCGAGCAGCTCATCAGCCGCAACGATGCGCGCGACGATGCCGCAGCGCTCCGCTTCGAGCGCATCGATAAAGCGCCCGGTCAGGCACATTTCCATGGCCTTGGCCTTGCCCACTGCACGGGTCAGGCGCTGAGTGCCGCCCATGCCCGGCAACACGCCGAGGTTGATTTCCGGCTGGCCAAACTTGGCGTTATCGCCAGCCAGGATGAAATCGCACATCAACGCCAGCTCGCAGCCGCCACCCAGGGCAAAGCCATTCACGGCGGCAATGATCGGCTTGCGGCGGTTGGCGACGCGGTCGCTGTCGCTGAACAGGTCGTCCAGATAGATCTGCGGATAGGTCAGCTCGGCCATCTCCTTGATGTCGGCACCGGCGGCGAAAGCTTTTTTCGAGCCGGTCAGGACGATGCAACCGATCTTCGGATCGGCCTCCAGACTGTCCAACGCCTGGTTCAGCTCGCTGACGATCTGCGCATTCAGGGCGTTCAATGCCTGGGGACGGTTGAGGGTGATCAGGCCGACGCGGTCCTTGATCTCCAATAGAATCGTTTCGTAATTCATGCGTGGCTCCTGTTCAAAGATTGCGCGAAATGACCATGCGCTGGATGTCGCTGGTGCCTTCATAGATCTGGCAGACCCGCACGTCGCGGTAGATGCGCTCGAGCGGGAAGTCGTTGAGGTAACCGTAACCGCCCAGGGTCTGCAACGCCATGGAGCAGACCTTCTCGGCCATTTCCGAAGCGAAGAGCTTGGCCATGGACGCCTCCACCAGCGCCGGCTGGCCGTCGTCGCGCAGCGCGGCGGCATAGTGGACCATCTGCCGCGCCACGGCGATCTGGGTCGCCATGTCGGCCAGGCGGAACGCCACGGCCTGGTGCTCGATGATCGGTTTGCCGAAGCTTTGCCGTTCGTGCGCATAGTCGCGAGCGGCTTCGAACGCTGCCCGGGCCATGCCCACCGACTGCGCGGCGATGCCGACCCGCCCGCCTTCCAGGTTCGCCAGGGCGATCTTGTAGCCCTCACCCTCCTCCCCGAGCCGATCGCCCACTGGCACCTTCACGTCCTCGAACAGGATCTGGCAGGTGTCGGAGGCGTGCTGGCCGAGTTTGTCCTCGACCCGCGCCACGCTGTAGCCCGGTGAATTGGTGGGCACGATGAAGGCGCTGATGCCGCGCTTGCCGGCGCTCGGGTCGGTCACCGCAAATACAATCACCACCCCGGCGTTCTGCCCGGAGGTGATGAATTGTTTGCAACCGTTGAGCACGTAATGGTCCCCCTCCAACCGCGCCCGAGTCTTCAGGCTGCTGGCATCCGAGCCAGCCTGGGGCTCGGTCAGGGCGAAGGCGCCGAGCATCGCGCCGCTGGCCAGGGGCGTGAGGAATCTTTGCTTTTGCTCATCGGTGCCGAACTTGAGAATCGGCACGCAACCCACCGAGTTATGCACGCTCATGATGGTCGAGCAGGCACCGTCGCCGGCGGCGATTTCTTCCAGGGTCATCGCATAGGCCAGGTAACCGGTGTCACAGCCGCCCCACTGTTCCGGCACCAACATGCCGAAAAAGCCCAGCTCGGCCATTTCAGCAATGGCTTCCCGGGGGAAACGGTGTTCGCGGTCCCATTCGGCCGAGAACGGTTTCAGCCGCTCCTGGGCGAACTGCCGAGCCATGTCGCGGATTTGGATTTGTTCTTCAGTCGCAAGCATGGTGGTTCCTTAGTACAGGCATTCGACGGCCATGGCCGTGGCTTCGCCGCCGCCGATGCAGATGGCCGCGACGCCGCGCTTGAGACCTTTCTGGCGCAGGGCCGACAACAGGGTCACGAGGATTCGCGCGCCGGACGCGCCGATCGGGTGGCCCAACGCGCAGGCGCCGCCGTGGATGTTGACCTTGTCATGGGGGATTTCCAGCTTGTCCATGGTCACCAGCCCCACCACGGCGAAGGCTTCGTTGACCTCGAACAGGTCGACCTCGCCCAGCGACCAGCCAGTCTTGCCCATCAATTTCTTCACCGCACCAATCGGCGCGGTCGGAAACAAGCCTGGGGCATCGGCAAACGCCGCATGCCCATGAATGACCGCCAGCGGCGTCAAGCCGCGCTGTTGCGCCTGGCTCTGGCGCATCAGCACCAGCGCGGCGGCGCCGTCGGAAATCGAGCTGGCGTTGGCTGCCGTCACGCTGCCGCCTTCGCGAAAGGCCGGCTTGAGCGTGGCGATCTTGTCGATCCGCGCCTTGGGCGGCTGCTCGTCGTGGCGCACGGTGACCTGCTCCTTGCCGACCATGACTTGCACCGGGACGATTTCGGCGTCGAAGCTGCCGTCCTTGATCGCCTGCTGGGCGCGGGTGGTGGACGCGATGGCAAAGGCATCCTGGGCTTCGCGGCTGTAGCCATTGGTTTCGGCGCAGTCTTCGGCGAAGGTGCCCATCAGACGGCCCTTGTCATAGGCGTCTTCGAGGCCGTCGAGGAACATGTGGTCGAGCACCTTGCCGTGGCCCATGCGCAGGCCGCTGCGGGCGCGGTCCAGCAGGTACGGGGCGTTGGACATGCTCTCCATGCCGCCGGCGACCACGACGTCGGCGCTGCCGGCGACGAGCATGTCATGGGCGAGAATCGCCGCTTCCATGCCCGAACCGCACATCTTGTTGAGCGTGGTGCAACGGGTCGATTTGTCGAGCCCGGCACCCAGTGCCGCCTGGCGTGCCGGTGCCTGGCCCTGCCCCGCGGCGAGAACGCAACCGAACAGCACTTCTTCAACCGCCTCCGGCGAAATGCCGGCTCGCTCCACGGCGGCCTTGATCGCGGCGGAACCGAGTTGCGGTGCGGTGAGGCTTTTCAGTTCGCCCTGGAAGCCGCCCATTGGGGTGCGGACGGCGCTGACGATGACAATCGGATCGTTTGACATGAGCATTCTCCTACTTGGCTGCCATGCGCAAGGCACCGTCGAGACGGATCACCTCGCCGTTGAGCATGCTGTTTTCAATGATATGCCGGACCAGCGCCGCGTACTCGGCGGGTTTGCCCAGGCGCGGCGGAAACGGCACTCCGGCGGCCAGGGATTCGCGCACCTCCGGAGTCATGCCGGCCATCATCGGGGTCTCGAAAATGCCGGGTGCAATAGTCATCACGCGGATGCCGAAGCGTGCCAGTTCACGAGCGGCGGGCAAGGTCAGGCTGGCAATCGCGCCCTTGGATGCCGCGTAGGCGGCCTGGCCAATCTGACCGTCGAAAGCCGCCACCGACGCGGTATTGATGATCACCCCGCGCTCGCCGTCGGCGTTGGCCTCGGTTTCGGCGATGGCTGCGGCCGCCAGGCGCAGCAGGTTGAAGCTGCCAATCAGGTTGACGTTGATCACCTGGCTGAAGCTGGCCAGGGCATGCGGGCCGTTCTTGCCGAGGATCTTCTCGCCGCGCACGATACCGGCGCAGTTCACCAGGCCATTCAGTCCACCGTACGCATCGACCGTGGCCTTGACCGCCGCTTCGGCCGCGGCTTCGTTGCTAATGTCCGCGACCACGCTGCGGCAACCGAGCTTTTGCGCCTGGGCGGCCACGGCGTCGGCGTTGAGGTCTACCAGCATGACCTTGGCGCCGGCGTTGACGAGCATTTCACCGGTGGCCGCGCCGAGGCCGGATGCACCGCCGCTAACGAGGAAAATCTTCTTGTCGATCTGCATCATGGTTTCCTTGGATTCAAGCTGAAACGTTCTTTTGAGCCTTGGCGATCTCTTGGTTGCGCAAGATAAAGCGCTGCAATTTGCCGCTGGGGGTCTTCGGCAAATCGCTGACAAATTCGATTTCACGGGGATAGGCATGGGCCGCCAGGCGCTTGCGCACATGCTGGCGCAACTCCTCGGCCAGCTCCGGCGCGGCGCGGTATTGGGCGCTGAGCACCACGAAAACTTTCACCAGTTCGGTGCGTTCAGGGTCCGGCTTGCCAATCACCGCGGCCTCTACAACGGCCGGATGCTCGATCAGCGCGCTTTCGACGTCGAACGGACCGACGCGGTAACCGGAGGTGGTAATCACGTCGTCGCTGCGCCCCACGAAGCTGATGCTGCCGTTGGGGTTGAGCTCGACTGTGTCGCCACTCAGGTAGTAATTGCCGACGAAGGCTTTGGTCGGTCCGCCTTCATACCCGGCGAACCAGCACATGGGCGACTGGCTACGGTCGACCGCGAGAATGCCTGGCTGGGCAACACCCAGTTCCCGGTGGTTTTCGTCCAGCACCACGATCCGATGGCCTGGCGAGGCAAAACCGGCAGCACCAAGGTGCACCGGATGCTCCAGACCATGGTGATTGCACAGGACCATGCCCAATTCGGTCTGGCCGTAATGATCGTGAATGACCACGTTCAGGTTGTCGGCGAACCAGCGGATCACTTCCGGGTTCAGCGGCTCGCCAGCGCTGCTGACGATGCGCAGCTTGCCCTTGATCGACCGGGCAAACTGTTCGCCGCCAGCGATCAGCAGGCGATAAGCGGTAGGCGAGCCGGCCAGATTGGTGATGCCGTACTTGTTGATGATTCGGCAGGTGCTTTCCAGGGTGAACGGACCGTCGTAGAACGTAATCGGATGTCCCATCGCCAGTGGCCCGGTTACGCCGAAATAAATGCCATAGGCCCAGCCCGGGTCGGCGACGTTCCAGAACGCGTCTTCGGGCCGCAGGTCCACGGCGTCACGCATGTAGTTCTGAAACGCGACGATGGCCTTGAGCGGCACCGACAGCGCCTTGGCCGGCCCCGTGGTGCCGGAGGTGAACATCAGCAGGAACGGATCCTCGCCGGTCAGCATCAGCGGTTCGCACTGGTTTGAGTGGTTGGCCAGTTCGGCCCAGAAACTGAAGTCGCCGCGAACAATGCCCTGGCCCTTGTCGCCGCCGACCGTGACGATGGTCGGGCAGTCGGCAACCTCACTGAGCTTGGGCCGGTTGCTGGCGTCGGTCACCACCACCCGCGCGCCCGAGCTGGTCAGTCGGTGCTCGATGGCCTTGGGGCCGAAGGCGGTGAACAGAGGCTGGTACACCGCGCCGATACGCCAGGTGGCGAGCACCACGATCAACAGTTCCGCATTGCGCGGCAACAGGCCGGCGACCTTGTCGCCCTTGCCCACACCTTGGGCTCGCAGGAAGTTGGCGAAACGCGCAGCGTTGTCCTGCAGGTCGCGGTAAGTCCAGGTCGCGTCGCTGCCGTCACGGCCCTCCCAGAACAAGGCGATGCGCCCCGGCAACGCGTGGCGATCGCAACATTCGACGCAGGCATTGAGCGCTTCGAGCGAGCCATGCAAGGCGGCATTGACGGTGTGCAGGTAATCGAACTGCGACGTGGCGGACGAGTAATCGCGCATGACCAGAATCCCTCTGTACTTTTTATTGGTTGGGGGAACCTTATTGGTTGGGGGAACCGTAATAGCAGGGAAATACTCGCGCCGAAGGGCCTGGGCGGCAATGGTCAAAGCCATCAAATTGCTTGACTGGTTTGGCCATGGTGTCGGGCGGCACTGGACCGGGTCAGCTGAGGTCGTTGAGAATCAACGTGCGATAGTGCCCTGGATTGGACCCGGACCATTTGCGAAACGCCTTGTAGAACGAACTGGCATCGGCAAACCCCAGGCGCGAGGCGATTTCGACGAAGCTGATAGCAGGCTCGGCCAGCCAGGCGATTGCCAACTCCTTGCGTACGCTGTCCTTGATGCCTTGGTACGTTTGCCCCTCCTCCGCCAGGCGTCGGCGCAGGGTCGAGGCGGAAACGCACAACTGCTGGGCCAAAGCCTCGGTTTCCGGCCACTGTTCGGCGGGCAACTGACGCAGGTCATGGCGGATGCGGCTGGAGAGGCTTTGCGGGTCGCGGTACTTGACCAGAATGTTCGCCGGGGCTCGAGCCAGGAAGCGCTTGAGTTCCTCGGGGCTGCGTCGAATGGGCAGGTCCAGGCAGTCGGCGGCGAATATCATCCGGGTACGGGGCCGGTCGAAGCGCAGGTTCTGGGAGAACATGACGCGGTAGTCGTCGCAGAAATCCGGGGCCGGGCAGCGCAACTCGACGGACAGGATCGGAATGCGTCGCCCGGCCAGCCAACAGGCCACGCCATGGACGATCATCCAATAGGTGAAATAGGTAAACGCCCGGCGCGGGTCCTGCTCGTCTTCCAGCAGGACGATTTCCGCCAGGCTTTGCTGGCGGACCCACTGGGCCGGCAGGTGTTCGAGCATCAGCGACAGGAAACCCAGCCCCGCGGTCAGCCCGGCCGCCAGCGTTGGCTGGGCCATGGCGCACTGGCACAGGAAGGCCAGGCTGCCGGACTTGAGCTTGCGCGGGTCCATGCCGAAGAATTCGTCGTCCAGACGCCTGGCCAGCAAACGCCAGAGCTGCGCATAGGCGTGGGCCGGGACTCGCGCCTGGGCATCGTCGAGCAATGCCGGATCAATGCCTACCTTGCGCAGCACCTCATCGGTCGCCGCGCCGGGCGCACAGCTTTGCAGCAGCGCCTCGCGCACCAAGTGGATGGAAATGGTGTCTTTTTCCAACATGGCGCGGGCGTTCACAGGATCCGGTAAAGCAGACGCTCTATTCGCACCCGGCTGACGCGCTTGAGGAACTTGCCCACCGCCGCCGGATAGTCCGGCAGGGTTTCCAGGTCCAGGTAGCTTTCGATCCGGCGGGTGTGCCGATAGATCTGCTCCAGCTCAGTCTGTCGCGGTCCAAGCAATTCGCCCTTGGGGTCATCAAGCAACAGGGCGTTTTCCAGGTCCAGGCGAAAGGCCCGCGGGTTGAGGTTGTTGCCGGTGAGCAAGGTGTAGCGCTCGTCGACCCACATGCCCTTGAGGTGATAGGTATTGTCGCCGTCACGCCACAGATGCAGGTTCAACTGGCCGCTGTCGATGTAGCGTTGGTGGCGCTTGGCGAAGCGGCGCAGGCTGATTTCGTACAAATAGGGCAACGCCGCGATGATCTTGAACGGCTCGCTGGGCGGGATATAGAAATCGTTGGCGGTCTTGTCGCCGACGATGATATCGATCCGCACTCCGCGAGCCAGCGCACGATTGATT
Organism: Pseudomonas sp. SWRI154; assembly: GCF_014268645.1. Taxonomy (NCBI): domain Bacteria; kingdom Pseudomonadati; phylum Pseudomonadota; class Gammaproteobacteria; order Pseudomonadales; family Pseudomonadaceae; genus Pseudomonas; species Pseudomonas sp. SWRI154. The sequence continues at coordinate 33,344 of NZ_JABWQW010000013.1, forward strand.
TCCCGAGTCACGGCCAACGGCAGATTGAAGTATGGCGTGCAGATCGTCAGTTGCTGACGGCTGCTGTCGATCAGCTCGCCAATCACCCGACTCAACGGGTTGTTCTTGCCGACGCCCAGCAGCGGGCTGACCGACAGGCCATTCTTATCGACGCTGCCAGCCGTGGTGTCGTACGTCGCGTATTTGAGGCGACTGCGCAGGTCGCCGATGTCGTTGCGCAAGCTACGGGTGCTGGGCAGGTTCGGCAGGTCGAGGCGATGCACGGCCTTGGAGGTGACCAGACCGTGTTGCACCAGGTGATGCATCGAATCGGCCAGCGCAGTGTTGTGCAGCAGGTGGTAGCGGTCGTAGCGGTATTTGTCGAATTTGTGCAGGTAGACGTTGTTCAGGCTCGCGCCGCTATAGAGCACGCAATCGTCGATCACAAAGCCTTTCAAGTGCAACACGCCAAACAATTCGCGGGTCTGCACCGGTACGCCGTAGATCGGCACTTCACTGGCGTGGCTGCGGGTCTGTTGCTGATACCACGCCGAATTGCCCGGCTGCTTCTTGGCGCCGATCAGGCCGCGCTGGGCACGCAGCCAGTCCACCACCACGACCACCTCCAGCTCGGGGCGCGCAGCTTTGGCGGCATGCAAGGCATCGAGAATTTCCTGGCCGGCCTCATCCTGTTGCAGATACAGCGCCACGATGTAGATGCGCTGGGTGGCCTGGGCGATTTTTTCCAGCAGGCAACGGCGGAATTCGGCGGCACCATCAAGGATGGTCACGGCATCGGCGGTGAGTGCAAAGCTGCGCAACTTGGGCAGCAGGGAACGTTTGAAAAGCGACGGCATAGGGCTCGCAAAAGGTCGAATCCGAAGAGCCGATGAGCTTACACCATGACGCGAGGGTTTTGGGCCTTCCCGTGCCCACGAAAAATTATTTGACCAAGAAGAACGATCGTTCTACTGTTTGCCGCATGAACGAAACCACTGGCTATGAAACACGAGACATCATCCTCGACGTCGCCGAAAAGCTGATCTACAGAAGTGGCATCGCGGCCACCGGCATGGATCTGCTGGTGAAAACCGCCGGCGTCTCAAGGAAAAGCATCTACCGCTATTTCGCCAACAAGGAGGATCTGGTGGTCGCGGCCCTCAAGCGCCGTGATGAACGCTGGATGCATTGGTTCAGCAGCGAGGTGGACAAGGCGCCGACACCGGCTGCACGGTTGCTCAATCTGTTTGCGGTGCTCAAGGGTTGGTTCGCCAGTGAAGGCTTTCGCGGCTGCGCATTCATCAACACCAGCGGCGAAACCGGCGATCCGCAGGACCCGGTCCGCCAGGTGGCGAAGATGCACAAGCAGAAGCTGCTCGACTACGTCACCCGCCTGTGCGTTGACCACGGCGTCGAACAGCCGCAGGTACTGGCCCGACAGGTGCTGATCCTGATCGACGGCGCCATCACCCTAGCCTTGGTCATGGGCGATCACGACGCCGCCGATCAAGCGCAGGACGTCCTGGAAACCTTGCTGGCTGGACAATAAGCGACACGCGTAACCGCAGGATCGTTCGTAGGACCGCCGTAAAAACACGCTGTAAAAACAGTAGTGCAGCTCCTCATTCCTTATTGGAGATAAGCCATGTCATCCTCTGCTGAAGTTCGCCCGCCCCTGCCGCCTTTCACCCGCGAAACGGCTACTCAAAAAGTCCGCCTGGCCGAGGACGGCTGGAACTCTCGCGATCCGCAAAAGGTTTCGCTGGCCTACACCCTCGACACGCAATGGCGTAACCGCGCCGAGTTCGCTCACAACCGGGAAGAAGCCAAGGCCTTCCTGACCCGCAAATGGGCCAAGGAGCTGGATTACCGACTCATCAAGGAACTCTGGGCGTTCACCGATAACCGCATCGCCGTACGTTATGCCTATGAATGGCACGACGATTCGGGCAACTGGTTCCGCTCCTATGGCAATGAAAACTGGGAGTTCGACGAGAACGGCTTGATGGCCAACCGCTTCGCCTGCATCAACGACTTGCCGATCAAGGAAAGCGAGCGCAAGTTCCGCTGGCCGCTGGGACGTCGCCCGGACGATCATCCAGGGCTGTCCGATCTGGGGTTATAAGGGCCCGGAGCGTGGGAGCAAGCCTAGCTCCCACGCTCCGCTCGGTGGCGTGTCAGCCATCTGCGCGATCGAGCAGAAACTCCACCAACGTCGCCGCGCAAGCCTCGATACTGCCGTCCACGATCAGTTCATAACCGTGGGTGTTCTCGGTCGGAATCGCAATACAACCGCCTTGGGCTGAAATCCCGCTGCTCATGATTGCACTGGCGTCGCTGGCAAAATCCACCAGCAGCGCGAGCTGCGGCGTCAGTCCGCAGCGTTTGCCGGCCTGGTACAACTGGTCGACGACATCGCGGCTGTAACAGCCATTCTGGTCGCCTGTATTGATGATCGGATCGACGCTCAGGCGAGTCGCGTATTCCGCGACCACCGGCCCAACCTCAACCGCCACGGTGACATCCCCAGGCAGATGGCTGGCAGCGTAGAGCGCACCGGCATTGGACTCTTCTTCCTGCGTCGTGAAGACGAAATACACGTCGCTCGCCAGCTCTTGACGGCGCGTGGCTAATAACGTGGCAGCCTGGATGGAAGCAACCATGGGCGCGCGGTCATCGAGGAAATGCGCGGCCAGGGCGTCGCCGACCCGGAAAGGCCGGCGCCAATGCTGGCTTAACACCACCCGCGTCCCGGGACGCACCCCGTGCGCTTGCAGTTGCTCACTTGAACAACGGGTGATGACATGAACGTCGCCCCAATTGACGTTGCCCGACAGCACATCCGCGCCCTGGTGGGTTTCGCCCGTGCTGTGCATCGACCCGAACGACAGCACGCCGGGGATGAAATCCCGGTCGCCAAGAATATCCACCGGGCATACCCCGAAATTGATCGGGTTGGCACCGCCCAGCGCCACCACCCGCAAGGTGCCGTCGGGCTCGATGCGTTTGACCAGCATGGCTATCTCATCCAGATGCGCCATGATTCTGATCGGCGAATTCGATTCGGTGCTCGAACGGGCGCCCTTGATCAGGCCGATGACATTGCCGGCCGGATCGACCCAGGTCTCGTCACAGTGCGGCTTGAGCTCGCGCAGGCAGATATCGCGCACTTCCTGCTCTTGCCCGCCAGGGCCGCGGGCCATCAGCAGTTCTTCCAGCAGCGCTAAGGTGGTCGGATTGGGTTGCATCGGATGAGGTCTCCTTTTTCCGGGCGGCCACCTGACGAAGCGGGCCGCGGCGTGTCTGTCTTCTTGAACCCGCCTGGCCGTGAAAAATTTGATCGGATCGTGACGAAACTGACGAGCGGGCCCTGCCGAGGTGCGGACAAGTGGCCTCGCGGGAGGGTTGACCGGCGCATCGCCAAGCATCACATTGCGTGGAACGCCCCTAAATCGAAGGCGATTCTGTTGTGTTGCAGACCTTGTGGAGCCCATGACCGCGTCGATGCCAATCCGTCCCCCTTGCCCGCCTGGCGTCTGTGATTGTGGGCGTGATGCCTTGCTGCAAACGCCGGGCAGCGATTTGCGCATCCTTTGCCTGAATCGTCAGGAGGAGAAGCGTCTGCTTGAGCGGTTGGAGAATATCGAGAGCCTGGATGAGCTGGAGCGGTTGCAGCAGCGGCTGTTTGAGAATCTGGGGGTGCGCTTGACCATTGAGCCTGGTTTTAACGAGGTGCGGACCATGCGCGGTATTGCGATCGAGTTTGATGAGCAGCCTGGGTTGTGCCGCAAGATTCGCCAGTCGATTCCGGCGGCGATTCGGCGGGGGTTGGAGAAGCGGCCTGAGATTGCCTGGCGGTTGTTGGATTCGCGTGATTTGTTTGGTGGTGGTTGAGGTTGGGCTTTTTTTTGCGTGAATATCCATTTTTTCGGTAACGGCTGCTAATGGTTTCGCTTTTACAGCGAGTCACTTTTGAGAAGCGCAAAAGTAACCCAAACGCTTTTGCCCCACCACTTGGTGCCTCGCCTAGGCTCGGCATCCATGCCGAGGTACCCACTCCACACACCTTCGTTCAGCCAGCGTGGTTAACGGGGCGCCCAAGATCAACGTCCACCGCGAGGCGGCCTTAGAGCCGACCTGGTTTGGGTGGGACTGCGTTTTTCCTGTGCGAGCCTGCTTGCTGCGTCACTCAAGAAAAACGATACCCCGTGGCGAGGGAGCTTGCTCCCGCTCGGCTGCGCAGCAGCCGTAAAATGCAACCCTGCGATTATCCAGATACACCTTGCTGAATGGTTTTGGGTCTGCTACGCAGCCCAGCGGGAGCAAGCTCCCTCGCCACAGGTTTATCGTTTGCTCTCGAAAGCGGCGTTTGCTTGTGCCAGTGAAGATCAGGGCACTTTCGTCGCCATGCCTGCTCACCCACCGTTATTGCGAGCAAACCCGTACTCATAGAAGAAACGCGATCCCAACCAAAACCAGGTCGGCCCTAAGGCCGCCTCGCGGCGGACGTTGATCTCGGGCGCCCCATTAACCACGCTGGCTGAACGAAGGTATTGCGCAGTGGGCATCCCGGCATGGATGCCGGGATAGCCGCGCTGGGCCATGGATGGCCCTTCGCGGCGGCCCACGGAGCAATGCCTTCGTTCAGGCATGCCGAGCCCAAGCGAGGCACCAAGTGGTGGGGCAAAGGCGCTTTGGTTACTTTCGACTGGGCCGGCTTCCGGGCCTTTCGAAAGTGACTCGCTGTAAAAGCGAAACCATAAGTAGCCATCACCAAAAAACGGATATACACACCATCAAAGCCCTCAAAAATCCACAGTAGCCGAAACCAGATAAGTCCGCGGCGTAGCCAACGTCAACCCAGGCTCACTGTCATCCGAAGCCCCCGCCGAACTCCAATACCGCTTATCCGCCACGTTCTCGACATTGGCCCGCAAGGTAATGCGCTTGTCATCCACCTTGAAGGCATAACGCGCGCCCACGTCAAAACGCTCCCAGGAATCGATTTCCTTGGTATTGGAAGGATCCAGATACTGCGAACTGGAATACATACCCCGACCGGTCAAGGTCAAGCCCTGCACTGTCGGCACGTCCCACTCAGCCCCCAAATTGACGTTATATTCCGGCGTGGCCGGTGCCCGGTTGCCATCGAAGGTGGGGTTGGTGGTGTCCGTCAACTTGCTGTCGATGTACATCACCCCACCCAACAGACGCACGCCTTTGATGGGCTCACCGAACACACTCAATTCAGCACCGGTGTTTTCGCGTTTGCCGTTCGGGCCGAAGTCGTTCGTCGTGGCGTCGGTCGCGTAGGCCGGCTGCTTGATTCGAAACACCGCGGCGGTGACCGCCAGGGCTCCGGCGTCGTACTTGGCGCCAATCTCGACCTGGCGGCTGATGAACGGCGGGAAGATTTCGTCGCTGTTATCGGCAGACGTCGGTGCGATCTTGCCCTGGCTCAGGCCTTCCATGTAGTTGGCGTAGAGCGACAGCTTGTCGGTGGCCTTGAACAGGATCCCGCCTGACGGTGAGATTTTTTCCTCGTCGTAGGCCGTGGGGCCTTTGACGCCGTTGGACCAGTCGTCGACCTCCACCCGCTGCCAGCGTGCGCCTAGGGTCAACAACAGCCGGTCATCAAAGAAGCCCAAGGTGTCGGACAGCGCCACGCCGCTGAAGTGGTTCTCGGTGTAGACCTTGGCATCCGGGCGCGTGGGGATGTTCGGCGTCGGTGCCTGCACCGGATCGTAGAGGTTGCTGCGGCCGTTGGCGTAACGGGCGCCGCCGTTTTCAAAGTCCATGTAGAAGTAGCTGGCGGCCAGGTTGAGCTCATGGCTCACCGGGCCGGTCTGGAACCAGTTGCGCACCCCGGCGTTGGCCGTGCGGACGTTTTCGTCCCGGGTGAAATCACGGGGCGATACGGCAAAATCGCCAGCGGCATTGCTGACCAACACGTTGTGCCGCAGGAAGTCGTGATTGCTTTTACGTGCCCCGGCACCGCCGTAGAGCATGACCGAATCGTTGAGATCGTATTCGGCGTTCACCGCGCCGAAGGTGTCCTCGGTGCGCGCCTTGGTCCAGTGCTGCGCATAGTTGCGACTGACATCACTGGCGCGGGGGACCGGCGCGGTGGCGGCCACCTGGACGCGTTCCTGCGGCGCGTCGGTTTCGCGCTCGGTGTGCCCGATGTCCGTTGAGAGTCGCAGGCGTTCGCCGCGAAAATCCAGGCCCAGCACGGCCATCTGGCGGTCGACGCTCTGGTGGTCCCAGTCCGTGTCGCCTGACTGTTTCACACCGTTGAAACGCACACCAAACTGGTTGTCCTCGCCAAACCGTCGGCCGACGTCCACGGCCGCGCCGGGTTGGCTGTCGGAGGCGTAGCTGCCCGTGACGGAGGTGATGGGCTTGTCGGTGGCGCGCTTGGGCACCACATTGATCCCGCCGCCGACGCTGCCGCGCGGCGAGATGCCGTTGATCAATTGGGTCGGGCCTTTGAGGATGTCGACGCGATCGGCCATTTCCATGTCGATCGTGTAGGTCGGCAAGACACCGTAGAGACCGTTATAGGCAACGTCACTGTTGAACAGGCTCAACCCGCGAATGGTGAATTGCTCATAGCGGCCACCCGCCGGGTTGGTGGCGCGCACCGAGGGATCGCTGGCGACCAGATCGCCCAAGGTCCGCGCTTGCAGGTTCTTGACCGTCTCACCGGTGTAGGTGGTCATGCTGAACGGCGTTTCCATGAAATCTCGCGAACCAAGCAAACCCTGGGAACCACGACGCGCCACTTGCCCGCCTGCGTACGGCTCGCCTTGCGAAGCATCGGTGGCGCCAAGAATCGAGGTCGGCGCTAATTGCAGGCTACTGCCCTGCGGCGCTGGCATGAGCGTATATGCCTGCTCACCAACCGGTTGCAGTTGCAACCCGGAACCTTGCAGCAAGCGGGCAAAGCCCTCCTCTACACCATATTCGCCAGCCAGCCCGGCGCTGTCGCGCCCGCTCACCAAAGCCGGGTCCACAGAGAGATTGACCCCGGCCAGCCCGGCGAACCGGGTCAGCGCGGCGCTGAGGCTGCCGGCCGGAACCTGATAGCTGCGCCGGGCGTTGTCTTCGGCCAGGCTGGGTGAGCTGAAAAATGGACTGGCGCTCAGGCTCAGCATGAGGCCCAGGTTCAACAACGGACGCCAGCCAGCCGTGGCCAGACGCAACTGCGAAGGTAGTACTGCGGACATTGAAGAGCGCTCTCGTTTTTGTTCAGTTGCCATGGATGACAAGCGAGACAAAAAAAGGGGACAGGCATCAGGCGATATTTTTGCGCCGGGTCACGGTGACCCAGTAGCGAGTGCGCATGTGCACTTGCAAGGGCAAGCTGGCCGAGAGCAACGCGAGGATGCGATCAGTGTTTTCCAGGCGGAAACTGCCGGTCACCCGAAGCGGCTCCAGGTCCTGGTCCCAGCGCAACACGCCCGGGCGATAGCGGTCCAGCTCTCGAAGAAAGTCGCCCAGCGGCTGGTTCTGTGCCGTCAGTACCCCGTCACGCCAGCCCATCTGCACGACGTCGAAACCGCTGATCGCGGCCACGCCGGCGGCTTGAAAATGGACCTGCTGGCCTTGCTCCAGCCCCAGCGTCGGCCCGTGCAATGGCTGCAATTGGACTGAACCGCTGAGTACCGACACCTGGCAGCTCAACTCATCCAGACGGATACAGGCTTCGCCTCGGTTGACCGTGATGACACCGTAGGGAGTTTGCACCGCCAAGGACTGGGCGCCGGAAACCTTGAGGGCGATTTCGCCGCGTACCAGCACCAGGCGACGTGCACGAAGGTCGAGGTCCACGGCGCTGTCGGTGTTCAATTGCAAGGCGCTGCCATCGGCCAACGTCCAGCGACGCTGCTCGCCGGTGGCGGTGTGCAGGTCGGCACGCCAGGCGTCCAATGGCAATTGGCGTCCCAGCAACCAGGCGGCAGGCATCACAGCGGCGACGCCCAAGGCGCGCTTGAGCACGGCGCGGCGTGCCAATGCGGGACGATCGAGCGTTGCCATGCCCAGAGAAGGCGGAACCTCGGTGAATCGTTGACGCAAGCGCTGGGCTTTTTGCCAGGCGGCCTCGTGCTTGGCGTCGCTTTCGCGCCAGCGTTGCAGCGCGGCGTGATCGATCCCCTCCTCGCCCGATTCGAGCTTTGCCAACCAGCGGGCCGCCGCCCGGGCGATTTCCCGGGCTTGGGGCGACGGTGCCTGGCGAATCAAAACTCCACCAACAGGCAATGCTCATAGGCCTGGGCCATGTAGCGCTTGATGGTGCGTTCGGACACCTGCAAGCGCTCGGCAATTTCCCGATAGCCAAGCCCTTCGAGCTGGCTCCATAAAAAAGCCCGCCGCACCAAGGGCGGCAGGCCGTCGAGCAGTTCATCGAGAGCATGAAGGGTTTCCAGCAGCAACCAGCGTTGCTCCGGGGACGGGACGCAGGCTTCAGGCAAGCTCGCCAAGGCGTCGAGATACGCCTGTTCCAGGTTGCGACGGGTGTAGAAGTTACTCAGCAGTCGCTTGCCCACCGTCAGCAGATAAGCGCGTGGTTCGTGCAAGTCGGCCAGGGGTTGGGCGCTGGACAATACCCGCAAAAACGTATCCTGGCGCAGGTCGGCCGCATCCCAGGCGTTGCCCAGGCGCCGCCTCAGCCAACCTTCGAGCCAACCGCCGTGGTCACGGTATAACGCATGAAGGGCGTGCTCCGCCGGCTTAGCTGCATCAAGCATGTAAAGAGGCCCTGGGCAAGAATGTCTTAAATGAGACTGATTCTAATTAATATCCACGGGCTAATCCAAGGGTTTAATGGCTCGATGTCGAACACGCCAGGTGAAACCAGCCCCCTTAGTGACTGGCGTGCAGCGTCTTGGGCACTTCGGGCATGGCCGAGGAGTGATGGTTGATGATCTTCCACTGGCCGTCGAGACGCTCATAGAGGAAGGTATAGCGCGCCTGGACTTCTCGCTTGGTGCCATCGGCCTGGGTCAGCGTGAACGTGTAGACGCCGCTGTCCATCGCTGCGTCTGGCCCCAGGTGACGGATTTCACGGTAGTTGATCACGCCGACAGGCTTGGCCGCCAGGAAGTGGTCGAAGTAGTCCTGGATCTGCGCCGGCGTGCTGCGCACCTTGTTCGACACGGTCGGTTGCAAAATCGCATCCGGGGCGTAAAGGCCGGTCACCGCGGTGGCGCTGCCGGTTTGCAACGCGGCATTCCAACGGTCGAACAGCCCAGCGATTTCGCGATCTTTCACGTTCTGCGGCTGCTCGGCCACGGTGCGATAGACGAAGGGCGTGGTCTCCACGGCATGGACAAATGGCGCAGCCAACAGGAAAAAAGCAGCCAGGGCACAGGTTTTCATTTTCATCGTTGCGTTCCTTTGGGTTTCAATGAGCCCACTTTGCCGGCGTTCGCTGTGCTCGCCATCGGCCAACCGGTGCCAATCGCCTATGCCGTTCGGCAGATAGGCCCGGTGTCGATCACAAGGTCTAATGAGCCCATCACGAACAGGGCCGGTTCCTTTCCACGCTGGAGTTTCCCCATGCAAAGCCCACCCCATGACCCTGGCAGTGCCCTGGCGATCCGCAGCCAGTACCGCCAATCGCAAAGCCGGGCGGCACGCCTGGGCCTGTTGCTGGGCACCGGCCATGAACTGACCCGGCTGCCATTGGCGCAGATGCGCCAGCGCGCGGTGCAACGCGCGTGCGCGTTCGTCGCCATGGACCACGGCCTGCTGCTGGAGTGGACGCCGTATACGCCGCTGCAGACGGTCGCCAGCCACGGCAGTAGCGATGGCCTGGACGTGCTCGCCAACCTGGCTCATCCGCCCTCGCCCAGCCCGCAATGGCTCGATTGCCCGGGCAGCGCGTTGCCGCAAGTCTTGCGAATCCCGCTGCGCGGTGCCGATGGCGCGGTGTTCGGCGCGCTGCTGCTGGGCAACAGCGTGCCGCTGGGCGCGCCCGACGCCGAAGACATCGAATCACTGCAATTGCTCGCAACGCTGTTGGCGGCGCACTTGGAGAACGGCCGGCTGCTCCAGACACTCCAGGCTCGGGAGCGGACCATGTCCGAGCTGGTCCATCGATTGTTCAGCGCCCAGGAAGACGAACGCAAACGCGTCGCGTATGACCTGCACGATGGCCTGGCGCAGAATCTGGCCGGACTGCACCAGCGTCTGCAAGGGTTTGCCGGTCGCTGCCCGCCTCTGCCGCCGGCGCTGGACGAGGCGCTGCAAGCCATCCTGGCTTTGGCGCAAGGCTGCGTCGGTGAAAGTCGACAGCTGATCGGTGGCCTGCGTCCCCATGTGCTGGATGATTTCGGTTTGTTTACCGCCGTCGACAAGGAGGCCGATCGCCTGCGCGACGCCGGGCTGGAGGTGGAATGGGCCGAGCACAGCGCGGCGCGCCTGTCGCCGAACGCGGAAATCGCACTGTTCCGCATTGCCCAGGAAGGCATCAACAATATTCTCAAGCATGCCCAGGCCAGCCATGTTGTCCTGGGGTTGGCGGTGCGCGACGATCACGTCTCGCTGCGGGTCGAGGACGATGGCCGGGGGTTTGCCCTGCAAACACCTGTCGAGACCCAGGGCACCTCTCACCTCGGGCTGGCAGCCATGCAGGAACGCGCCAGTCTGCTCGGCGGCCAGCTGAGCTGTTGCAGCGAACCCGGTGGCGGCACTCGATTGTTGGCCAGCGTGCCGCTGCCGGCCCAAGGAGCCCAATCATGAACCGCCCCCTGCGCCTGCTATTGGCCGATGATCACGAAGTCACCCGCACCGGATTCATCTCGATGCTGGCCGGCACCGAGGGGTTCGAGGTCGTCGGCCAGGCCAGCGACGGTCAGGAGGCGCTGGATCTGTGCGAACGGCTGCAACCGGACATCGCCATTCTCGACATCCGCATGCCGGTGTTCAATGGTCTTGGTGCGGCGCGGATCCTGCGTCAACGCCAGCCGCAAATCAAAGTGATCATCTTCACGATGGACGACAGCCCCGATCACCTCGAAGCGGCCATCAGCGCCGGCGCCGTTGGTTATCTGCTCAAGGATGCCAGCCGCGCCGAGATGCTCGATGCCTTGAAACGGGTCGCCCAGGGCGAGGAAGCGCTGAACAGTTCGGTCAGCGCGCGCCTCCTGCGGCGCATGGCCGAGCGCGGCGCCAGCGGCACCAACCAAGTCCAGGCCCTGACGACCCGTGAACGCCAGGTGCTGGGGCTGGTCGCCAGTGGCTTCAGCAATCGCGAGATCGGCGAGAAGCTCGGCATCGCTCCCGGTACGGCGAAAGCCCACGTCGAGCGAGTCATCGGCAAGCTCGGCGCCGCCGACCGCACCCAGGCAGCGGTGCGCGGTGTCGCCCTGGGGCTGGTCGCCCAACCCTGCGGACAATGGCCATGAGGTTTCTCGCTGCCCGCCGTTGGGCCGACCTGCCGTTGCGTGGCAAAGCATTGGTAGTGATCTCGCTGCCGCTGGTGGTCCTGCTGCTGTCGCTGGTGCTGATCTACATCACGGAACGCCAGACCGCCCGCGCCGAGGAAGACGTTCGCCGGGTGCTGCTGGTCCAGGGTGATATCCAGGCCGTGCACACCTTGCTGGCCGAAGCCGCGGCCAGCGTGCGCGGCTACCTGCTGACCCGGCGCGAAGACTTCCTGCCCGGCTATGAACAGGCCACGCCGAAGATTCAGGCCGCGTTGCAGCGCCTGGATCACAACATCCGCGACGCCAGGATGCGCGAGCACCTCGAGACCATCACGCCGCTGATCGGCGAGAAACTCCAAGGGCTGCTTGCCCTGCGCACCGGCAAGGCCGACGACACCGCAGCCATTACTGCGATCTTGATCGAGAACAAACAGGTGCTGGATGTATTGCGCGAACAGATCAGCGCCATGCGCATCCGCGAAGATGCCCTGCTCGCCGACCGCAGCGCTGCCGCCTCGGCCACCCGCATGCGGCTGTTGTTCGCCACGCTGCTGGCGGCGGTGTGTGGATTGTTCGGTGCAGTGGTCGCCGTGCTGTTCCTGTCCAAGGGCATCGTTGCCCGGGTCCAGCAAGTACAGGGCAACGCCCAGCGCCTGGCGTTGGGTCAACCCTTGTTGCCACAACCGCCGGAGCGGGACGAAATCGGCCAACTCGGCACCCGCCTGGTGGAAGCCGGGCAGTTGCTGGCCGAGCGCGAGCGCGCCTTGCGCGACAACGAAGAACGCCTGCGGCTGATCATCGATGGCGTGAAGGACTATGGGATTTTCGCCCTGGACGCAAAGGGCCACGTGATCACCTGGAACGCTGGCGCCGAGCGGATCAAGGGCTACACCGAACAGGAAGTGCTCGGCCGGCACTTTTCGCTGTTCTACCTGGCAGAAGAGTGTCCCGAGCACCCGGACATGGCCCTGCGCGAGGCCACACGCGACGGCCACTACATGGAGGAAGGCTGGCGTTGTCGCAAGGACGGCAGCCGCTTCTGGGCCAGCGTGGTCATCACCGCGCAGTACGACGGCACTGGCGCCTTGCGCGGTTTTTCCAAGATTACCCGGGACATCACCGACCGGCGTACCGCCGAGATCGCCCTGCGCACCGCCCGCGAAGAAGCGGAAAGCGCCAGTCGGGCCAAGAGTGAATTTCTATCGCGCATGAGCCATGAATTGCGCACGCCGCTGAATTCCATCCTTGGCTTCGCGCAATTGCTGGACATGGATTCCATCGCCGGCCAGCGGCCGCAGGTCAGCCACATCCTGCGCGCCGGCCAGCACTTGTTGGCGTTGATCAACGAGGTCCTCGACATCGCCCGGATCGAGGCCGGCCGGCTGCCGCTGAACATTGAACCGATCGCGCTACCGGCTGTGCTCCATGAAGCCTTGACGCTGGTTTCACCCATGGCCGCCGATGCCGGTATCCACTTGGCCGCAATTGCGCCATTGCCGGAGGGCAGCGGCGTGCTTGCCGACCGCCAGCGCCTGGTCCAAGTGCTGCTCAACTTGCTGTCCAACGCCATCAAGTACAACAAGCCGGGTGGCGAGGTGCGCATTGAAGTCGTCGTCGAGGGCACGGCGGTAAACGTTGCCATCAGCGACACCGGGCATGGCATCGCCCCGGAACTGTTGGGCCAACTGTTCAAGCCTTTCGAACGCCTCGGCGCGGATCCCCAGGTCGAGGGCACCGGCCTCGGCCTGTCCCTGAGCAAGAGCCTGCTGGAAATGATGCAGGGCAGCCTGCAAGTGCACAGCGAACCGGGACACGGTTGCTGTTTCACGCTGCGGTTGCCCAGTGCCCATGTCAGCGGCTCCAACCTGCCGCCCAGGGTGGCGCTGGAAGTGACGCGTCCGCGCACCGAGTTCGACGGCAAAGTCCTGTGCATCGAAGACAACCTGTCGAGCCTCGCCTTGATCGAGACCTTGATGCAGCGCCGTCCGGGCATCCAACTGTTGTCGAGCATGCAAGGCCAGATGGGCCTGGACCTGGCTCGCCAGCATGCGCCGCAACTGATCCTGCTGGACGTGACCTTGCCCGACCTCGAAGGCCTGGAAGTTTTGCGCCGCCTGCGCCAGTCCCCAGCCACCGCGTCCACGCCAGTGCTGATGATCACCGCTGACACCAGCGCCCTGGCCCACCGCGCGCTGCAAGATGCCGGAGCCACGGCGATCCTGACCAAGCCTATTCATATCCAGGCCTTCCTGGGCCATCTCGAACGTTATTTACCGGAGCCTGCATGAACCACGATTTGCGCATCCTGATCATCGACGATCAGCGCCCCAACCTGGAACTGATGGAGCAATTGCTGGCCCGTGAAGGGCTGCACAACGTACTGAGCAGCACCGAACCCCTGCGCACGCTGGACCTGTTCAACAGTTTCGAGCCGGACCTGGTCATCCTCGACCTGCACATGCCTGCCTTCGACGGCTTTGCCGTGCTGGAGCAACTCAACCGACGCATTCCGGCCAACGACTACCTGCCGATCCTGGTCCTGACCGCCGACGCTACCCGCGACACCCGCTTGCGGGCCTTGGCACTCGGCGCGCGGGATTTCATCAGCAAGCCGCTCGACGCCCTGGAGACCATGTTGCGCGTCTGGAACCTGTTGGAAACCCGGGCGCTCTACAAGGCGTTGCGAACCCTGGTTCCATCCCAGCAAATCGAACTATTGCGCCAGCATCGACCCACCGCTGACGCCAATCCTTGCGGAAACACCCACGTCGGGGATCCAGGTATACGCCCTGGGTAGTCGTGGTTATTTGATCCGGAAGTGAAAGGTGTTGCGCACCGCTGGCACCGTGACAGCCTTGCCATCGACGATTCGCGGCTGGTAGCGAAAGGTCTGGGCGGCGGCCAATGACGGTCGGATGAATAACGGGTGGCAGCCGTCAAGCACCTTCGGGTTATCGATGCGTCCGTCCGGGGTCACGCTGTATTCCACGGTGCAATCGCCTTCGAGACCTTTGTCCAGGGCCCGTTGCGGGTAGTCCGGCGCTTCCTTGTTCAAGGGCAGATAGCTGCGACTGTCGGCCGCCGCCGCACGGGCCTGCTCGGCGCGACGTTGCTGGGCCAGTGCTTGCGCCGCTTGCGCCTGGCGTTGGTGCTCGGCAGCTTGTTGCTCGGCTTCCAACTGGCGCCGCTCGCTTTGCAGGCGTTCGCGTTGCTGTTCAGCCTGTTGCTCTTGCTTTTGCGCTTCTAGCCGTTTGCGCGCAAGGGCGGCCTGCTCCAACTTCTGAGCCTGGATCCGAGGGTCAATCGCAGGTTTGGTTGGCGCGGGGCTCGGTGTTTCCAGCGGTGCCGGCGTCGGCTCTGGCGCCACCCGTCTGTCCTGGACGGGGGCTGGCGCAGGCGCTTCGGGCACGGGTGCCGAGGGCAGCATGACCAGTTGCGTGCGCAATACCCGAGGCGTCTCGACCTGGGTTTTTTCCACCGTCCACCCCAGTATCAGCAAGGCCGCCACCGCCGCGTGCAGCGCCACGGCGAAGCCCGCCGACAGCGTGTTCCGCCAGAGCCCGGGACCGGGCATCGACGCAAAACCCAGGGGAGCCCGGTCAAATGTCATGGCGGTCATCGCGGTGCCTCGGTCACCAGTCCCAGGTTGCTCACCCCGCCCTGCTGCAAAGCCGCCATCGCTGCCACCACTCGACCGTAATCGGCGTGATCGTCGGCGCGGATATACACCTGGGTGTCGCTGCGCTGTGCAACCACCTGAGCCACTTTGACGCGCATCTGGTCCAGGTCGACGGCACTGTCGGTCTGGTGGTGGGTGTCCAGCTCGCCGCCCAGGTTCCAGTAATAACCACCTTCAGCCTTCACCGACAGGGTCAGGATCTGCTGTTGGCTGTCATTGGCCAAGGCTTCGCTGGCGATTCTGGGCAATTCGATTTTCACGCCTTGGGTCAGCATGGGGGCGGTGACCATGAAAATCACCAGCAGCACCATCATCACATCGATGTAGGGCACCACGTTCATTTCGGCCTTCGGCCCGTGCTTGCGTTGCGGCTTGACTAGCATCTGCCCTCTCCTCTCAAGCGGCCGTGGCCAGGTTCAGCGGGGCACCGTGGAGCTTGCGGTGCAGACGCGCCTGCAGCTCGTTGCCAAAGGCGTAATAGCGGGTCAGCAGGGTTTGCCCACGGGCCGCGAAGCGGTTATAGGCAACCACCGCCGGGATCGCCGCGAACAGGCCGATGGCGGTGGCAATCAACGCTTCGGCGATACCCGGCGCGACGGTGGACAGGCTGGCCTGCTGCACTTGGGACAAGCCGAGGAAGGCGTTCATGATTCCCCAGACGGTGCCGAACAAGCCGATGTAGGGGCTGACGGAGCCGACGGTGGCGAGAACTTGCAGGCCTTTTTCCAGCTGGACTTCCTGCTCGCTGATCGCCACGTGCAGCGAACGCTCGACCCCTTCGAGCACCACCGCCGGGTTGCCGGAAGGCAGGTTCAGCTGGGTGAACGCCTGATAGCCGGCATGGAAAATCGGCGCGACGCCGCCGTCCTCTTCGCGCGCCTGGGCAGACTCGCGGTACAACGGCAGCAAATCGGCGCTGCTGCGAAAACGCTGGATGAAGGCGTTGAACTGACGCTCACTGCGTTGCAGCACCGCGGTGCGCTGGATGATCAGATACCAGCTCAGCAGCGAGGCCAGCAGCAGTGTGAGCATGACGGCCTTGACCAGCAGGCTCGCGTCGCTGATCAGGCTCCAGATGGTCATGTGTTCCAGTGTCGCTTGCATGGTTGAACTCCTGTCTGGCGGCTATTGCATGAGATGTTCGTGACCGGTTGATGACAGCGCCGTTCAAGGCAGGTCCAGGGCTTTTGCCACGTCGGCCCACGGCACGAACTTGAAATTCTGGGCTTGCTCGGGCATGCGCTTGCGCCCGTCCTGGACCACCAGCATTCCCTGGTTCCAAGGCCCACCGAGGTTCACCGAGGTGACTTCCAGGCCATCGGTTTCCGAAGCCCCGTCAATTCCGCCGGTCGCGTTCAAGCCGACCCGGAAGGCACCGCGCACGGCGTAAGGCGGCTCGGCATCGAGCACCACATAGCTGTCGTTGCCCTGGCTGGACACCACGAGGTAGTCGTGCCCGACGTTGTGGTACAGGGCGATGCCTTCGACGTCGGCATGCAACTGCGGGCCGACCTTGATCACACTGGTCAAGGTGCTCGGCTGATCGGCACGGGCGTCCATGGTCCAGACACCGACGTCTTCCTCACCGAGAAACAGACGCTGGCGCTGGTCGTCGGCAACGCAGCCCTCGGGCTGGCTGTCGACGTTGAACTGGCGCACCAGCTCACCCGTGACTCTGTCGTGCATAGCACTCAGGCGGTATTGCAGATAACCACCATCCTTGCCATTGGCGAAGGCGTACAGCTCGCCTTCGGCGGGCTGGAACAGGCAGATCCCATAGATTTCCTTGAGCGACGTGGGTATTTCGCCGGCTTCGCGCAGTTCTCCGCTGGCGCGGTCGATGCTGAACAGGCTGAGGCTGTTGCGGTCACGGTTGCTGGCGACGGCGAGGTCGACGGTCTGTGTGCCCAGTTTGAAACCCGAGCGGACATCGACGTTGTTCAGGCGCCCCACCGGCAATTCCTGCAACAGCTTGCCCTGCAGGTCATAGGCCAGCAGGCCTTGCTTCTTGTTGGTGCCCAAGACCCGGCTCAACGCCGGCGTGGTCGGGTGAACCCAGATCGCCGGGTCATCGGCGGCGTCGCCCTGGCGCGCCACGGGTTCGCTCTGGGCAGCGGCGGGCACGCTGGGCAACTTCGGCGACACGGCCAGCGGCGTCGGTTGCCAGTCGATCAGGCCTTGGTACAGCTGACCGTTGTCATCGTCACGCAGCAGCAGTTCAACGCCGGTTGCGGTTTTACGCAGGGCCAGGCTTTCCGGCTCCTTCAGGCCCGTCAGCGGTAGCTTGGCCTGCGCAATCCAGGCCGTGCCTTCTTGCTGGAACAGGTGAAGTTGCGCCGCGTCTGGGTCGAGTCCGAGCATGCCGCCGGGCAGTGTCGCCATCGCGCCGGCGGCGTGCTCGATGTCACCGAACGGCTTGCGCATCGCCACTGGGATACGCACCGCATCGGCTTCCGCCGCCGCCGGATAGGCCCACCAACCGACGCGTTCTTCGTTGACGAATAGCTGGCCCGCGCCGTCCTCGACCTGGCACGTCGTGGCATCCGGTGGCAGCGGCAGGCCGCGCACGCGCTGGGCAGTTTCGCTCAGCCGCTCGTCGGCGCCGACCAGCCATTGTTCACCCTTGCCCTCTTCCCCCACGAGAAACACGAACAGGTTGCTTGCTTCGTCGCGGTACAGGCACAACCCGTTCACCGGAAAGTCCCGTGTCGGCAGGTACAGCGGCGTGCTCCACTGACGTTTTTGTGGATCGAGGCTGACCAATAGCGCTTGTTGGCGGCGACTGTCGAGGCTGGCGACCAGCACGTTGCGACCAAGGGCGCGGGTGTCGAGGCCCTCAAAGCCGCCCTTCAGGCGCGTCAGTTCGCGGCCGTTGGCATCGAGCAACAGCAAGCCATCACGACCGGCCGCCAAACGTTCGGTCGCCCCGTTGCCAGGCAGGAATGCCATGGCAGTCGCTGGGAAAGCCTGCGCCCAGGGTTGCAGTTTCAGGCTCGGGGCCGCCAAGGCTTGGCCGGCCAGCAGGCTGAGCCACATCGTCAGAAGATAACGCTTGGGAAACGACAGCTTTGTATTCAACGGAAAAAATCCTTGTCATAGAGTCGTGTTCACCGTTCCCGTGGCGAGGGAGCTTGCTCCCGCTGGGCTGCGCAGCAGCCCCTCCTTCCAGGCGCTGCGCACTGGCGCGCCAACCCGCCAAGCGGAGCAAGCTTCCTCACCACAGGGTCGGTGGTGTATTCAAAAATGGGTAAACGTCAGCCCTAGCTTGTACGTCGGCCCGTACTCTTCGTACTGGCCGTTATAGGAGCGATGGCCGGTGTAGACGAAATACGACTCGTCGGTGAGGTTCTGCGCCTCAAGACTGACTTGCAGGTTCTTGGTCAGCGAATACCGGGCGCTGAAGTCGACGAAGGTCTGGGCGTCGACATGCAGGTCGTGGTCTCGGTCGCTGATGGATGCCAGCTCGTAGAGGTACGCCGACTTGTAGTTGGCCGACAAGCGCAGGCTCAGCTTGTCGTTTTCCCAACCGAGCATGAGGTTGCCGACGGTGTCCGACTGGTTCGGCAGGTCGATGCTGCGCTTGCGCTGGGTGCCGCTGGCCTGGTCGAAACCCTCGATCTCGGCATCGGATCGACTGAAGGTGGTGTTGGCGCCCAGCAACAGCCCGTTCCAGGGTGCCGGCAGCCAATCGAACTTCTGCGAATAGGCCAGTTCCAGGCCGTATAGCTTGGCGCTGTCGCCGTTGGCGAAACTGTGCGCCTCGGCAAAATCGGTCCAGGCCCCGGTGCCGGCCAGATCGGTGTTGTAGACGAAGTTCTTGATGTCCTTGTAGAACACAAAGGCCGAAACGGTGCCGGCGTGGCCCATGAAATGCTCGATCCCCAGGTCCAGGTTGCTCGATTCCAGGGGCTTGAGGTCCGGGTTGCCGAAAGTCGCTTCGTCATCATCAATGACAAATCCCGGTGCCAGCTGGCCGAAGGTCGGGCGCACCACGGACTTGGTCCAGGCCGCGCGCACCTGGGTATTCTTGTCCAGCTGGTAGCGGGCGTGCAGGCCTGGCAGCCAATGGTGGTACTTACGACGGGTTTGTGTGTCGGTGAACACCCCATCGGTGGCGCCGGTGCCCTTGGCCTCGAACTCGGTGCCCTCGTAGCGCATGCCGGCGATGAAGCGCCAGTCGTCAATATCAACGGTGTTCATCAGGTAGGCAGCGTTGATGTCTTCGCTCATGGTGAAATCGTTGACCCGCGATTCCTGCGCGTCGTAGAACTGGTCGCGGTCAAGGCCACCGAGCAACTGCTTGATGGCGTCGGCGCTGATGCCCGGGCCAAACCGGCCGAGGCGGTAATCCACATTGCCCTTCTGAAATTGGCCGAGATTGAGCTGTTCATCGGTGAAGCCCAGGTCACCAAAGTCCTCGTAGACCCAAGCCTCGAGATCGTTGTCCTTGTCGCGGCGGCTGACCTTACCGCCGAATTTGACCTGGGAGGCGTAGCCATTCAGGTCGTAGTCCCGGGCCAAATCGAGGCGCAGGTTCTTTTCGGTGTCGGTGGTTTTCTGCTGTTCCCAATCGACCTTGTCGAGGCTGAAGTTGGCCGGGTCGTAAAAACCTGGGGCAATGATCGGGCGCGGCTTGTCGCTGTCGTAGAAACCACCGTCGAATCCATCGATGCCTTTGAACGTGGCGCCGGCGATGTGTCCGGGGCTGTCTTCGCTGGACTTGCTGTAGCCGCCCTGGCCGCTCAAGGTCCAGAGGCCGAACAGGCGTTCGCCGCCGAGCACGTAGGATTGGATTTCCTGGGTTTCTTCACGTTGCTTGAGTTTGCGTTCGCCCTCGGCAGCACCCAGCTCCCCCGCCGCCTGCGGGTCGTCGAAGGCGATGCTGGCGGCGTTGCGGGTTTCGCTGTCCTTGTAGCGGCTGTAGAGCGTGCGCAGGTAATAGCTGCTCAAGTCGTCGGGTTTGTAGTCGAAGTTCAGCCCGCCACCGGCGCGTTCCCGGCGAATGTCATAGTCACGCATCTCCAGTTCTTCGAGGCGTGGGCCCTGCTCGAAGTCCCAGGCGCCGCCCGTTTCGACGTTGTCCGAACCGAAGTCACGCTTCTGCCAGCTCAGCGCCGCGGCCACGCCGAAATTGTCGATGCCGTCGCCGAGGCTGAAGCGGTCGCTGATGGCCCCGGAAAATTTCGGACTGGTCTGGCCGGTATTCTTGTCGTAGCTGGCTTCGCTGCTGCCGGTGTAGAACAGGCCCTTGTGGTCGAAAGCCGAGAGGCTTTTGACGTCCACCGTGCCGCCGAGGGAATTGGCGTCCATGTCCGGCGTCAGGGTTTTGATCACCGAGAGCGACTGCACCAGTTCCGAGGGCAAAACATCCAGGGCAACGGCGCGGCGCTCGCTTTCAGGGGCCGGCACGAGGGTGCCGTTGATGGTCACACTGTTGAGGTCCGGGCCTAAGCCGCGCACGCTGACAAATCGGCCTTCGCCCTGGTCGCGCTCGACGCTCACCCCGGGCAAGCGCTGCACTGCTTCGGCGACGTTCTCGTCCGGCAATTGAGCCACGCCGTCAGCATGCACCACACTCTTGATGCTGTCGGAACTGCGCTGTTCCTTCAGCGCCTGATCGATGCTGGCCGCCTGGCCAACCACTTCGACGTGCTCCGTGGCCGCTTGCTCGGCGGCGCTCAGCCGTTCACTGGCAATGGCCAATGCCAGCGCGGTGAAGGTGAAGCCGACGAATCCGGCAGTGCTGGTGCGGTGATGCATAGTGGTCCTCCCCCAGGAATCCGAAAATCCGCCAGGCAACCGCCCGGCAATTGGAAGGGCACGCTAGGGGTGGGCAATGACGGTTCTGTGACAGGGTTTGGGCGTAGGGCCTGTAATGGGCTGGTTTACAAGGGGTGGGGAACTGGAATGAGCTGAAGTGACCTGACCTACGTGCCGGCGATACGAGGTTCTAGTGGCGAGGGAGCTCGCTCCCGCTGGGTTGAAGCAGCCCCAACCCAGCCAACCCGTTTCGCCAGGCACACCGTAGGCAGCGGTTTTACGACTGCTGCGCAGCCGAGCGGGAGCAAGCTCCCTCGCCACGGGAATCGGGTTGCCTGAGAAAAAATCCGCATGACCGATGAGCTGATTCGACCCCTCGACTTCATTCACCCGCCTTCACCGCACTGTCACATCCATCTGCTGTGCTGGGCTGCATTCCGCTTCTGGCAAAGGATTCCGGCCATGTTCTCCGTGCTCCGCCCTCATCGTTTGAAACTGGCCTTGCTCCTGCTGGCCGCCAACCTCGGATTGCTCCTGCACTTGGCCAGCGGAACGCTCAAGCCGCTGGAGGAATGGGTCTGGCTGGACATCCTCGGTGAAGGCGGCTCGGCGTTGCTGGCGTTGGTCTGGCTGGGCCTGGTGCTCAAAAGCCGCCCGGCCGGGCGCGTGACCAACTACCTGGTCATGGGCCTGGGCTGTATCTTTTTTTCATGGTGGATCGATAGCCTGGATGAGTTCATTCGCCTGCCCGAAAGCATCACTTGGGATCACTGGCTGGAATCGGGACCGATGCCGGTGGGCATGATCTTGCTGACGCTGGGGATTTATCATTGGCACCGCGAGCAATTGGCAATCAACGGGCAGATGGAAAAGCGCGAGCGACTGTTTCGCGAGCACCGTCTGTTCGACAAACTCACTCCCTTGGGCGGCGCGGATTTCCTCAAGCACGAATTGACCGCCAGCCTGGAGGACAGTCGACGTCGTCAGCAACCGTTGTCATTGCTTGCGCTGGACCTGGACAACTTCAGCGCCATCAACCAGCGCTTCGGTCATGGCGAAGGCGATGCGGTGTTGCAGGCCGTCAGCCAGCTGCTGGTGCTCAATTTGCGGCGCCAGGACCTGCTCTGCCGCCTGGCCGGCGATCGTTTTGTGGTGCTGTTGCCCGATACCGGCGAAAGCCAGGCGCAACGCCTGGCTGTGGAGCTTGAACAGGCGATTCGCAGCTTGGCCCACAAGACCCGGCAACACGGTGAGCGCTTGCAACTGAGTGCCGGCACGGCGGTGGTCATGGCGTTCGACGAAAGCCCCCAAGCCCTGCTCAAGCGCCTGAACCTGAGGTTGGCCCAGTCCCGGCAAACCCTGGCGAAAAGCGCCTGAGGCCGCCCATGACCGTCAAGACCTGCTGGTACGAAACCGACAGCCGCTTCATTCCGGGCCACTATCAACCGGCCGCGTTGATCGACCTGGCGTTGTCGCGGGACATCGACAGCCACCGTTTGCTGCGCGGAACCGGGCTGTTCCACGAGGACATCCTGGCGGGCCAGAGCCGCATCAGTCCCCAGCAGTTCCTCGGTTTGATCGACAACAGCCGGCGCCTGCTGGACGCCAGCGACAGCAGTTTTCTCTTCGGCCAGCGGCTCCTGCCCGGGCATTACGGGCCGGCCAGCCATGCCTTGCGCCACGCGCAGAATCTGCACCAGGCGCTGGAAACCTTGATCGAGCAACAAGCCCTGCTCTGCCCCTTGGCTGCGCCGCGCCTGATGCTGGATGAGCATTATGCCTACGTGCACTGGCTGGACAGCTGCGGGGCCGATGAGCAATGGCGCTTCGTGCTGGAGGCGAGCATGACGTCGATGGTGGCGATGAGCGCCTGGCTCAGCGGCGAGCGCTTGCCCTGGCAGTGCAGCTTTCGTCATGACGAGCCGCGTTACGTCGAGCAGTATTGGGTTCACCTGGGCGAGCACAGCCAATTCAATCGCCCGCTGGACTTGATGCGCCTGCCCCGCCATTGCCTGGCGCAACCCTGGCCCAACGTCTCGGCCACCGCCGGCCAGGTCGCACGGAGCGAAGCCCGGGATCGACTCGATGAACTGGGGTTTACCGCCAGTTTTCTCGATTGTCTCTACGACTACCTACGCTCAAACGTGCAACAGACCCCCAGCCTTGAGCAGACCGCCCAGGCCTTTGCCATGAGCCCGGCGACCCTCAAGCGCAAGCTGCAAAAACATCGCACCGGTTTCCAACAGCAAGTGGACCGGGTGCATACCCACGTGGCGCTGTACCTGTATCAGGTCAAGGGCTTTAGCAATGAGGAAGTGGCGCAGTACCTGAGCTTCAACGACACGGCCAATTTCCGCCGCTCGTTCAAGCGCTGGACGGGTAGTACGCCGAAGCTGATCCGGCAGTTGCTGATGTTGGGTTGAGGCTGTCGGCGGCGAACCGCTGTTGTGGCGAGGGAGCTTGCTCCCGCTCAGTTGCGCAGCGACTGTAAGATCGTGGGGCCGCTGCGCAGCCCAGCGGGAGCAAGCTCCCTCGCCACAAGAGCCGCTCCTGGGAGAATAACGGGCTCAATGCCCGCGAATGTAATGCTCCAACTGCCGGATCAGATCCGCCTGTTCGACAATCGCCTCCTTGACCAGGTCGCCGATCGACAGCAGGCCGATCAGCTGCCCGTTGTCCAACACTGGCAGATGTCGCAAATGGCTGTCGGTCATGACTTCCATGCAGCGGTCGATGCTCTGCTGGCTGTCGGCGGTGATGACCGGTGCGCTCATGATGGTGCGTACCGGCGTGCCCACTGACGAGCGGCCCTTGAGAACCATCTTGCGTGCATAGTCGCGCTCGCTGAACACGCCGATGACCTGGCCGTTCTCGATCACCGGCAACGCGCCAACGTTTTTTTCGGCCATGATCTGCAGCGCCTCGAGCACCGTCTGCTCAGGGGCGATGCTGTGGACCTGCTGGTTTTGCACACTCTTGAGCCTTACCAGTTGGGCAGCGGTTTTCATTGTTCATCCCCAGCTTCAAAAAAGTGCCAATCAGTCTTCGCCAATCTCAACCACATCGCCGTTCAAACGCACCGGCCAGACCCGCAGGCGCTGTTCCGGATATTCCAGGCAATGCCCGTCTTCGAGGCGGAAATGCTGTTTGTACATCGGCGAAGCGATCACCAGTTCACCCTTGATGCTACCCAACAAGCCACGGCCGATCACATTCGCGCCGGACTTGGGATCGCGGTTGTCGATGGCGTACAGCGGCTTCTCCTCATCTGGCAGGTAGAGCAGCGCCACTTGGCTACCGTCATGCCAGGCGACCACACCGGAATTGGGCACCAGATCCTCGCGGCTGCACAGGGCGCGCCATTGCAATGGTTCCTGGGCGAGATCGCGAGCGGGAATACGAACGACGTTTGACTGGCTCATCAGAGCACCTCCTCGGTGACGGGAATCAGGTGAAGTTCGCCGGCATGCACCGGCCGACGCTGGCCGCGCTCGCGGACGAAATGGACGTCCGGATCGCCACGCTTGTCGTTGACGAACGTGCGGAAACGCTTGAGCTTCTCGGGGTCTTTCAGGGCGTTGGCCCATTCGCATTCGTAGCGGTCGACCACCAGTTGCATCTGCGCTTCAAGCTCGGCGCCCAGGCCCAGGCTGTCGTGGATAATCACGTCCTTGAGGTAATCCAGGCCGCCTTCCAGGCTTTCGCGCCACACCGAGGTGCGTTGCAGCTTTTCGGCGGTGCGGATGTAGAACATCAGGAAACGATCGATATAGCGGATCAGCGTGGCGTCATCCAGGTCGGTGGCGAACAGCTCGGCGTGACGCGGGCGCATGCCGCCGTTGCCGGCGATGTAGAGGTTCCAGCCCTTCTCGGTGGCAATCACACCAACGTCCTTGCTCTGGGCTTCGGCGCACTCGCGGGTGCAACCGGACACCGCGAACTTGAGTTTGTGTGGCGAGCGCAAGCCTTTGTAGCGATCCTCGATGGTCAGGGCCATTTGCACGCTGTCCTGCACGCCGTAGCGGCACCAGGTGCTGCCCACGCAGGATTTCACCGTGCGCGTCGATTTGCCATAGGCGTGACCGGTTTCGAAACCGGCTTCGATCAGCTCGGCCCAGATGTCCGGCAACTGGTGCAACTGGGCACCGAACAGGTCGATGCGCTGGCCGCCGGTGATTTTGGTGTAGAGGTCGTATTTCTTCGCCACCACGCCGATGGCGATCAGTTTGTCAGCGGTGATTTCACCCCCGGCGATGCGCGGCACCACCGAATAGGTGCCGTTTTTCTGCATGTTCGCCATGAAGGTGTCGTTGGTGTCCTGCAACGGCACCAGGTGCGGGTCCATGATCGGCTGGTTCCAGCACGACGCGAGGATCGAGCCCACAGCCGGCTTGCACAGATCGCAACCGGTGTGGCCGCGGCCGTGCTTGGCCAGCAACTCCTCAAAACTGATGATCCCTTCCACTCGCACCAGGGCGTAAAGCTCCTGGCGGGTGTAGGCGAAATGTTCGCACAGGCTTTTGTCGACGCTGACGCCACGGGCAATCAGCTCGTGTTCGAATACCTGCTTGACCAGCGCCGCGCAGCCGCCGCAACCGGTACCGGCCTTGGTGTCGCACTTCAATTGGCCGAGGTCGGAGCAACCACCGTCGATGGCCGAGCAGATCGAACCCTTGGTGACGTTGTGGCACGAGCAGATCGTCGCCGCTTCGGGCAACGCCGCCGGGCCCAGTGTCGGAGCGCCTTCGGACGATGGCAGAATCAGTGCGGCGGCGTCCTTGGGCAAGGCGATTGCGTTCTGCATGTACTGCAACAAGGTGTCGTAGTAACTGTTGTCACCGACCAGCACCGCGCCGATCACCCGTTTGCCGTCGGCATCCACCACCAAACGCCGGTAGCTGGCGCTGGTCTGGTCGATGAACTGGAAGCTGCGCGAACCCGGGGTGCTGCCATGGGCGTCGCCAATGGAGCCCACATCAACGCCGAGCAGCTTGAGCTTGGTGGACATGTCGGCGCCAGTGAACGCTTCTCCGGCCTCGCCACACAGACGCGCCGCAACGTTACGGGCCATTTGATAGCCCGGCGCGACCAGGCCGAAGATGCTGCCATTCCAGGCGGCGCATTCACCGATGGCGTAGATGTCCGGGTCGCTGCTTTGGCAAAGGTCGTCAATCACCACGCCACCGCGCGGGCCGATTTGCAATTCACATTGGCGGGCCAAGGCATCCTGGGCGCGGATACCGGCGGAGAACACGATCAGGTCGGTTTCCAGGAAGTCGTCGTCACCGAAGTTCATCCGATAACGGTACTGCTCACCGGCGCTGATCGATTGAGTGCCTTTGGACAAATGCACGCCGACACCCAGCTTCTCGATACGCGCCTTGAGGGCCAGGCCGCCCTGCTCGTCCAGTTGCACCGGCATCAAGCGCGGCGCGAATTCCACTACGTGGGCTTCCAGGCCAAGAGTCTTCAGGGCGTTGGCGGCTTCCAGGCCGAGCAGGCCGCCACCAACCACCACGCCACGACGGGCATTGCTCGCGGCGGCGCGGATCGCGTCGAGGTCTTGCAGGGTGCGGTAGACCAGGCAGGAATCGCCTTCGGCGCCCTGGATCGGCGGCACGAATGGGTAGGAGCCGGTGGCGAGCACCAGTTTGTCGTAGCTGATGCGTTCCCCGGCAGTGACTACCTGGCGCGCCTGGCGGTCGATTTCCAGTACCGGAACGCCCAGGTGCAGCGTGACACCCGGAGTCTGGTACAACGACGCTTCGCCGAGGGCCAGGGACTCGGCGTCGCGGCCCGAGAAATACTCGGACAGGTGCACGCGGTCATAGGCACGCATCGGCTCTTCACTGAAGACATGCAGGTGATAATGGTTGAGCGCGCCGCGCTCGACCAGTTGCTCGACGCAGTGATGGCCGACCATGCCATTGCCGATCACGATCAGCGTTTGCAGCTTGTTCAGAGAAGCAACGTTGGAATTCATAAAAGCACCCGACAAAAGCCAATCACGGTTCTGGAAGCAAAAAAAAGACGCCTGAAACCTTGCGGTTCCAGGCGTCTTTGCCTGTTCTGTGCGGTATCGGCCCGGCGGCTGCGCCTGGACCCTACCGTTATTCCCCGGCCTGCTGGCTCTCGATCATCGTTGACCGACGGGGGTGCCCACTCGATTGTGTTCGCGGTGGGCCTGTAGAGGTTCTTGCAGCGAGCGTGCCAAGCTTGGGCCGCCACCGTTCCCACGGGCCCGTCCCCAAGGAAAAGCCCTTGTGGGCGTGGACTTGGCCGCTGTCACAGGTACTTCGCCAACGGTGCTACCAAGACTGTTGCGCCCCACGTCGATTGCCTTGCGATGGTGCGACCTCCCGCCCGTGGCTTCATAAAAGTGCAGCCTTTGCGACCTGCCTGCAAAAATCCTGAACCATCGCCAGCACCCATTTTCACAGGTAAATGGCTATTGATCAGAGGTGAATGCAATGGATGAGCGAACCCCACCTGTCGTCGTGATCTGTGGCGCCACCGCCGGCGTTGGCCGTGCCACCGCGCACCGTTTTGCCGTCGCCGGCTATCGAGTCGGGTTGCTGGCCCGAGGCGAGCAAGGCCTGGCGGACACGCAAGAGGAATTGAAACAGTTGGGTGCGATGAGCTTGGGAATCAGCGTCGATGTTGCCGATGCCGGGGCGGTATTCGAAGCGGCACAGCGTATTGAGCGCGAGCTGGGGCCGGTCGGCGTATGGATCAATTGCGCGATGGTCACCGTGTTTTCACCTATCCGCCAACTGGATGCCGAAGAGGTCCAGAGAGTCACGGCGGTGACTTACCTGGGCACCGTCCACGGCACGCTCGCGGCCTTGGACCTGATGGGGCGACGCAATCGTGGGGTGATCATCCAGGTCGGCTCAGCGCTGGCCTATCGCGCCATTCCGCTGCAAGCGGCCTATTGCGGCGCCAAGTTTGCGGTGCGTGGCTTCACCGATTCGTTGCGCTGCGAATTGCTTCACGAGCACAGCGACATCCGGGTCTGCATGGTGCAGTTGCCGGCAATCAATACACCGCAGTTCGATTGGGCGCGCAACAAATTGGGCAAGCGCCCACAACCGGTGCCGCCGATTCATGATCCGGACGTAGCGGCACGGGCCATTTTCAGCGTGGTGAAGCGCACGCCCAGGGAATTGTGGCTGGGCACCGCCTCCCTCAAGGCGATCGTGGGTACGTGCCTGATGCCGGGCCTGCTTGATCGCTTGTTGGCCCGCAACGCCTACGCCGGGCAAATGACCAACGAGGATGATGACAACCAACGAGCGGACAATCTGTTCGAGTCGCAGCAATCCTTGCACCGTACCCGCGGGCGGTTCGCTGGCCGCTCGCGGGACTCTGCATTGGCCCTCAGCTCGACCCAGGTGTCGGCCCTGTTGTTCGCCGTCGCAGGATTACTCGCCGTGGTGTTGCTGCTGTTTTGAACCGGTGCGGCGAAACCAGCGATACCCGTAGCCACGCAGCGT
Source organism: Pseudomonas sp. SWRI154 (assembly GCF_014268645.1). Lineage (NCBI taxonomy): Bacteria > Pseudomonadati > Pseudomonadota > Gammaproteobacteria > Pseudomonadales > Pseudomonadaceae > Pseudomonas > Pseudomonas sp. SWRI154. Next base: position 61,690 of record NZ_JABWQW010000013.1, read on the forward strand.
CAGCCTCGACTTTGGCGAGTGCGGGTACGAACCGTCCGCCAGCACTTCTTCAAAGCCTTGCACATCCATCTTCTCGAGTTGCACGTCGACCGTTTCGTCACTCAGGTTCGCCAACATGACTGAAGTGTCGTCGCACACGTGGGCGATGGCGAACACCGCCGGATGGCTGACCGACAACAGTTGCGCCTTGCCGTCGCCGACTTCGGTCAATCGCGACCGCGCCGTTAGCAGTGTGCGAGTCCGAGTCAGCAAGGAATCGGGATCGTCCTGCTGGTGCGCGACATTCAAGTTCGTGTAGGCGAACGGGCCCTCATCGATCACCGGAGCAGCCAGGGATTGGCTCGAAGAAAAGCCCGCATTGGCCTGATCGCTCCACTGCATCGGCGTGCGCACGGACAGGCGCTCGGGGCGGGAAAGGTCGTCGCCCATGCCTATTTCTTCGCCATAGCGCACGATTGGCGTGCCCGGCAACGACAACAGCAATGCCTGGGCCAGCGCCTGACGATGCACATTCCCATCCAGCATCGGCGCCAGGCGGCGGCGAATACCCCGGCCATACAAGCGCATGTTTTCCTGTGGGGCAAACGCCTGCATGACTTCTTCGCGTTCCTCCTCGCTCAAGCGTTCCAGGTCCAGTTCGTCATGGTTGCGCAGCCACACGGCGTAATTGGCACCGTCCGGCGGTGCGGGGCGCCGGCTGATTGCACGCTGCAAGGGTTCGGCTTCGCCTCGGGCCAAGGCCAGGAACAGATGATTATTGACCCAGAAGTCCAGGACCAGGCCCAGGCGCTCGCCAGTGCCGAAATAATGGCTGTAGCGCTCCGGTTCGACGTCCACTTCCCCCATCAGCACGCCTTCCGGATTGATACGGGTCATACACTTGAATAACCGGTCCAGCACCCAGACACCCTGCTCTTCATCCCCGCGACCGGCCTGCTCGACCAGGTGCGAAGCGGCATCGAGGCGAAAACCGGCGATCCCCAGTTCAAGCCAATGGACCATGACCCGCTCGATTTCCTCGACGACTTTCGGGTTCGCGAGGTTGAGGTCCGGTTCATGACGATAGAACAGATGCCGATAGTATTGCCCGGCCTGTTCGTCCCAACGCCAGATGCTGTCTTCCACCGACGGAAAGATCGGTTGGTTGCCGTCGTCCACCGGTTCGTCGGACCACAGGTAATAGTCGCGGTAGACGCTGTTCTTGTCACGACGTGCCCTCTGGAACCACGGATGTTGGTCGGAAGTATGTTGCACCACCAATTCGAGGATGACCCGAATACCCCGCTCCCGTGCCTGGACGATCAGCTGACGCAGGTCTTCTTCACTGCCGAAGCGCGGGTCCAAGGCCATGAAATCGCTGACGTCGTAACCGGCGTCCTTGAACGGCGAACGGTACAAGGGCATCAACCACAGCGCGCCAACGCCCAGCGCCTGGAGATAATCGAGCTGGCGAATGATGCCTTTCAGGTCGCCACGGCCGTCGCCGTTGCTGTCGTAGAACAAGGAAGGGTCGATCTGGTAGATCAAGGTATTTCGGTGCCAGTTGGCTTTCATCGGTCACTCCTTATCGACACAGTTTATCGACACAGGATCAAGGCCTGCTCGGCGGCCAGGCGGCCGGTGAAGGGCTGGCCTTCGCCTGCCCCGTCGCTGGCGATCTCCACGCGCCAGGGTTCGGCCAGGGGAAACGCGTGCTCGCTGTCGGCGAAGTTGATACAGACCAGTCTTTCGTCGCCGTCGCAATGACGCCGATAAGCCAGCACCTGCGGGTGCGAAGGCAGTTCCTCCCACTCGCCCAGGCGCAGCGCCCGGCTGTTGCGCCGACACGTCAGCAAACGCCGATAGAGCGCCAAAACGGAATCGCTGGTTCGCTCCTGCACTTCCACTGATAACAGGCCGGCATCCGGTGCAAAAGGCAGCCACGGCGCCTGTCCCGACCAACCGTAAGGCGCCTGGGCAGCCCACGGCAACGGCGCCCGACTGCCATCGCGCCCGCCAGGATCGACGCGGGTCTGGGCGGTCACCTGCGTATCCTCCAGGCCCAGCTCTTCACCCTGGTAGATAAACGGCGTCCCGCGCAATGTCAGTAACATCACCGCCGCTGCCCGGGTCCGCCGCAATGATCCGCCGTACCGGCTGCGGTGGCGGCTGTTGTCGTGGTTGGAAAGCACCCAGGTCGGCCACGCCTGCAGCGGCCCCAGGTCGTTTTCCACTTCGCGCACACACATTCGCAACACCACCGGATCCCAAGGAGCGTCCAAAGGTGGGAAGTTGAACGACATGTGCAGCTCGTCACTGGCGCCGTAATAGGCCGCGACCTGGGCCGTGGAGCGAATATTCACTTCGCCGATCAGCACGCGCTCGCCGGGATAGCTGTCCACCAGCCGGCGCAGTCCGCGCAGCACCTCGTGGCTGTAAGGCTGGTCGTTGATCTTGACCATGGTTTCGCCCGCCATGCAGCGCGGATCGTCGGCAAAACTCTGGTCCTTGCCGACGCAATGCACCACATCGACGCGAAAGCCATCCACGCCGCGCTGCAGCCAGAAATGCAGTACCTGTTGCATGGCAGCAACGACTTCAGGGTTGTGCCAGTTGAGATCGGGCTGCTGCGGCAGGAAGAAATGCAGATAATACTGCTGGCTGGTTTCGTCCCAGGTCCAGGCGCTGCCGCCGTCGATCGAGGCACGCCAGTTGTTCGGCTGGTCGCGCCAGATGTACCAGTCGCGCTTGGGATTGTCGCGGCTGGAGCGCGATTCGATGAACCACGGATGTTGGTCGGAAGTGTGATTCGGCACGAAGTCGAGCAGCACCTTTAAACCACGTTCGTGGGCCTGGGCAATCAGCGCGTCGAGGTCGGCCAGGCTGCCGAACAGCGGGTCGACGTCGGTGTAGTCGCAGATGTCATAACCGGCATCGCACATCGGCGAACGGTACACCGGGGACAGCCACAACGCATCGATACCCAGGCGCTGCAGGTGGTCCAGGCGTGCCGTCAGTCCGGGGAGGTCGCCGATGCCATCGCCGTTGGCATCGGCAAAAGAGCGAGGATAGACCTGGTAGATCACGGCGTTCTTCCACCAGGGCGAAGGGAAGGAGTTGGGCATATGTCGCCTCCTTTGATCGCAGTGTTTGGTGGGCAAGACCGCAGCCCCGCCTGATGTCCCTTTTAAAGAAGGACATCAGTTAAGAACCGGAAAAGCGCTTGGGGTTCGTTTTTTCTTGATGAAAAGTGAATCATCCTGGCGTGATTACGGTCCTCTCGACCATCGAAACGATGCATTCAAATAACTCATGCTTGGCCTCGTCCGCACTGAGTTCCCCGTTGGCCGCCGCATCGGACAACGCTTCCGCCGACCCCAGCATCCCCCTCAAGCTCGCTTGGGAAAGACGCCCGGTTCCGGCGAACGGTTCCAGCACCACTCGGCATTTATCCAGGAAGATCCCTTCGTACTCCCTCTTGATGCGTTCGAGTTCTGGCGTGCTGCTCAGGGCCGCGCTGACCCCGGGAATCTCCCGTCCCTGAAGCAGGACGCATTCGACGAAGGACGCAGCTATGACCTGTGCCCGGCTTTTCAGCGTCGGTTCACTGGCTTGGAGTGCAGCATCCATCAATGCGGTCTGGCGGCCATCGAAATCCTGGTAAAGCGCCGCCAGCAGGCCTGACCGGGTAATGAAGTGGTCGTAGACGATAGGCTTGGTAACCCCTGCTTGTTCCGCAAGGCGGGCCAACGTCAACGCTTCGCTACCCTCCTCCCGCACCAGGCGCCAGGCGACGTCGAGTAGCTGCCGTTGGCGATCCGCACGCGACAGGCGTCGACGGGGTACGGCAGCAGGCTGTGAATTTTCATCTGTGCTTGACATATTAACTTTACCAACCGTAACTTACTGTTCGTAACTTAACCAAGCATACTCGCTTGACGTTGTGTGATGCCAGAAGGAGATTCGACATGCATGCCTTGATCGTTGTTGCCCATCATGACCCCCGTTCCCTGACCCATGCGCTGGCCCAAGCCGTCGGCAACGCAATCATCCAAGCCAATCCAACCGATACGTTCGAGATAGCCGACCTGGCGGCCGAGGGGTTCGACCCACGCTTCAGCTTCGCCGACCACGCGGTTCACCACCGCGAGGCTTCGCCGCCTGCCGATGTGCTGGCCGAGCAAGCCAGGATTGAGCGTGCCGATGCGCTGGTGCTGGTCTATCCGATTTACTGGTGGTCAATGCCGGCGTTGCTCAAGGGCTGGATCGACCGGGTATTTTCCAACGGCTGGGCGTTCGATTTCCGGCTCGGCGAGTCATTTTCCCAGCAGCTGCGACATCTGCGGGTCCATCTGGTGGCCGTGGGTGGCGCGGACGCGGACAGCTTTCAACGTCACGGCTATGACCAGGCGATGGTGACCCAGATAGAACATGGCATTTTCGATTACTGCGGGGCCCGCGTGGTGAGCTCCGAACGCTTGCTCGAGTCGGAAACGGTTGACCCAAAGACTCACCTGGACACTGCGCAGGCAATCGGGCAGCGGCTGTTCTCGACGACCGACGAGACGGCACGCGTCGGCGCCGAGGTCGAATGCGCCTGAACATGATCGCCATCAGAGCGCACGGCTGCCAGCCACAGAGAGGACTGCATCGCGTTGGTAGATATCCGGGACGTACACCGCCCGCCCCTGGCTGTCCGCTTGCGCGGTCCAGTAGCCCAGCAGGATCGGCACGGGCTTGGCCAGCCTGAACTCATGAGTCAGTTCACTGGCCAGCAACGTGTCGGTGCGCGTGCGTTCGGCCGCAGTCACCAACAAGTCCCGCAGGTGCATGACTTGCTCGATACGCACGCAGCCTGAGCTGAACGCCCGCGGGCCTTTGCTGAACAACGCCTGGCTAGGCGTGTCATGCAGGTACACGGAAAACGGATTGGGGAAACGGATCGCCATTTTGCCCAGCGGGTTTTTCGCACCGGGATCCTGGCGCAGCATGAGCGTGCCGGGATGGTCCCAGTCGACATTCTCCACCGCCACCGGCAGGCCGTCCCGGTCGAGCACCCTGAGGTTATGTCGGCTGAGAAACTCCGGATCGCGACGAATCTCGGGCAGCTTGTCTTCGCGCATGATCGTTGGTGGGATGGTCCACGTGGGGTTGAGCGTCAAACGCGTGATCCGCGATTTGATCAGCGGCGTCTGCCGTTCGGCACGGCCGACCTGGGTACGGGTTTGCCAGATCGGCGCGCCGCCCTGGTAAACCGTCAGTTGCGCCGCCGCGACGTTGACCAGCACGCTGTCCGGCTCGAGGTCCTGGGCCAGCCAGCGCATACGCTCCAGGTTGATGCGCAGCTGTTCGCGGCGCATCGCCGGGCTGATGTTCAGTTCGGTGACCGTCCACGGCCCCACGACGCCATCGGCCTGCAGCGAATGATGAAGTTGGAAACTTTTCATCGCATCCACAAGGCTCGGCCCGTAATGCTCATCGGTCTCGGGTGGCGGCACGCTCAGGTAACCCTCGTTGAAGAGTCGACGGGCCAGCGCCGGTACTCGGGCATCGCGTTTGTCCGGCTGCAACAGCGAGCCACCGGGCACCGATTGCCAGTCAGCCAAAGGTAGCTGCCGCTGGCGGGCGTAGAGTTCGCGCAGGTTGCGGTAAAGGTCGAGGCTCGGCCGGGCCTGCTCAAAAGCCTCGGCAGGGTTGTGCAGGCCCGTCACGGCGAATTGCAACACCATGGCTTGACGGTCCGGCAACTGCGGATTGGTTTTCCAGACAGGTTCCAGGCGCTTTTGAGGCAGATAACCGAAGCGCAGGTCGTGCAGGGCCTGCAGATAACGCTGGCTGATGGCGATGTCGGTACAGGCGGCATTCGGGTAGGCACCTTCGTCCGGCAAGCTGTAGCGCGCCGGATCCAGTCCATCGTCCGCCAATTGTTGAAGTTGGACCTGCAGCGTCTGTAACCGCCCGTCGTTCGACCAGAGTGCCTGGCCTGCGTTTTGCTGGTACAACGCCTGCAAGCTCATCACTGTCGGAAAGTCGACACGGGCAGCCAAATCGGGGCAGTTGACCGACAGCTGCGCCAATGTGGTCTGCGCCAGCGCTGGATCGCCCTCCTCGGCTGCAGCGACCAATGGCGCAACGAGCAAGAAAAGGCTCAGGTAACATGCGGTCTTTTTGAACAACTGCTTTACTCCAATCCATGGCCGTCTCGTTGACGGTGAATTTTTGCGACAGGTACGACCCATCATCATGCAAACAAACAAAATCGGATGGGATGCCGCAAACGAACGCCGCCCTCAGCTGTTTTCGCCTGTATCGGCCCTGCTGCGCCAACTTTTCCTGCTCATCACCGGCCTCGCCCTGATGTGCAGCCCGGCGCTGGCCGCAAAGCTCAACGCCCAACCTCTTTACAACAGCCTCGCCCACGCGGCGCCGGAACTCAATCCCCAAGCGCTGAAAAGTGCCTTGAGTGCGATGCAGTGCGCAGTCGCGAACGGTGCCCGACAGGCTCGCCATCTTGCCGTGATCGATTATTCGCAACCTTCGACGGCGCGGCGCCTATGGATCTTCGACCTGCGCCAGAAGAAGCTGGTCTTGCGCGACCTGGTGGCCCATGGACAGAAATCCGGGGAAAACTTCGCCACGCAGTTTTCCAACCGCCTGGGCAGTTATCAATCGAGCCTGGGCCTGTTCCGTACCCAGGAAAGTTACCAGGGCGCCCATGGCTATTCGTTGCGCATGGATGGCCTTGAACCGGGTTTCAACGACTTGGCCCGCGACCGCGCGATCGTCATCCATGCCGCCGATTACGTGAGCCCGCTATGGAGCGCACGCCAGGGCCGTATCGGTCGCAGCCTGGGCTGCCCCGCCGTGCGTCCGCAAGTGGCGCGCCAGGTGATCGATAAACTCAAGGGCGGGCAATTCATGTTTTCCTGGTACCCCGACCCGGCGTGGCTCAAGCGTTCGGCTTATCTGAATTGCCAGCCGCAACAGGTGGCGAGCATTCTGGCGGCCAGCGAGGGTTGATGAGCGGGAGCAAGCGCCCTCGCCACAGGGATTGCGCCCGGTCCGCCTACGGTTAAAATGCCGGCCTTTCGAATCGCTGGCGTTGTCCGATGAACCCTGAAGCACTGCAAACCCTGCATACCCATCTGCTGGCCGCACTGGAATCGGTGCCCGAAGAAACCCGGCGCCTGTTCCATGGCCGCGGTCGCTGCTGGCCGGGGCTGGAGCAGCTCACGGTCGATTGGCTGCAAGGCGTGCTGCTGGTTTCGCTGTTCAAGGAACCCGAGGCGGCGCAGCTGGAGAATTTGCTGTCAATGCTGTGCACCCTCCCCACCTCGCCCGTCTGGCAGCACAGCGCCGCCCATACGCTGGCGGTGCAGCACCGCTACCTGCCCGATAGCCTCACCCAATGGCTAGTGGGTGAGCCAATCGATGAATGGACCCTCACCGAAGGTGGCCTGCGCTACCGGATCGACTTGGGCAAGAAGCAGAACAACGGGCTGTTCCTCGATATGCGCTACGGCCGCGACTGGGTGCGGTCCAACGCCCAGGGCAAGCGCGTGCTCAATCTGTTCGCCTACACCTGCGGTTTTTCCGTGGCAGCCATCGCCGGCGGCGCACGGCATGTCGTTAACCTGGACATGTCCCGTGCAGCCCTGAGCCGAGGCCGCGACAACCATCGACTCAATGGCCATGACCTGAGCCAGGTGAGTTTCCTCGGCCACGACCTGTTCAAGTCCTGGGGCAAGGTGATCAACAACGGTCCTTACGACTTGGTGATCATCGATCCGCCCACCTTCCAGAAAGGCAGCTTCCTGTTGACCAAGGATTACCAGCGGGTATTGCGCCGCCTGCCGGAATTGCTGACCGCTCGCGGCACGGTCCTGGCCTGCAGCAACGACCCGGCCACCGGCCCGGATTTCCTCGTCGACGGCGTCACGCGCGAAGCGCCGGGACTTGTCTTCCACGAGCGCCTGGAAAATCCGCCGGAGTTTCCTGACGCCGATCTGGCTTGCGGACTGAAAGCGCTGGTATTCAAGCAGGCCACGCCTGGAGCTGAATGAGGTTTGAGAAGAGCCCCGTCTCGGCAGGGCTCTTCATATTATTCAGAGTCAGGAGCTAGCGCGGTCGCTGCGGCCACCAGGGCACGACGAGGTCCGTGGTTATTCGTCGCACCAGGGCCTCGATTTCCCGACTCCTGACCGAGCGATAGATCGCCATGGTTCGTCGCAACTGGTCTTCGGTCAGGGTCACCGGTTCGCCAGCCGTCCAATCCACATCTGCCACGGGTTCGAGCGGCGCACGGCGCCAGGCGGTCTGGCCGTTCTGAGTGACTTGCTCCCACGCGCTGGGCAGGTCGGCATCCGGCCGTGCGAGGTTATCGAGCAGCACTTGGGGCCAACTGGACGGATTCACCGACTCGCTGTAGGCATCGATAATGGTTTCGTCTACGCCCTCCCAGGCCTCCAGGCCTTGCGCCCAGGCATCGGACATGATCCCGAGATAAGGCCGCCAGGTCATTTCCCCGACCCGAGGGTTTTGATCGTTGTTATTAAAGGTGTCCTGTGCATCGCTGAGCCAGTTGATGAAGTCTTCCCGGGTCATGTGGGTCTGTCGCTCCAGGGCATCGGGGAAGCGCTCGATCTGCACGGCGGTCCAATAAGCGTGTTGGTCAACCAGGAAACTTGCGAACGGTACACCTTGCCGTGCCAGGCGAGCCCGTAGAACCGACTCGAACATCATCATATGCAGTTCAATTTCCCAGAGATTCGGCTTTACCCTGTCCAGGGTACGGTCCCGCAGGCGCACGCGCAGCTCACCCATTAGCGGGTCGAAATCTCCTATCGACGTAGCAAGGGGTTCGTTCGCGTTTTGATACCCGATGAAATGTTTAAGGATCGAGACAGCCCTTGTCTGATCATGAAAGCTCAACCCGACTGCGGAACGTGCACCGAGATCGCGCATTTCGCCAGAAAACCAATCGATGAATTCCCGGCTTATGGCATCGTCGCGGGCGCTCTCCAGCGCACTCCACAGTTCGGGATTGATAGACAACCAGTCGTCAATGGAATACCTGAAAGTTCCCGTGCTCCAGCTGCGAAGCGCGTTTATCTGTGCGCTGGGCAGCGGATTGTCGTCCAGCAACAGGCCGACGTCACCACTGGCCTGCTCAAGCACGGGCAGCAGGTCATCCTGGATATTGGCAATGTTATTGTTGCTGAGATCGATAGCGTCGATCTCTTCTGTCGATGATCTTGACAGCATCCTCAGCGCCAGTGCCGGTACTCGGGTGAGCCCCGTACCGGCCAGTTCCAGATCTCGTAAGGCCACAAGCTCGGGCAGGTCAGGCAAATCCCTGCAGTTATTTCCGTTGAGGCTCAGTTCCTCCAACGCGGTGGCGCTTCGCAGGAATTGGCTTCCCTGCTCATCCAGGCGCAGGCCACAGCGCGACAGGTCCAACTCGCTCAACTGAGGTAAGGCAGTAATGGCCTGCAATTGCGGCGTAGTGAAATGTAAATTGTCGGCCCAGATCACCTCGCGTAGCGAGGGAAGCTCGACCAGCCGGCCGATGGCGCTCACCACTGCCGCCTCGGTCGCGATCCCACCGCCGCTACTGATCCCGGACAGGTCCAGGGTTTCCAGATTTGGCGCTAAACCGGGGCCGAGCAAAGGGGCAAACACGTCAGCATTCATGTTGAGGGGGTTTCCTCCCAGTGAGAGGTCCAGCAACACGTGTAATTCGCCGGCGGCCCGCGGTATTGCGCTGAGCCGGTTACCCTGCAGGTGCAACGTATCGATATTGGGAAACAGCCGCACGAAGTCCGAAGGATCTTCGGACAGGGCCATATCCTTCAAGATCAATTCCTCGACGTGCTCAAAGCGCGCACTGATCGGCGGCAGGCGGCCGATGTCGCAACCCACCAACCGCAATACCATGTCGCTGCCTTCGTTGCTGGGGTCTGGTACGCGTTGCCAAGCGCTACGGATTTGCGCGGATACAGCCCTGCGCTGTGAGAGCCGAACCTCAACGTCGACACTGTCCTCGGCAGGGTGATGCGCCCCTTCATAGGCTTCCCATTGGCGCAGATCGTCGTTAAGCGTTGCCCATTCATTTTCCAGCTGAGCGACAAACCCTTCCAGATCGATGCGCCGGCGCATCGCCTGTTGAGCCAGGACCTCCTCCAGCATCACGAGATGATCCCCCGCATAGCAGGGGTATAACCGCTCGAGACGTTGTTCAAGGCGCCGGCTCCAAACCAGCAGCGGTAGCTGTCCGCGCCCGCTGGCTGGATACCCCCAACGTTCATTGATCCATTGCAGCCCAGCCCCGCCCTTGCCGAGCGGCTTCATCATCAGCAAGGGACGCAGTCCTTGCCGGTCCTCCAAGGCTTGGGCAAGCAGTCGGGCCCGAAATGTCGCCCCTTCCCAGATATTCAAGCCAAGGGCTCGGCGAGCATCGTCCGGCATTGCCCTGAGCAATGCATCCTCCAGGCCCAACGCATCGGCGAGTTCGTTGCCCTCCTCGTCAAAGGGGCGATACTGCTCATCCTCCTGGCGGATGATTTTCCAGGGCCCGACCTCACCCACCTCGATTGGGCCAGGCGCTTCGCGCAAAAACAGGCGCAGCCGCACCCGGCCACGCACCTGGGGTGCACGGCCCACCAGGCCAATGATGAGACGATCCCGGTCGACGCTGCTTTCACCGCGTTCCAGGTTGCGCAAGGCACGGCTCAGGCGCAGCTCACGCAGGGCCTCGGCGCACTGGCTACCCAGGCCCTCGCTCACGCGCCCTGCCAGCAACCGAACCCGGTCCCGACCCACCGTTTGGCCGGCGAGCTCATTGGCCATCGATGCGGGCAAGCCGGGGAAATCCCGCGCCAAGGGCGCAGCCAACGGATCAAGCTCAGGGCGGGGAGCCATGTCGCTGATTATCCGTTGCGTATTGTTTTCCAACTGCCGGGCCCAGCGTCCCGCCAACAGCCGGCTGCGCTCCAGCGGGCTCAGGCCGAAGCTGTTTTGTCCCACCAAGGCGGTCTGCTCATTCATCCTGAGGCGGTCCAGAATGCGGGCCGCCCAGGCGTCATTTTCCAGGTCCCATTTGCTCAGTGAAAGCACCCGCGAGCTGGCGGGATTGCCCATCGAGTAATGCTGCACGCCGTCGTGATAGCGCAGCGCAACGTCCCGCGGCCATCCTGCAAGTTCCGCGAGCATCTGGACGCCACGGAAATGCACCTCGCCGGGCGCTTGATTCTGCTTCAGACGCTGAATGGTCCGGTGTATCCAGCTCCAATTGCGCGTTTCAACCAGTGCGTCGGCGAGCACAGCGGGCATCGGACGTCCCTCGACTTGCAGATACCGCAGATGCGCCTCGCTGACGCCGACCTGCCGCTGCACCGCCAACAGGGTGTTGTCGTCCAGCTCGGCCGGCGTCTCGGCAAAGTTGTGCAGCAGTTGCAGGTTGTTTCGGTGCAGGGGATTTTGATGGGCCCAGCGCCAACCGCGGGTACGGCTCCATTCCAGCGGCGGAGTCACTCCCCGGTGCCCGGCAGGCAGCCGCAGCTCCACGGTGCTCCCTTGTCCCTGGACCTCAAAATAATTATCGTCGATACGGACCCACGCCTCGTTTGGCGTGCGCCATACACCCCAGGCGTCCTGTTCGGCCTCCATGCCAGGCAGGCGCCGCGTTTGGAACGGTGTGACGTCGCCATTCCACAAGCGCAGGGTGCCATCCTTCACCGGCATGGGTTCGATGGCCGCCCCGGTGAATCCGAGGTAGGCGCCCTGGGCGATGCCGAACAACACATTGAAAATGTGATCGATACCCTCCTGCGCGTGCCCTTCGTTGAACGCCTGGATGCCTTCGAAGATTTCATACACCAGCCGCACGCCCCCCACCGCCGCTGCCGCCATTCCAATGGGGGCGCAAAACGGGACGAAGCTGGCAGCGAGCATCAGCGTCTGCTCAGCGATGCGCTCCCAATATTCGAGCCGAGCCATGAGCGCCTGCCAGTCCTTGTTCTCGGTAGAAACCATCAGCGTCGAGGTATTGGCCAACGTGTGTCCGCGCCATTCGTGGTAACGACCGTTCCAGTGCTCTTCGCGAAGATAGCCCAGGCCCCAGGCGACGCGCGGCGCAGGCACACGAATACGTCCATCGTCTTCACCCCGCTCGCCTTCGCGCCAATGGCTAATGCGGGCATTGATTTCCTGGAATAGATTCAGGTTGTCCTTTATTTCCCACTCCACCTGATCATGCAACGCCGTCCCCAGCTCGGCCTGCAAGCGCAGCGGGAAGTAATCCACCAGGCTTGTGCGATAGCTGCGTTTGCGCACCCGCTCGGTCAACTCGGCCGACATCGCCTGCAAGCTCGAAAACTGCATGATCGGTGCAACGACGTCATTGGGCATGTGCAGGACCACCGGGCGTACGCCCTTGGCATCCCCCTTGACGCCCCAGTAGACGCGCACGCCAAACAGCGGCACCGACAGCAGTTCCAACGTCTTGAACTCGCACGCCAAGGGGACCGTCGGCTCATTCTCCAGTTGGACCCCGGCCGATGCCAGCAGCCGCTCGCCAGTTTTATCGAGGCGCCCGTCCAGCTTCGCCTCGTAGGCATCATAGGCAAGCTGGCTGCGGGCATAAGCCTTATAAACGGTGGCAACAGCAGAGTCCTGGCCGGCGATACGCGGCAATTTGCTTTCAAGCAATTTACGGTAGGTTCCCCCGACATCCACGCGCCGGCACACCTGGGCGAATTGGGCGCACGACAAGGGCATGCCAGCGGTATCCGACCGTTGCCCCCATCGAAAATATTCGTCTGGCTTGCCTTGGACGTACAGCTGTCCTTTCCTATCGAAGTCGCTATTGACGACCGCATCGGCGGGCGGAAAATTGCCCATGGCGGCTTCCACCACGGTCAATGAAGGGTCGATTACATAGGGGCCGCGCTTGACCCGTGCCCGGCGAACCGCATCCTTAGTGTTCGCACCTATCACCGCGCCCCAGGCCTGCATCTCGGGTTGGGCCTGGAGCTGATCGAGCGTGTAGTCGTAAGGATCGGGCCAGTCCTTGACCAGCGCATTGAGCGCATCACTGTCGCGTTGCAATTGTTGGGCGAGCGCTTTCAAACGCTCCTGGCTCGCTCGCGTGGCTTGGGTTAACCAACCAGGCAGTCGAGCCTGGATGAGCTCTACATGGGTCTTGAGGGTGGACATGATTCACCTCCTTCCTTGGGGGCTGTTGAGTGGTTACCGCCAGGCCATGACCTGGCGATCATGCCGACTGACGACGCCCTGACAGGAGGAACGCAGCCGGCACAGTTTTTTTCAGAACGGTTTTTTCAGACAGTTGAAGCAGGCGCCCGCACCGGCCACCAGGGAACGACCAGATCGGTCGTGATGCGACGAACCAAAGCATCCACTTCACGGCTCTTGACCGAGCGGTAGAGGGCCATGGTCCGTCGGAACTGGTCGTCGTTGAGGTTGAGCGGCTGGCCTGCGGCCCAATCCACATCGGCCACGGCCTCAAGGCTGGACCGACGCCAGACCATCTGCCCATTCACCGAAACATGCTCCCAAGCGCTGGGTAAACCGGCGTCCGGTTGCGCCAGGTTGTCCAGCAGCACCTGGGGCCAACCGGACGGGTCCACCGGTTCGCTGAAGGCGTCCACCAAATCGTTTTCCACCGTGTCCCAGATCGCCAGCCCATCGGCCCAGTCCCGGGACATCAGCCCAAGGTAGGGGCGCCAGGTCATTTCCCCGACGCGAGACGCTTGATCGTTGTTGTTGAAGCTGTCCTGGGCGTCGCAAAGCCACTCGATGAAGCGCTCTTGCGTCATCAGCCCATTGCGCTGGACGGCATCGGGATACAGGGCTGTCAGCATGAAATTCCAATAGTCGTAATGCTCGTTCAGGAAACTTGCAAAAGGCACGCTTTGAGGTGAAAGCCGGGCACGCTGGACCGCAGTGAACACCGTAAAGTGCACTTCCAACTCCGCGATATCCGGCTGCTCCCGGTCCAGGATGCGAGCTTGCAAGCGGCTGCGCAGGGCCTCCAATTGCTCGTCGAAGTCCGCAAGCCGGGGCGCGAGCTCGGCGTAGACGGTGCCATAACCCGTGTAATGCTGGAGGACCGCGCCGGCCCTTACCCGGTCGTTGTAGGGAAGCCCAATTTCGACGCGGCGATTGGCTTCGGTCATCGCGGTGGAGAACCAATCGATGAAACGCCGGTTGCCGGCATCATCCCGAGCCGCCTCCAAGGAACGTTGGAAGGAAGGAAAGCTGTCCAGCCAGGCATCGACCGTGTAGCGAAAAGCTTCTGGCTTGAATACGCGAAGCGCTTGGATCTGCGCACTGGGCAGCGGGTTATCATGAAGCAGCAGTACCAGGCCGTCAGGTTTTGGCCGGGCGCCAAGCGCGGGAAGCAGCGCGTCCTGAATGTTGTTGATGCGGTTACCCTTGAGGTCAAGAAAAGCATGCTCGGAAGGATTGGCTAGCACGGCCAGGGCCAGGGCCGGCACTTTGTCGAGCCCGGCGTTGGCCAGTTCCAATTCCCGAAGTTGCGTCAGTTCGGGCAGGTTGGGGAGATAGGTGCAGTTATTGCCGTTCAAGCGCAACCTTTTCAACGACGTGGCCGTGCGCAGAAAGGCACTGCCTGCCTCATCCAGGCGCAGGCCACAGCTCATGAGATCCAATGAGTGCAGTCCGGGCAAGGCGGTGATTGCCTGCAATTGCTGGGGGGTAAAATGCAGGTTTTCGCTCCATACCACCTCGTGCAGGGAAGGCAGCTCGGCCAGGCTATTGATGGCGGCGATCATCGCGGCGCTGGTCGACGATTCTGCGTTACTGCTGATGCCGGACAGGTCCAAGGCTCGTAAATTAATCGCCGAATCGACGCCAAGCAAAGGGGCAAACACCTCGGCGGTGATGGCAAGGGGATTGTGGCCCAATGACAGCTCCATCAACCCGCGCAACTCGCCCACTGCCACGGGAATCGCCTTGAGGAGGTTATCGTCCAGGCTCAGCATATCGAGGTTGGGAAACAGCCGGAGAAAATCCGAAGGATCTTCGTCCAGGCTCAAGTCCGCCAGCGTCAGCTCTTCGATGTGATCGAAATTCGCGTTGATGGGAGGAAGCCGCCCGATGCCATGCCCCTCCAAATGCAAGCTTATCTCGCCGCCCTGCCGATGTGGGTCGGGGGCACGCCGCCAGGCACGGCGGATTTCCTCTGCGACGGTGGTGCGCTGGCGGACTCGCGCCTCGGTGTCATAGAGGCTTTCCACAGCATGATGGGCCTCATTATGAATCACCCAATGATGCAGTCCTTCGTCAAGCGCAGTCCATTGGGCCTCCAATCCGCCGAGCAAATCTTCCAGGCTGATCCCCTCGCGCCGCGCCTGCTCGGCCAAAGTCAGCCGAAGGCGCCCCAACGCGATGCCTGCGTGGCCGGGGTACAGTTGCTCGAGACGATGGTCCAGACCCTCGTGCCATTCCTGTAGCGCAATCCGTCCGCGTCCGCTAAGCGGGTAACCGAAACGTCCATTCAGCCACTGGGGACGCGCTCCGTCATCGCCGATGCCTTTCATCGACAGAAGAGATCGCAGTCCCTGCCGGTCATCCAATGCCTGGGCGAGTAGCTGAGCGCGCAGCTTGTCCGCTTCCCAGATATTCAAGCCCAGCGCCTGGCGCGCGTCGTTCGGCATGGCTCTTAGCAAGGCATCCTCAAGCGCCAGGGGGCCAGCCAGCTCTTCACCATATTCGTCAAAGGGGCGGTATTTATCGTCTTCCTGGCGAATGACCTTGATGGGGCCTTCTCCTTGCACTTCGATCGGCCCTCTCAGCTCCCGTGACCATAGGCGCAAATGCAGCCGACCTTGGGCCTGCGGCGAGCGGCCGAGCAGGCCCATGACAATGCGATCACGATCACCGCTGCTTTCACCGCGTTCCAACGCACCCAACGCACGGCTCAGGCGCAGCTCGCGCAAGGCTTGCGCGCACCGTTTGCCCAGGCCTTCATTCACTCGGCCATCGAGCAAGCGCAGGCGATCCTGGCCGGTGGTCTCCCGGGCAAGCTCATTGGCGATGGACTCCGGCAAGCCGGGAAAGGCTCGGCGCACTGGCGCGGCCAAAGGATCGAGCGCGGTGGGTCGGCGCATGCCCCTGGTCACCCGAGCGGCGTTGCGCTCCAGGAGCTCGGCCCAGCGTTCAGCCAGCAGGCGACTGCGCTCCGCCGGACGCAAGCCGAAGCTGCTTTGCCCGAGGATCGCGGTCTGCTCGTCTGTGCCCAGGTTGGCCAGGACGTAGGATGCCCAGGCATCGTGCTCCAGATCAGCCTTGCTCAGGCGAATAGAACGTGTGTTGGTCTTATTCCCCACGGGATAAAGCGTCGCTTCGTCGTAATAACGCAGCGTCAATTTCTTCGGCCAGCCTGGCAGTTCAACCAGTGTCTGGACGATCCGAAAATGTTTACCACCCGGAGCCTCATCACGACGCAGACGCTCGATGGTCTGCCGCAGCCCTTGCCAGTTTCGTGCCTCATCCAGCGCCTCGGCGAATATGGCCGGCAACGGCTGTCCCTCGACTTGCAGATAACGCAGATGTGCTTCGCTGACGCCGACCTGCCGCTGCAGCGCGAGGATCGCCACGTCGTCCAGTTCGGCGGGGGTCTCGGCGAATGACCGCAACAGTTCCAGGTTGCCCCACTGCATCGGGTCACGATGCGCCCATTGCCAACCGCGGGCACGGCTCCACGCCAACGGTGGCCTGATGCCACGGTGCCCGACGGGCAATCGCAGGTTCAAGGCATCGCCGGTGCCTTGGACTTCGAAGTATCGATCGTCGATTCGCACCCAGGCCTTGTCGGGTGTTCGCCAGACACCCCAGGCATCCTGCTCGGCCTCCACGGGTGGCAATCGTCGCGCCTGGAAAGGCGTGACATCGCCATTCCACAAGCGCGTGCTGCCGTCGTGAACTTGCATGGGCTCGATGGCGCCGCCGATAAAACCCAGGTAGGCACCTTGAGCGATTCCGAACAATACGTTGAAGATATGCTCGATGCCTTCCTGGGCATGCCCTTGATTGAATGCCTGGATGCCCTCGAAAATCTCGTACACGAGGCGCACGCCGCCTACCGCCGCTGCCGTCATGCCGATGGGCGCACAGAACGGGAAGAAGGTCGCGGCGAGCATCAACGCACGCTCCACCAGGCTCTCCCAGTAGGCAAGGCGAGCCAACTGCGCCTGCCAGTCCAGATACCGGGTCGGGACCATCAGCGCAGCGGCGTTGTCGAGGACTTGGCCGCGCCATTCGTTGTAGCAAGCGGTCCAGGGTTCTACACGTAGATCACCCATGCCCCAGGCAACCTTGGGCATGGGAATCCGGATACGTTGACGGCTGCCATCCTCGCCCCGCTCCCCGTCGCGCCAGCCGGTGATCCTGGCGTAGAGCTCCTGGATCACGTTGGGGTTGTTGTCCACCCGCCATTCCACCTGATCATGGAGAGCCGTCCCGAGCAAAGCCTGCAGACGCAACGGAAAATACTCCATCAGGCGCTCGCGATAGCGGCGCCTGCGTACCCGCTCAGTGAGTTCTGCGGACATGGCTTGCAGGCTGGCAAACTGCTTGAGGGGCGCCACTTCATCGT
Organism: Pseudomonas sp. SWRI154; assembly: GCF_014268645.1. Classification (NCBI taxonomy): domain Bacteria; kingdom Pseudomonadati; phylum Pseudomonadota; class Gammaproteobacteria; order Pseudomonadales; family Pseudomonadaceae; genus Pseudomonas; species Pseudomonas sp. SWRI154. Next base: position 79,310 of record NZ_JABWQW010000013.1, read on the forward strand.
TGGGAATGTGCAGGACAATCGGCCGTACGCCGCTGGCGTCCCCTTGCACGCCCCAATACACCCGCGCGCCAAACAGCGGCACCGACAACAGCTCCAGGGACTTGACCTCGCAGGCCAGGGGGACGACGGGCCGCTCTTCGAGTTGGATGCCAACGTGAGCCAGCAATCGCACGCCGGTTTCATCGAGGCGTCCGTCCAGTTTCGCCTCGTAGGCATCATGAGTCAGCTGGCTGCGTGCATACGCCATGTAGAGGTTGGCGATGGCGGGAATTTCGCTGCCGATGCGCGGCAGCTTCCCTTCCAACAACTGGCGGTAAGCCCCGCCTACGTCCACTCGGCGACACAGTCGCGCGAATTCTGCAGGGCTCATGGGTAAAGGCGCGGTGTCCGACGGCGCGCCCCTTCGGGTAAACTCCTGTGGCCGTCCCTGAATGAAAAGCTCGCCCTTGGTATCGAACTCACCGCCGATGACCGTATCGCCGGGCGGATAATTGGCCATGGCCGCCTTGATCACCGACAACGTGGGATCAATAACGTAGGGTCCGCGCCTGACCCTCCCACGGCGTATCGCATCCGCGTGGTCGCCGACGCCGTTTACTGGACGCCAAGCCTGTATTTGCGGCTCAGCCTGCAGCAGTTCGCTGGCGAAGGTTTCCGGTGCAGGCAAGTCGACCAGGAGCGCATTGAGCGCATCACTGTCGCGCTGCAATTGCTGGACAAGAACCTTGAAGCGCTTCTGGTCCGCACGGGAGGCTCGCTTCAACCAGGCTGGCAGCCTGGCCTGGATAAACTCAATATGGGTAGTTTGTATGGACATGACAGACCTCCTTCCTTGGGGTCGATTTAGCGTTCGAAATTTTGAGCACGCTCAGCTCAGGTGCGTGGGATGCTCTCGAAAACGATCACTTTTTGAAACCGTCGAACCGTTGCAAGGGGTTACACCACCAACGTCAACCACGCCGACACCAGCAGCAACACCGCCATGATCCGGTTGAAGCGCCCCATCGCCACGGCGGAACGGCAGAACCTTGCGGCGCCTCGCCCCAAGTAAGCCCAGGCGGTCATGCACGGAATGGAAATCGCGAAGAACGCCAGGGACAGCCAGAGCACCCGCACGGTACGGTCCGCCTCGGCACCGGCGAATACGCTGACCACCGCCAGCGCCATCATCCAGGTCTTCGGGTTTACCAGTTGCAAACCGGCCGCTCCCGCCAGCCCAAGCCGTGGACCTTCCACCGGTCGGTCCGGGTCGATGGCCTCGGCCGGTGCGTTGAAAATCTGCCAGGCCATCCAGCTCAGCCAGGCGATGCCGGCCCAGGACAGGACCGTTTGAATCGTCGCGTGCCGTGCCAGCACATCACCGAGTCCGGTGCCCACCAACAACACCAGCAGCGCCGCCGCCGCGCAGGCGCCAAGGATGATCGGCCATGTGGTCGCCAGGCCGTAGCGCGAGCTGTGGCTCAGCACCAGGATATTGGTCGGGCCCGGAGTGATGGAAGCGACAAAGGCAAACAAGGCAAACGGCAGCAACTGGTCCATGAAGCAATTTCTCGGTAGATGATCGTGAAGCTGATCATCCCGACGCGGCCGGGCTCAGTCTGGAACAATTGAGCAGCGTTTTCGATAATCCGCCGGGCTCAAGCGATAGGCGCGCTGGAACCAGCGGCCCAGGTGACTCTGATCGGCAAAGCCGAGCATGGCCGCCACGGTCGCGGCGCTTTCACCGCCGGCGAGCAAGCGTCGCGCCCGGGCCAGGCGCAGCTGGATCAGGTACGCATGGGGCGCCAGGCCGAAGGCGGCCTTGAACGCACGGCTCAAGCGAAACCGATCCACGCCAGCGACCCGCGCCAAATCGTCCAGGCCGATGTCATCGCTCAAGTGACTGTGCAAATAATCGCGGGCTTGCTGCGCAACCAGCGGCAGGCGTGGATCGGGATTGATGCGAGCGCGCCAGTGCAGGTGTTGGGTCAGGTTCGACAGCAGCGTGTCGAGGGCGGTCTGGCGGACGATGAGCATTTCCTGCTCATGCAGGCTCTGGAACGCTGTGGCCGTGGCCCGCGCCAATCGTGCGTCATCGTTGAGGGTGGCGGCAAAGCCCAGCTGCGCATGGTCCGGGGCTTCTTCGAACAGTGAACGCAGCTCCCGCTCCAGCCATTGAGGTTGCAGATACAGGGTGCGATAGGTGAAGCCGTTTTCGTGGGGTGCATTGCCATCATGCAGCTCCCCCGGTTCCAGCAGGAACACCTTGCCCGGCGTGCTGTTGTGTTGCTGTTGACGGCAATGGAACTGCTGCACGCCCTGCTCCGTCACGCCCACCAGGTACGCATCGTGCCAGTGCGGATCGTAGGCATGGCCCTCGAAATGCGCGCGCACGGTCTCGATGCCGGACGTGGCGTCCTGCTTGAGATCGATCCAGTTACGCGCTGTCATCGGCTGCCTCGCTTATGTCTCCGCTTGGACAGATTAAACACTGTCGCCGGGTCAGTCTGGAAGATTTGTGCAGTTGTGCGGGAGCGATCCTGTTCGCTCCCAGCGGGAAATCCAGCCTTACGCGTCTGGGGTAATCAGCGGCAACACCGCCTCCACCGCCAGCCGCGCCAGTTCCGCATCCTCCTCGGCCTTGACGCCGGACACCCCGATGGCGCCGATGCACTGGCCGTCGTGGCGGATGGCGACGCCGCCTTCGAGCATGCCATGCAGATGCGGGGCACTGAGGAACGCGATACGACCACCGTTGATCATGTCCTCGAAGGCCTTGCTGTCACGCCGGCCCATAGCGGCGGTGCGGGCTTTTTCGGTGGCGATGTAGGCCGACAATGGCGAGGCGCCGTCCAGGCGCAACAGCCCCAGGGGATGCCCGCCGTCGTCCACCACGCAGACCGAAACGGCCCATTGGCGCTGGTGTCCCAGTTCCTTGGCCGCCACCAGCAATTGGGCAACGTCCTGTTCCGTGAGTACCGCTTTGGTTTTCATGAATCACTCCATGCTGTGCATCGTGAGGCCCGCCAGCCAACGCCGCGGGCCATGAACATGGCGAGGGTCATTCGCCATAGATATCGAAATCAAAGTACTTCTGGCGAATCCGCTCGTAGGTGCCATTGGCGCGGATAGTCGCCAACGCCTGGTTGAAACGGCTCGCCAACGGATCGTTCTTGCGCACCGCAATACCGATGCCGGTTCCGAAGTATTGTTCTTCGACGAAGTTTGGGCCAACAAATTCGAAATCCTTGCCTTCAGGACGCTTGAGCAAGCTTTCGTCGATGGCCACCGAACTGGCCATGGTCGCGTCCAGGCGCCCGCCCAGCAGATCGAGAAAGACTTCGTTCTGCGAACCATAGCGGATCACCTCGGCGCCGACGGGGGCAAATTTCTCGGTGACGTAGCGATCGAAATTGGTCGCCCGCTGCACCCCAATCCGCTTGCCCTTGAGCTGCGCCGCAATGTCAGAGATGCCACTGCCCTTGCGAAACACCAGGCGCGCCGGGATACGGTAGTAACGATTGGTAAAGTCCACCGATTGCATCCGTTCGGGCGTGATCGACATGGATGAGATCACCGCGTCGACTTTCTTCACCTTGAGCGCCGGGATCAAGCCGTCGAACTCCTGCTCTTTCCAGTCGCACCGAACCTTCATCTCGGCGCAGAGCGCTTGGCCAATATCGTAGTCAAAACCGACGATGGCGTTGTCCGGGGTTTTCGAGGCAAATGGCGGATAGGCCGCTTCGATGCCGATGCGCAACGAGGTTTCGGCGGCGTGCAGGTTGGCGCCAAAGGCCAGCAACGAGACGAAGCCCAACTTGATTGCAATGCGTTTAACGTTCATTCATCAGCTCCGGATGCGATGTTATTGATGTCGGACGCTCCAGGTGAAGTCGTCCGTTATGGCAGCAGCAAACGTGAACAAAGCGCGGGCGACAACTCTGGCGATCGTCTTGCCCGGTAACGGCACAGCAGCGGTCCGGCGGCTCTAAACCGCCGCGGTCACAATCAGTTCCAGCAGGATTTGCGGGTCGTCGAAGGCCACCTGCGCGGTGGCACGCGCCGGGGTGTGTTCGGCGTCGATCCAGTCGCTCCACAACGCATTCATCGCCGCGAAATCCCGGCCCATGTCTTTCATCCAGATCTGCACGCTGAGCAGGCGACTTTTGTCGCTGCCCGACGCGGCGAGCAATTCATCGACCCGTTGCAGCACTTGGCGGGTCTGGCCCTGGATGTCCTGGCTGCAATCGGCCGCGACGATACCGCTGAGCCACGCCACGCCGTTGTGCACGACGCTGCGGCTCAGGCGCGGATTGCTTTCGATACGTTGGATGGTCATGAGGGTTCCTCGACTGAGTGATGTTCACCGGCCAGTTGGGCCAGCGTGATAGGTTTAAGCGGAGGGCGAATGCGGTAATAGCCCACCTCGGCGGGCGGCACGCGGCGATGGGCAGCGATGATCTGGGTGACGGCCAAGCCGCATTGACGGCCCTGGCACGGGCCCATGCCGCAACGGCCGAAAGCCTTGGTCTGGTTGGGGCCCAAACAGCCGAGGTCGACATAGCGGCGGATATCGCCGGCTTTGACTTCTTCGCAGCGACAGACCATGACGTCATCGGGAATGCAGCCCTGCGTCGGGGGGCGATACAGTGCATCGATCAGCGGGCGCGCGGCGCGGGCGCGGCGCAAGGCTTTGTGAAGAGCATTCATCCGGCTGGCCTGGCCGGCAATCGCCATGGCCGCCAGCCGGCCTTCCAATCGAGCCACCTGAGCACCGCCAATGGCACCGCTGTCCCCGGCGATGAAAATGCCCGGCGTACTGGTTTCGCCGACCTCATCGCGGCGCGCAATCCAGCACAGTTGCGAGTCGCTCCAGTCATGTTCAAGGCGCAGCGACCAGCTGATTTGCGTATGAGGCACCACGCCTTGATGCAACAGGATCAACTCGGCAGGCACCCGGTGAGAGTGCCCGCCCGCGTCGAAAGCCAAGGCGCTGGCGCGGTCTTCGCCCTCGACCCGCAGGTTGCTGGCTCGGCGAAAATGACAGATACCGGCACGCTGCAGTTCAGCCAGCAATGCGGCGCCCTTGAGCAAATCGCGCCAGCCGCGCAACGCTCCGGGAATCAAACGCCAGGCCCGCAGGAAGTCACGATGACTGCTGGTATCGACCAGCGCATCGATTGCGATGCCGGCGCGCAGGTACTGCACCGCCAGCAGATACAACAGCGGACCACAACCTGCCAGGACCACCGGACCCGCCGGCACCATCGCCGCGCTTTTGAGCAGGATCTGCCCGGCGCCGGCGGTCATGACACCGGGCAGGGTCCAGCCGGGAATCGGCATCGGACGTTCAAAGGCGCCGGTAGCGATCAGCAAATATCGCCCTTGTATGAGCCGCGCACGGCCTTCGATCAGGTAATGCACCTCACGTTGCGGCGTGACTTGCCAGATCGCAGCGTTGGGCAGGTAACGGGCGCCGCATTGCAGGAAATCTGCCGCCAGCGTCGCGCCAGCACTGTAGTCATTGCCCAGCACAGCGCGGCTGCGGGCGTCGGCCTGAAGCACCTGGCGATAAATCTGCCCGCCAGGACTGGCCTGTTCATCCAGCACCACTACCGACAATCCCTGGGCCCTGGCTTCGATGGCTGCGCTCATGCCGGCTGGTCCGGCACCGATGATGACCAGATCGATCTCGAGCTTATTCATCGGCCCCCTCCTCCTGCGCCAAGTTGACGGCACCCCGTTGACGGCACACACGCATGCCGGCGCGCACCGGCACCAGGCAAGACTGGACGTTGGCCTGGCCATCCACTTGCACCAGGCATTCGAAGCACACGCCCATCAGGCAATACGGCGCCGCCGGCCTGCCGCTGACGGCGCTTTCACGGGTGTGCCGGATGCCACCGGCAAGCAGCGCCGCCGCCAGGGATACATCGCCTGGCACATTCATTGACTGGCCTTCAAACTCGATCAGCACGCTGTGTTGCGCGGCTGCCAAAGGCCGGAACAGGCTGTCAGCCGACATGACGCACCTCCATTGGCGAACTGAAGCGGTGCAGGCCAAACGGCTGTACGGCCGGATCATCGAATTCACCGGCAATCCACGGGGCCAGGCGCAAGGCATGGGCCGCCGCCAAGGTCACGCCGCTGTGGCAACTGACGACCGACAGGCCTGGGCAGCTCAAGGACGTTTCGTAGATTGGAAACCCATCGGCGCTCATCACCCGCAAGGCGCCCCAGGCCCGCACCAGCCGAACATCGCCCAACCGGGGAAAACACTGCACGGCGCGGCGGGCGATAGCGGCCATGACCTGGCTGCCGGTGCCGTCGTCGAAACCGGCGGATTCATGGGAGTCGCCCAACTGCACCGTGCCTTCGTCGGTCTGGCGCACGTAAGTGGTGGGGTAATGCAAAAAGGGCTTGAGCCGCTCGGTCACCAGGATTTGCCCACGGTTCGGCTGCACGGGCACGTCCAGGCCGACCATGGCACCGAGCGCGCGGTTGCCGAGGCCGGCGGCAAGAATGACCTGCCGGCCAAGCCAGCGCTGGTCCGCGGCGCGCACCTGGAAACCCTCGGCGCGAGGTTCGATCGCGTCGACGTGATAACCGTTGATCAAACTGACACCACGCGCCCGACACGCCGCGTAGAGAGACCGCAACAACTTGAGCGGATTGACGTGACCGTCCATGGGCGAAAAACATCCACCCACCACTTCTGGACCGACGCCCGGCAGACGACTGCGCAGTTGCGCCGCGTCCAGCAGATCGTAGGGGTAATCACCGTCCAGGGCTTCGCGCAGCCAGGCTAGGCGCGCAGCTTCCTCGGCCATCTCCGCCTCGCTCAGGCACAGCTGGAAACCGCCCGGCTGGCGCAGATGAATATCGATGCCCGTATCGGCCTGCAACGCTGTGGCGAACCGCGGCCAGAGCGTCACCGACTCGCGCGTCCATGTTGCATACGGACTCATGCGGTAGCCCTTGCCTTGGACCCAGAGCAAGCCGAAGTTGCCCCGGGCGGCGCGAATTGCGTCGTCGCCCTCGTCGAGCACGCTCACTTGGCGTCCTAGCAAGGCCAGGCCATAAGCGATGGACATGCCCACCAGGCCACCGCCGACAATGATCACATCAGCTTTTTGCATGAGCACTCTTTTATCGTTTCGCCAGCAGGATTGTTCGCCAAGCGGCTGCAATGCAGCACGTTTTAGGTAATGCCGTCGATCCTAGGACGATGACTTGCGCTTGAGAAATGCTTTATTTTGGTAGGCTCATGTCTTTTTGTTATGGGATTGAAAGCGCTATGAACCTTCGTCAACTGGAAGCCTTCCGCGCCGTGATCCTTGGCCAGACGGTGACCCGTGCCGCTGAAATGCTGCACATCTCCCAGCCCGCCGCGACCCGGCTGATCGCCAGCCTGGAGGAAGACATCGGCTTTCGCTTGTTCGACCGCATCAAGGGCCGATTGCAGCCCACCGCCGAGGCCATGACGCTGTATCAGGAGGTGCAACGTTCGCTGCTGGGCGTGGAACGTATCGCGCGCACCGCCCAGGACATTCGCAACCTCAAGCGGGGTTCGCTGCACATCGCTTGCGCGCCGGCCATGGGCTTGTCGTTCCTGCCGAGGGCGATCGCCGCGTTCATGGCCGAGCATGACCAGGTGCAAATTTCACTGGTCGTGCAGTCCTCGCGAGAAGTCGTGGATCTGGTGGTGGGCCAGCGCTGCGACCTGGGCCTGATCGTCTTGCCGAACACCTACCCAAGCCCCCGCGCCGAAAAGCTGCTGGCGACACGCATGCTCTGTGCCTTGCCCGCCGGCCATCGCTTGCAGGACCGCCAGACGATCAGACCGGAAGACCTGCAAGGCGAGCGGTTCATTTCCTACCCGCAATCCATCGGCTCGCGCCAGCACATCGACGCAATCTTCGCCGCCCATGGCGTGGAGCGTGAGCTGCGCCTGGAAACCCAGCTGTCCCTGCCGATGTGCATGTTCGTTGAACAGGGCTTGGGCGTGGCCCTGGTGGACGCCATCAGCGCCGTTGAATACCAAGGCAACGGCATCGTCTTCCGCGCCTTCGAACCGGCGATTGAGATGGACTTCAGCATGCTGCTGCCGATCCACGGACCGCTGTCGAAACTGCAAGCGAGCTTTCTTGAGCACACCCAGCGATTCATCGAGGCGCAGGTACCGAAGCAGTACCGGTTCTAGGACGCCAATGGATCCATTGATGTGTGCTGCCCGTCTACTTTTCCCTTCAATACGTTGACAATCAAATTAGTTAAGAGAGTTAATGGATCCACAGATAAAAATAAAACCAGCCTGGAGATCCCACTCATGTACCCAAAAAACACCTGGTACGTTGCCTGCACCCCCGATGAAATCGCCGAAAAGCCGCTGGGTCGGCAGATCTGTGGCGAGAAAATCGTCTTCTACCGCGGACATGAAGGGAAAGTCGCCGCCGTCGAGGATTTTTGCCCTCACCGTGGCGCCCCGCTCTCGCTGGGTTATGTCGAAAACGGCAATCTAGTCTGCGGCTACCATGGCCTGGTCATGGGGTGCGATGGCAAGACCGTCGAAATGCCTGGCCAGCGGGTACGTGGATTTCCCTGCAACAAGACCTTTGCCGTTGAGCAACGCCATGGGTTTATCTGGGTCTGGCCCGGTGAACAGGCGCTGGCGGACCCGTCGCTGATTCCTTATCTGGAATGGGCGCAGAGCGCTGAGTGGGCGTACGGCGGCGGCCTGTTCCATATCCACTGCGATTATCGCCTGATGATCGACAACCTGATGGACCTGACTCACGAGACCTACGTCCACGCCTCGAGCATCGGCCAGAAGGAAATCGACGAGGCACCGCCCGTGACCACCGTCGAAGGTGATGAAGTGGTCACCGCCCGCCACATGGAAAACATCATGGCCCCGCCGTTCTGGCGCATGGCGCTGCGTGGCAACAACCTGGCCGACGATGTGCCGGTGGACCGCTGGCAGATCTGTCGCTTCACCCCGCCCAGCCATGTACTGATCGAAGTCGGCGTGGCCCACGCGGGCCATGGCGGTTATCACGCCGCGCCACAGTTCAAGGCATCGAGCATTGTGGTGGACTTCATCACGCCGGAAACCGAGACCTCCATCTGGTATTTCTGGGGCATGGCCCGGCACTTCCAGCCCCAGGACGAAGCATTGACCGCGAGCATTCGCGAAGGCCAGGGCAAGATTTTCAGCGAAGACCTGGAGATGCTCGAGCGCCAGCAACGCAACCTGCTGGACCATCCGCAACGCAACTTGCTCAAGCTCAACATCGACGCCGGCGGCGTGCAATCGCGTCGGGTCCTGGAACGCTGGATCGCCAGGGAGCGTGAGCAGCAGGCGGCGTTGATCGCCACCACCCAGCAGCCGCAACACGCGGAGCAGCGGCCATGATCGAAGTCCAAGTCGCCGCACGGCGCGATGAAGCCCTCGACATTTGCAGCTACGAGCTGACGAGTATCGATGGTCAGCCACTTCCGCCTTTCGCTGCCGGCGCCCATATCGATGTGCATTTGCCCGACGGGCTGATTCGCCAATATTCGCTGTGCAACCACCCGGAGGAACGGCATCGCTACCTCATCGGCGTGCTCAAGGATCCCTCGTCACGTGGAGGCTCACGCAGTTTGCATGAACAGATCCAGCCGGGCACCCGATTGCTGATCAGCGAACCGCGCAACCTGTTCGCCCTGGCCCCGCAGGCCCGACGCAGCCTGCTGTTTGCTGGAGGCATCGGCATCACGCCGATCCTGTGCATGGCCGAGCACCTGGCCCAAAGCGGCGCTGCGTTCGCGTTGCATTACTGCGCGCGGTCCAGGGAGCGCGCGGCTTTTGTCGAGCGCTTGCAGCAGTCGCCTTATGCCGACCGGGTGTTCCTGCACTTCGACGAACAGCCCGCCACGGCATTGGATGCCGCGCGAGTATTGGCTTCCCCCTGCGACGATCTGCACCTCTACGTATGTGGCCCCGGTGGTTTCATGCAGCACGTCCTCGACACCGCCAAGGCCCAAGGCTGGCAAGAGCCCAACCTGCACCGGGAATACTTCGCCGCCGCGCCGACGGACACCACGGCCGATGGCAGCTTCTCGGTGAAACTGGCTCGCAGCGGCCTCGTGTTCGAGGTGCCGGCGGACCGCAGCGTGGTGCAGGTATTGGAAAGCCATGGCGTCGAGGTGCCGATCTCATGCGAGCAAGGCGTCTGCGGCACCTGCCTGACCCGCGTGCTGGAAGGCGTGCCGGAACACCGTGACATGTTCCTGACCGAGGCCGAGCAAGCGCTCAATGATCAATTCACGCCGTGCTGTTCGAGGTCGCGGACGCCGTTGTTGGTGCTGGATCTCTAGGCACCACAATGGACAGATCATTCAGATCGAAGAATCACCTTCATCCGCTCATCCGCCAACGCCGAGCCGAATACCTCGGCGTAACGCAAAGTCGCGTTGGCATGCTCGCGCATGATCGCTTCGGCGCGGGCACCCTGGCGGCTGACGAGCGCGTCGAACACCGAGTGATGCTGCATGTGGGCGTAATTGAAGCGGCGAAACTCGCCGGCCATGTTCTGGCGATCCACCGCCAGGGCGGTCACTGAGGCGAATGGCAGGTGGTCGTTGCGCGCCAGGGCATCGGCGATGGCCGGGTTGTGGCTGCCTGCGACGATTACTTGATGAAAACGCATGTTGAGATCGTGGTAGACCTCCAGGTCTTCTTCGGTCACGTAGCCTTTTGCGAACAGTTCGTCGCCCTGTACCAGGCACCGCTCAAGCGTGCGACGGGCCTCGTCGGACAGTCCGCGCTCGGCCGCTTGTCGGGCGGCGAGCCCTTCGAGCACGCCACGCACTTCCACCGCCCCGGCGATTTCCTCGGCACTGACCGAACGGACCTGGAAACCGCGCCCGCCAAAACGCACCAGCAGCCCTTCCTGCTCCAGGGTGCGAAACGCCATGCGCACCGGCATCCGTGAGACGCCGAACAATTGCGCGGTGGGAATTTCCATCAGCCGCTCGCCCGCCGCCAGCTCGCCGGAGGCGATCATGCGACGCAATGCGACCAGGACCGTTTGGCCGGGCTTGCTCATCCAGGTGATTCCAGAGAAGAGAAAGCCGCCATAGTAATTGCAATCAATTGTGGGAGCGAGCGCACTCGCGCCCACAAGGCGGCAGTGTCAGCCGACCGGTCCGGCGCGCAGGATCGTCGGATCCTCGCCACGGTACAGCGCCTCGACCTTCGCCGCGCGCCATTGCAGCACCGCCCGCTGATTGATCGAGCCCTTGTCGGTGATTTCCCCTCGGTCGATGGACGCGGGTTCATCCAGCAGCGCGATCCATTCGACGCGACTGGCGTTGCCGTTGGCTTCGCGATTCAGGCGGCGCAGCCAATCGGCGAACCATTGGCGCACCGGCGCGCTGGCGAGGACCTCGGCATCACTGGCCTTCGGCCCCAGGCCCGACAGGCGCCGGCATTCGTGCAGGCGTGGCAGTACCAATGCGCCCAGGCACGGACGATCCGGTGCCGTCACCACCAGGTCTTGCACATAAGGCGTGCCTTCCAGCACCGCCCTGTTGCGCAGCGGCCCGACACTGACGAACACCCCGGAGGAGAGTTTGAAGTCCTCGGCAATCCGCCCATCGAACATCAGCCCCAGCTGTGGATTGGTGGGGTCGGCGAGCTTGATGGCGTCACCCGAGCAATAGAAGCCGTCCTGATCGAACACCTCGGCGGTCTGCTCGGGCGATCGCCAGTAGCCGGGCATGATGTGCGGCCCGCGAAAGCGTCCTTCGAACTTGCCGTCCACCGGCACCAACCGCACTTCGCAGCCCGGCGCCGGCAAGCCGATGTAGCCGGCCATCGACAGTGGTCCGGTGGTGAAGGTGCAGGACGGCGATGCTTCGGTCATCCCCAGGCCGGCCATCATGCGGATTCGTTCGCCGCAATGCTGTTCGGCCACTTTGTCGAGTCGATCCCAGGTGCTTTGCGAAAGGCCCGCCGCAGCGAAGAAAAACAGGCTGATGCGTTTGAAGAAGCGCTCGCGCAACTCGGCATCCTGTTCCAAGGCGCTGACCAACTCTTCCCAGCCCTTGGGCACGGTCAGGTAGGCGGTCGGGGAAACTTCCTTGAGGTTGCGCAAGGTTTCAGCGAAGCCCTGGACGGTGGGCTTGCCATCGTCGAGATAGAACGTGCCACCGTTGTACAACACGATCCCGACGTTATGGCTGCCGCCGAACGTGTGATTCCACGGTAGCCAGTCCACCAGCACCGGTGGTTCTTCGCCGAACACCGGGAAGGTCTGCAAGAGCATCTGCTGGTTGGCGCAAAGCATGCGCTGAGTGGTGATTACCGCTTTGGGCAGTTTGGTGGAACCCGACGTGAACAGGAACTTGGCGATACTGTCCGGGCCGGTGGCGACGAAGGCACGCTCGGCTTCGATGCCGCCCGGCTCTGCCAGCAGGCTGGCGAAGCTTGTCCGCCCGCGCCCCGCCATCTCGCCGCGTACGGTGATCAATGGGATCTCCGCCGGCAACACGGCGTTGACCGCTCGCTCAAACGGCGCCGCGTCGCTGACGAACACCAGCCCCGGTTGCAGCACGTTGCAGACATGCCGCAGCTTGGCGAAATCCTGGGACAACAGCGAGTAGGCTGGCGACACCGGGCAGTAAGGAATGCCGGCGTACATGGCTCCAAACGCCATCTGCAGGTGCTCGATGTCGTTGCCCGACAGCAACGCCAAGGGTTTTTCCGCCGACAACCCATACGCCAGCAGGCCTTGGGCGATGGCTCGCACGCTGTCGAGCATTTGTGCATAGCTGACGTGACGCCACTCACCCTTGTCTTCGCGGGCGGCAATGAACGTCTGGTGTGGCCGTACCTGCGCCCAGTGCACCAGGCGATCAAGCAAACGTGCAGGCAACGGAGCCAGCGGTTCCAGGGAACGCATGTGCACAATCCCCTGCTCTTCGCGCACTTCAACGGCTGGATGGCCAATCGATACCTGGCGATAACGCACAGGCTCGGGCCGGGAGGATGATTTGAACTCGGAACTCACGGTGCATCTCCTCCATCAAGGCACGCTCGGGTCGCGCAAAACGAGCGGAACGTGGCAGCGTGTGGCTGCGGCCTTGGAATTTTTGTTAGGTCTGGCCTGCGGCGGGCGGCGGCTTTCAGGGCTCAGCCGCGCGTAATGCCGTGGTTTTCAGATCGGATAATGGCGAGGGCCGTTCTGCATCGTCACCCAGCGCAACTGAGTGAAATGCTCGATAGACGCCTTGCCGCCGAAGCTGCCGTAACCGCTGGACTTGACCCCGCCGAAAGGCATTTGCGCCTCGTCGTGCACGGTCGGGCCGTTGATGTGGCAGATACCTGACTCGATCCGCTGGGCCAAGGCCAAGGCGCGACTGGTGTCGCGGCTAAAGATCGCCGCCGACAAACCGAACTCGGAGTCGTTGGCCAGGCGCAGCAGCTCTTCATCACCCTCGCCGCGCAGCAACACCGCCACCGGTCCGAAGGACTCTTCGCGGTACAGGCGCATTTCGGCGGTGACGCCATCGAGCAAGGTCGGTTGCAAAATGCTGCCTTCCAACTGACCGCCCGCCAGCAGCTTCGCGCCTTTCGCCAGGGCATCGTCGATCAGTCCCTTGATGCGCTGCCCCGCGCTGGCGTCCACCAGCGAACCCAGCACCGAGTCGCTCGCCGCAGGGTCGCCGGCGCGCAAGGTGGCGATCTTTGCGGTCAGTCGGCTGATAAAGGCATCGGCCACGCGGGCATCGACGATCAGCCGCTCGGTGGACATGCAAATCTGGCCCTGGTTGAAGTAGGCGCCGAAGGCGGCCGCTTCCACCGCTGCGTCCAGATCGGCGTCGTCCAGCACCAGCAACGGCGCCTTGCCGCCCAGTTCCAGCAGTGCCGGCTTGAGGTGGCGCGCCGACAGCTCGCCAACGATGCGCCCGACATGGGTCGAGCCGGTGAAGTTGACCCGGCGCACCGCCGGGTTGGCGATCAGGCGCTCGACGATGACTGGCGCATCCTCCGGCGCGTTGCAGATGACATTGACCACACCGTCACCCAAACCTGCGTCTTGCAGCACCTGGCCGATCAGCCGATGCACCGCCGGGCTGATTTCCGAGGCCTTGAGCACCACGGTGTTGCCGCAAGCCAAGGGCATGGCGATGGCGCGGGTGGCGAGAATCACCGGGGCGTTCCATGGCGCAATGCCCAGCACCACGCCGCAGGGCTGACGCAAGGCCATGGCGAAACTGCCGGGCACGTCCGAAGGAATGATTTCGCCATTGATCTGGGTGGTCATGGAAGCTGCTTCGCGCAGCATGTTTGCCGCCAGGTGCACGTTGAAACCGTACCAATTGGCCATGGCACCGGTCTCGCCGGCGGCGGCAACGAATTCGCCGCTGCGGGCCTGCAACTGCTCGGCCGCGCGGAGCAAGCGGGTGCGACGTTCGTTGGGCGCCAGCGCCGCCCAAGCGGGAAACGCCGCTTGCGCAGCCGCCACGGCGGCATCGGCGTCTTCCAACGTGGCGGCGGCCACGCGAGACACCACTTCACCGGTCACCGGGTTGCAGCGCTCGAAGGTCCGGCCGTCACGGGCGGGACACGACTGGCCGCCAATCAACAGGGGCACGTCCAGCATGTAGATGACTCCTCGTTATGATTGTTATGAGAGCGGAGTTTTAAGCTGCAAGCTGCAAGCTGCAAGCACAACTCGAACTGCTTCTGCTTGAAGCTTGAAGCTTGAAGCTTGTAGCTGCCGCTATCGCTTATAGGCTTGCAGGCCAGGCTTGATGCTTTTGTCGTCGAGGAACTGTTTCATGCCCTGCTCACGACCACCTTCGGTGTCGAGCAAGCGCGACTGGTCCAGCTTGGCGTAGAGGTAATCCTCGTTTTGCTCCCAGGTCAGTTCGCGGCAGCGCTTGAAGCCATGCTTGGCCGCACGCAGCACCACGGGGTTTTTCTCCAAGAGGTTGCGCGCCAGCTCAATGGTGACTTCACGCAACTGCGCCAACGGCACGCTTTCGTTGACCAGGCCCATTTCGGCGGCTTTCTGCCCGCCAAAAGTCTTGCCGGTCATGATGTAGTACAGCGACTGGCGATGCCCCACGGTGTCGGCCATCGCCTTGCTGACCAGGTTGCCGGGCGGAATGCCCCAGTTGATTTCCGACAGGCCGAACGTCGCCTCGTCGGCGCAGATCGCCAGGTCGCACGCCACCAGTGGACTGAAACCGCCGCCGAAGCACCAACCGTTGACCATCGCGATGGTGGGCTTGGCGTACATGCGCAGGAGTTTCCACTGCCATTGCGAGGCTTCGCGACGGATCTTCTCCTGAAGGATTTCCGGCCCGGCGTCCACTTCGCGGAAATATTCCTTGAGGTCCATGCCGGCGGTCCACGCTTCACCAGCGCCAGTCAACACCAGCACGCCAGCGGCCGGGTCCTGTTCCAGGGTCTCCAGCACATCGATCATCTCGCGGTTGAGGGTCGGGCTCATGGCATTGCGTTTTTCCGGGCGGTTGAGGATGACCCAGGCGATGCCTTCCTCGATCTCGACCTTGACGGTTGTCCAGCGTCCTTCGTAATTGCTCATGGCGCGTGCTCTCTTGTTCTTGGCTGAAGATGAACAAAAACTAACCTTGAATATTAGTTATGTCAATTAACTATTAATCGATTTACCTGTAATTTTGGTCCGATTGAATGAACCCGCGAATCAGAAAAAATCCAGACGCCCGTAGCCACCGCACGGCAACCTCGGCAAACTGGATAGCCTTGTTAATCACTGACCTTGAGGATGCACCTTTCGATGGCCAAGTCTTCCAAGCTTGCCGAACCCGCTGCCGAGCCCCTGGCCGACAGTGCCGACACGCAGGCGCCGATGGACTCCGCGCTGGATGACCTGATTGGTTATGCCCTGCGCCGCGCCCAGTTGAAACTGTTCCAGAACCTGATCGGCCGACTCGCCGTCCACGACCTGCGGCCCGCGCAGTTCTCGGCCCTGGCGATCATCGACCAGAACCCGGGCTTGATGCAGGCGGACCTGGCCAAGGCATTGGCCATCGAGCCGCCGCAAGTGGTGCCGCTGTTGAATAAACTCGAAAGCCGCGCCTTGGCCGTGCGGGTGCGCTGCAAGCCGGACAAGCGCTCCTACGGGATTTTCCTGAGCAAGACCGGCGAAACGCTGCTCAAGGAGCTCAAGCAGATCGCCGCCCAGAGCGACCTCGATTCCACCGCTGCGCTCAACGGTAGCGAGCGGGAAGAGCTGCTGCGGTTGTTGAAGAAGGTTTACCAGTAAAAGAACACCGCTCCCCCTGTGGCGAGGGAGCTTGCTCCCGCTGGGTTGCGCAGCGACCCCAATGCAGTCCACTCGGTCAGCCTGCAGCCCTGCGTTCAATAGCTTGGGACTGCTCCGCAGTCCAGCGGGAGCAAGCTCCCTCGCCACAAAAGCTCGTTCACCGAAGTCTTCCCCAAGTCACCAGATCGGCACGCTGTACGTTACCAGGAAACGGGTCTGGTTCTCGTCGCGAAACGCCGCCGTGCCCGGAAAGTCGTTGCGATAGATCGACTTGCGCGCCAGCAATCCGACATTTTTCAGCGGACCACTTTGGATCACATAGCCCAGTTCCATCTGGAATTCGCGCTCCTTGCGATCCTCGGCATTGAGGGCCGCCAGCTCGATATGATCGCCGCGCACGTAGCGCAACCGGGTTCGCAGGCCAGGCACGCCGACGGCGGCGAAATCGTAGTCGTGAATCGCCTGCCAGGTACGCTCCTTGGCGTTGAGAAAGTCCGAACTCATGGTCATTTCGCTCAAGCCCATCAACTCGGTGCCAGACACGTAAGGCGTTGCCGTGTCGCCGCTGGAGTGCATATAACCCAGGCTGACACGATGCCCGCCGAGGCGATAGCCGACCAGTGCCGAAACGTTGCGGTTATCCACCTTGCCGGCCTTGGCGGCGCCGTCTTCGTCGCTGAAGAAACTGCGCAAATCAGTGGTCAACACGCCATCGCCGAGGGGCAGGTTATGCAGCAACGCGAGGGTGTGCTGTTGGTACAAGTCCGCCACTTCGGCGTGGTAGGCGCGCAGGCTGAGGTCTTTGTTGACCTGGTAATCGCCACCGACATAAGCCATGTGAGACGACGTCGCCGAGCCGTTGAAACGGCGATTGGGCGAGGCGATGGTCATCGGCTGGTAATCGGTGGAATCGCGCCGGGCGATGCGATCGATGTAGCCGGTATTCAGCGTCAAACCGTCAATGTCCTTGGAGCTGAGTGTCGTCCCACGAAACGTCTGGGGCAGCAGCCGCGACGGGCTGGCGAAGGCAAACGGCAGGAAAATCGACACGTCGCCGGTCTTCACCGTGGTTTGGCCGAAACGTAGCTTTCCGGTCAGGCCCAAGCGGGAATATTCATCCGCCGCGCGCTTGTCGCTGCTGGACACGGGCAACAGTTCGGTGCCGCTGCGATCCGGTGACGAGTCGAGCTTGACCCCCAGCAACCCTCTCACGTCCAGGCCAAACCCGACCGTCCCCGGAGTGAACCCCGACTCCACGTTCATGAAGACACCCTGGGCCCATTCCCGCGCAGCAGTCTTCGCGCCGTCGTCCTTGTAGTCGCGATCCATGTAGTAATTGCGCAGCGTCAGCGTGCCGTGGCTATCGTCGATGAAGCCTTCGGCCAGCGCTACGCTGCAGAACAGGCCCAGCCCGGCGCCGGCCAACCACTGAATGAGGGGTGAAACTGAGCCCGCCCCATGGGCGTCCCGAATGAGATCTGGCATGTTCGATGTCCGCTTCTTGTTGTTGTTTTCGATCGAGGCAGCCCCGGATGATGGGGCGGCGCGGACAGAGAATGGAAACGGCACGGGTGCTTCGTCAATCCGAAGTGACCGATAATCGAACATTAATATAGTTAACTAAAATCCCCGCTGGCCGTCCCACCTACGTCAATTTATTGATTTGAAATAGAAAACCGGCGTTTTTACCTGTCGGTGTCGTGCGATTCATTTTTTAGTTAGCTTTGTTAATCTAATCCTGCGCTGCCGGTTTCCTGTCAAGCCGCAGTCCCGACAACAACAATAAGAGGATTTGCCATGAATCGTCCGCCGCGTCGTGCGACGTTGACCATCGCTTTGTGTTTCATCGTCGCGTTGATCGAAGGGTTTGATCTTCAGTCTGCCGGCACCGCCGCTGCCGGCTTGCGCCAGACGTTTACCCTGGACCCGAAAATGATGGGCTGGGTCTTTAGCGCCGGCATCATCGGCCTGCTACCGGGTGCGTTCTTCGGCGGCTGGATCGCCGATCGCATCGGACGCAAGAAAATCCTCGTCGCCGCGGTCCTGCTGTTCGGTGTGTTCTCCCTCGGCACCGCTTATGTCGAACAGTATTCGACTCTGCTGTTGGTGCGCTTCATGACCGGCCTCGGCCTCGGAGCCGCCCTGCCTAACCTCATCGCCTTGTGCGCCGAGGCGGTGGGCGAACAACGACGCGGCACGGCCATCAGCGTGATGTACGCCGGCGTTCCGCTTGGCGGCGCATTGGCGGCAGTGGTCGCGATGACGTTCGGCGAGCATTGGCAGATGACCTTCTTCATCGGCGGCCTGGCGCCCTTGCTGGTGGTGCCGTTGATGGTGCTGTGGCTACCGGAGTCCAGCGCATTCAAGCAGGTCCGCGACGCTGGCGGCGAAGTTCGCGGTTCTGTTGGCCAGGCGCTGTTCGGCGAAGGGCGAGGCCTCACTACCCTGGGCCTCTGGCTGAGCTATTTCTTCACCCTGACGGTCATGTACATGTTGCTCAACTGGCTGCCGTCCCTGCTGTTGGAACAGGGCTTCAGCAAACCCCAGGCCGGCCTGGTGCAGATGCTGTTCAACATCGGCGGAGCCCTCGGCTCGTTACTGGGTGGCGTGTTGCTGGACCGTTGCAATGGCAGCAAGGTGGTGCTGTTCGTCTACGCCGGGCTGCTGAGCGCCCTGGCCGGGGTCGGGGTGTCAGTCGGCATCGTGCCGATGGTTATTGCCGGGTTTGCCGCCGGGTTGTTCGTCATGGCGGCGCAGCTGGTCCTTTACGCCTTGGCACCGCCCTCCTACCCGACAGTCGTCCGCGCGACAGGTGTCGGTGCCGCAGTGGCCATCGGACGCCTGGGCTCGGTAGCCGGGCCTTTGGCGGCAGGGCAGATCCTTGCGGCCGGGGGTGGTACTACCGCCGTGTTGCTCGCGACTTCACCTGGGTTGGTGGTTGCGACGTTGGCTATTCTTGGCGTGATTCGGCGTTCGGCTGGGTCGCGGTTGGCGGGTTCTGGGGCTGTTGCTGGGAGCTCCTGATTCTGATTTTCAAGGCTGAAAATACATACCGATCGTTCCCCACGCTCCTGCGTGGGAATGTCGCCCGGGACGCTCCGCGTTCCGCTTCTGGAAGGTGACGCAGAGCGTCACGGGATGCATTCCCACGCAGAGCGTGGGAACGATCAAATGCCCTGTCCCCTATCACCCCCTAACCCACCGCTCCTGTGGACTCAACGCAGGCTTTTTTAAAAACACCTTCCGAGGCAGCAACCACCAAGCCAAGGCCGGCAGCAGAATCAGAGCCCCCAGCATGTTCACCAAAAACATGAAGGCCAGCAAAATCCCCATATCAGCCTGAAACTTGATCGGCGAAAACGCCCAGGTCGACACCGCCACAGCCAACGTCATCCCCGTGAGCAACACCACTTTCCCAGTGAACAAGAGCGCCTGGTAATACGCCTGGGCCAAGGTGTCGCCGGCACGCATCCGAGCCAGGATCACGCTCAACACGTACAGCGCATAATCCACGCCGATCCCCACGCCCAATGCAATGACCGGCAATGTCGCGACTTTCACGCCCATGCCCAACCCCACCATCAGCGCTTCACACAGGATCGAAGTGAGCATCAGCGGCAGCATCGCGCACAGGGTGGCGCGCCAGCTACGGAACGTCAGCAGACACAGCAGGCTGACCGCACCGTAGACCCAGAACAGCATCTCGCGCATGGACTTCTTCACCACGATGTTCGTCGCCGCTTCGATCCCCGCACTGCCCGCTGCCAGCATGAACTTGACCTCTGGCAACGAGTGCCCAGCGATGAATTGCTCACTGGTTTCCACCACGCGGTTCAAGGTGTCAGCCTTGTGATCGGACAGGTAGACGTACAGCGAGAGCATCGAGCAACCCTGGTTGAACAGTTCTCGCGGTGCACGGGTTTGCACCGCGCCCAACGCGCCGTCATTGGGGATCAGTTCGTACCATTTGAAATTGCCTTCGTTGTAACCGGCCGTGGCGATTTTGCTCAGCGCGGCCATCGACGTGGTCGATTCCACGCCTGGCAATTGCTCCAATTGCCAGGCCAGCGCATCCACCGCCGACAGGCTGGCGTAACGGGTGCATTGATCCTCCGGGGTCTTGATCATGACCACGAAAATATCCGAGCTGGCCGCATAATTTTGGGTCATGAACAACGCATCGCGGTTGTAGCGCGAGTCGGCCCGCAGCTCCGGAGCACCGGGGTCCAGGTCGCCGATCTTCAGGTGCAGGCTCACGGCGAAGCCAAATGCGGCCAACAACAAGCCCACCAACATGGCGCCAATAGCCCAGCGCCGTTGGGTGAACAAATCGAGTGCACGCCATAGTGGATGCTTGATCTGCGCCTGCTGCTCGCTGGTTTCCGCACTCAGGCTGCGTTGCGCCGCCGCCGGGCTGACACCGATGTAGCTGAGCAGAATCGGCAGCAGGATCAGGTTGGTGAAGATCAGCACCGCGACACCCAGGCTCGCGGTGATTGCCAGGTCCTGGATCACCCGGATATCGATCAGCAGCAACACGGCGAAGCCCACCGCATCGCAAAGCAACGCGGTGATGCCAGCGGCGAACAGCCGGCGGAAGGTATAGCGCGCGGCGACCACCCGGTGAGTGCCGCGACCGATGTCCTGCATGATGCCGTTCATCTTCTGCGCGCCGTGGCTCATGCCGATGGCGAACACCAGGAACGGCACCAAGGCCGAGTACGGGTCGAGCTCGTAACCGAGGACGGCGAGCAGCCCCAGTTGCCAGAGCACCGCAGCCAGTGAGCACGTCACCACCACCAGGGTGCTGCGCACGCAACGGGTGTAGCCAAACAGCACCAGGACCGTGACCAGCACCGCCACCACGAAGAACAGCAGGACTTGGGTCATCCCCTCGATCAGGTCGCCGACGATCTTGGTAAAGCCGGTGATGTGAATCCGCAGGTCGTCAGTCTGGTACTTGTCGCGCAACGCCTCCAACTGCCGCGAGAAATCGCCATAGTCCAGCGCCTTGCCCGTCTGCGGATTGATTTCCAACAAAGGAACGAAGATCACGCTGGACTTGAAGTTGCCGGCCACCAACTGACCGACTTCACCGGAACGGGCCACATTGGTCCGCACCTGTTCGATGCTGGTCGCCGAGCCATCGTAGTCATCAGGAATGACGGTGCCGCCATCGAGCCCTTCCTCAGTCACGGCGGTCCAGCGCGTAGTCGGCGTCCATAACGACTTCATGTAGGGTCGATCGACACCCGGCAGCAGGTAAAGCTCATCGTTGAGCTTGGCCAGGGTGTCGAGGTAATCCTTGGTGAAAATGCTCCCCTGGTTGACCTCCACCGCGACGCGCAGCGAGTTGCCCAGGCCGCTCAACTCACTGCGGTTCTCAAGGAAATTGGCGACGTAGGGATGCCCGGTGGGAATGGTCTTCTCGTAGCTGGCATTGATGCCGATGCGCGTGGCTTGCCAGCCAAGCACCAGCGTCACCAACAGGCACAGCAGGACCACCAGCGGTCGATGGTTGAAGATCGCCCGCTCGGCGAAGTTGCCCGAGGCCCGGTCGAAGTCTTCCTGGCGGCCGATCACGGTTTGGATTCTGTCGTCTTTCAAGTTTGACTCCTGTTGCACAAGCCGTAGCCCGATAGCGCTACACCGTGAAGTTTCAAGGTTTACCGGAGGCCCGCGGATCCTGGTCGGCGGCCACGCCGCTCAAACCGACACTGGCCAGACTGCCGTCGACCGCCTGTTGCACGGCGGCGACCGTCCCGCCGCTGCGGCTTTGTCGCCTGTCAAAGCTGCGACCCTGGTCGTGACTGAATAAAAGCTCTCCGCCCTGGCTGGCCAACAGCAGGCTGCCGTCGCGCAATTGAAGCGCCGTCGACAGCGTCGATTCGATGGCGGTTTCCAGGCGCCGCCAACTGTCGCCACGGTCGTCGGACCACCAGGCATTGCCCCGTAGACCGTAGGCAACCAAGCCTCCATCGCGGGTGCCGAGCAGGCCGAAAAAACTGCCCTCGTAAGGTGTCTTCAACGCCTGGAAAGACTGCCCGGCATCGGTCGAACGCAACAGCAGGCCGCGCTCGCCCACCAGCAGCAGAGCGTTGCCTACAGCGCGGATGCCATACAGGTTCAAGCCTTGCGGGTTGTCCACGTGTCCCATCCACGGCTGCCAGCTTCGGCCACCGTCGTCGGTCCGGTAGATCTGGTTGTAGGCGCCCACGACGTAGCCGTTCAGGCGGTCGCTGAAATACAGGTCGAGAAACGGCTTATCCGGTCCGTCATCGAGCATCTGCCGTGCCTGCGCGACATTGGCGGCGCCGCCCGGCCTGCCGGCATCGCGCCCGGCGACCTGCGCCGCCAGGGCGATGGCGCGTTCACCGTCGAGTTGCTTCTGCCAGGTCTCGCCGCCGTCCGTGGTATGCAGGACCACGCCAAGATGGCCGACCGCCCAGCCCTGCTCGGCATCGACGAACTGCACCGCCGTCAGGCTGACGCTGACCGGCACCTTGGCCTGGCGCCAAGTCACGCCAGCATCATCGGAGAGCAGCACGATCCCGCGCTCACCGACCGCCACCAAGCGCTCGCCGGCCCGGGCCAGCCCAAGCAATACCGCACGCTGGGCCTTGGCGGTGGGCAGTGCCGGTTGTTGGAGCACTGCGAATGTCGTCGGCTGCGCGGCGACGGACACGCTTGCCCAAAGGCACAACGCCAGGGCGCAAGCCCCCCAAAGCGGACCGCGACTCATAAAGATTCTTTCAGCTCTCATGTCTTCATCCCGCCTGGAAAATCGTAAGCGACC
This sequence comes from Pseudomonas sp. SWRI154, assembly GCF_014268645.1. Classification (NCBI taxonomy): domain Bacteria; kingdom Pseudomonadati; phylum Pseudomonadota; class Gammaproteobacteria; order Pseudomonadales; family Pseudomonadaceae; genus Pseudomonas; species Pseudomonas sp. SWRI154. The sequence continues at coordinate 102,392 of NZ_JABWQW010000013.1, forward strand.
GCAGTGAGCCTCACCTCGCCACAGTCGCCACAGGTTCAGCGCATGTTTTCGTTGGCCATGGCATCCGGGGTGAAATAGGACGCCGAAGGCTTCGCGACTTTCTGGTACTGGACCGCCAGGTCGTTGCTCGATGAGTTGAGGAAATAAGCACCGGTGTCGAGGTTGTAGCTGCCCCACATGACCTGTGCGGTAAGGGCCGGCAGGTCCGGTGCCAGCAGCGTCAGCGAATACATCTGCCGACCGAGCTTGCCTTGGGCGTCATAACCGTCGGCCATCAGGATCTGCCAGGAGTCTTCGTCGACGTAGTAGGTCCGACGCGGTACGACATGGCGCTTGCCGGCCTTGAGCGTGGCCTCGACCACCCAGACCCGGTGCTTCTCCCAACGCACCAGGTCGGGGTTGAGGAAGTTCACCTTGATCAGGTCGTCGCTCTTGGCCAACGCAGCGCGATTATTGTTGTAGGGGACCATCAGCTCTTTTTTGCCGGTCAGCTTCAGGTCATAACGGTCGGTAGGCCCGAACAGCATGAACGCTTCGTCGAACAGGCCGACGCCGGAGGTCACGAAGTCTGGCGTGTCATAGGCGATGTTTGGGGCGCGGCGAACCCGGCGCTGGCCGACCAGGTACTGCCAGGCCGCTCGATTGGACGGGTCCAGGTCCCAATGGGTCATCAGGCCTTCGCCGGCCTTGGACGACGGCAATTCGGTGAACAGCTTGCCCAGCAAGTACTTGCCCGAATAGTTTTCCAGGCTGCCGCCTTCGACGTAGTAGGGAAACTGGTAGGTGTATTGAGCCCGAGTCGCCTGGACTTTCTTGCCACCGGCGGTCATCAGCCAGGTATCGAAAGGCGAGCTGATGGTGTCGCCGCCCTGCCAGGACAATCGATAATTCCACAACACCTGTGCACCGTTTTCCGGGATCGGGAACGGAATGCCGCCATAGGCGTTGGAGACTTTTTCGCTGTCCACGTCCAGCGTGGCGCGGGTGGCGTTCTTGCTGGTGTTGTCATAGACCCATTGCGGGGCGGCAGCCGAACGATGAGTCGGATAGACGTCCAGGCGATAGTCCGGGTACTTCTTCAACAACAGCTTGGTGCCTTCGGCCAACTGGCTGGCGTACTGCTCCATATTCGAGGCCTTGATCGAATACAACGGTTTCTCGCCCGAGAATGGATCGGGGCGCTTGTCCCCCGGTTTGTAGCCGGGCGCGACCTGGGTGTAACCGCCCTGCCACGCCGGGATGCTGCCATCGGCATTGCCGGCACGCTCACCGCCCAGCGGGGTCAGATCGGTTTTCAAACGGGCGGCCTGTTCGGGCGACACCGCTGCCTGCGCCAGCCCCATGCCGGCGAGGGCCAGGGTCAGGACGCAGGTGTTCAGGAAAGCTGTGTTCTGCATGGCGAATCCACCTTATTAGAATGAGGTTTTCACATAGAGCGAGACGAAGTCGCGGTCGGCCAACGACTGTCCGTAACTGAAATTGCCGTCCTCGCGCAGCCCGGCTTTCGGGGCGCCGAAGAAGTTCACGTAGTTGAGCCCGACGTCCCAGCGTTGCAGATAGGTGGCTTTGAGCCCGACACTCCAGTCACCGGAGTGGGTGTTGCCGAAGCCGGATTTGTTGACCGCCGATGAGCGCCCATCGAGCACGATTCCCATGCCGATCGGCACGGTCAGGTCGATCCCATCGATAATCTGGAAATACGCCGGCTCCAGCAGCACCCGAAGCGCCGTGGCATCGCGAGTGGTGTTGGAGTCCAGGGCGGTCGCGTTCTTGGTCACGCTCAGGGTGCGGTTCCAGGCCAGTTCGGCCAGGGCCGAGCCGCCGTCCCAGAACGCGGTGGGCGACAGCAGGTAAATCGCCGACAGGTTGGCGTGGGCGGTCTTGCCCCGGGCAAACAACGCATCGTCGCCGCCATCGGCCTGCATGCCAGGCGTCACCACTTGCAGGTTGCTCACCAGCGGCGCGTTCCAGCGCAACGAGGTTTCACCGGCAAAGTTGAACGGGCCATAGGCGGTGGAAAAACTGACGCCGGCGGTCTTGATGTCTTCGGCGTAGACCTGGCGATAGGAACCCAGGATCGGCAACCCTGTGGCGGCTGCCGCCGGACCGTCCAGGTAGGCGTACAGCCCGATTGGCGCTTTATCGTGGTACTGAGCCGCGTAGAAACCCAGCTCCAGCTCGGTGCCGCTCGGCTTGTAGCGGATTTGCATGCCGCCCTGCCCCGAATTGCGTGGTTTCAGGTCGCCGCCATTCACCGTGTCGTTGCCGAACACTTGGCGCAGTGGACCACTGCCGTAACCGATGGCATCGGCATCGCTCAAGTAGCTACCGGCGCCGGGCAGGTTGGAACGTTCCCACTCGAACTGATAGTAAGCGCCCACCGACAGCTGCGGGTTGATCTGCAATTGCCCGGAGATCTGATTGACCGGGCGCAGGATTTCCTTGAACTGAGTGCCCGGCACGCTGAGCAACTTGACGACGTCGGTCGGCCCCTGGGCATTGGCGATGCCGTTGCCACCATAGAACAGGCTTTCGCCGTAGATCAGGCTGTGCCGGCCCAGGCGCGCCACGCCCTGGGAGTCTTCACCGAGATCCCCGCGCACGAACACGAAGGCGTCGAGAATCTCCGCGTCGCGACCGTGGAGTTCGCGGGTTTTGCTGAGGAAATGCGGTTGTTCGCTGCTGTCGGTGTCCTGGTTGTAGATATCGTCGTACCAGGCCGCGCCGCTGACCCGCAGCCCATAGTTTTGCCGGCTGAGGTCCATTTCGGAAAACAGGTCCAGGCGGTTGGAGACCAAGCCACTGCTGAAATTCTTGTCGCCCTGGCTCTGGATCGACGGGTACAGGCCGTTGGCGGTTGGCGCGTTGACCAAGCGGCTGTCCTGCCCTTGCAGGCGCCAGGCCTGGCTGTACTTGATGGTGTTGTCCCAGCGCAGTTTCCAGTCGGAGTCACCCAGGTCCATTTGCATGGCCTCGGTCCTTTCGACCATCACACCGGTGCTGCATAACGCCAGGAACAGGGCGCAGTGCTTGAAGCGAAAGCAATCTTTGAAGTTATCCATGGGGCGCTCTCATTATTGTTATTTTTTGGCATGGCTTTGCTGCCAACACGCTTAGGTAGCAGCTCGCGTTGGGGCTCATTTCAGATGTAGGTGGAGGCCAACCCACCATCGACCGGCAAGTTGACGCCGTTGATCCAGCGCGACTCGTCGGCACACAGGAAAGCGATCACCGCCGCCACCTCATCGGCATACGCCGGACGCTTCATGCGATGGGCATCGGCCTGGGTCCGCGCCTCCCCGAGCATGCTCACGAAGTCGTCGAGGATGGGTGTGAACACCGGACCTGGCGCGACACTGTTCATGCGCACCGAATGTTCAAGAAACCAGGGCTGGGCCTGCAGGTAGTTCCAGACGATCAAGGCTTCCTTGAAGTACTGGTAGCAGGTCTGGTCCGGCACCGGGTGGTCGGCCAACCAGGATTGGCCGGCGGCGAAACCGTCAGTGCGCGCCAGCGCCTTGTGCTGCTCCAGACGTAACGGCCATTCGGCGCCGAGGATTGAGGCGACGTTGACGATGCTGCCGCCAGTGTTGATCCGTGGCAGCAATGCGTGGCTCAAGTGACGCAACCCAAGGTAATTGACCCGCGCCAGCAATTGCGGATCGGCGGTGCCCGGCACTCCGGCTATGTTGCAGAGACTGTCAAACCGCGTGGGTAACTGCGGCAGCAGCCGTTCGATGTTCTCGGCGCTGCTCAAATCGCCCTGCACAAAACCGTCGAGGGTCATGTGCGGGGCCTTGAGGTCGACGCCAATCACCTGGGCGCCATGGGCGCGCAGCAGGCTCGCCGTGGCAGCTCCAATACCCGACGAGACACCGGTCACCAGCACAATCTTGTTGTCGAGTTTCATGTTGAGTCCTCTTATTGTTTTTGTCTGCTTGCAGGGGCCTCAGCTCATTGGCCCCTGCAGGGAACCGGCCCGTCAGAATGGGTAAAGCGGCGCCTTGTCCTTGACGGTCACCCACTGCCATTGGGTGTATTCGTCCCAGTCCGCCGGGCCGCCGACGCTGCCGCCATTCCCCGAGGCACCGCGCCCGCCAAACGGGTTGATGCATTCATCGGCGACGGTCTGGTCATTGATGTGCAACATGCCGCACTGCAACCGCTCGCCGATGGCCATGGCCCGGCCCACCGACGGCGAAATAACTGCCGCCGAGAGCCCGTACTCGGTGCGGTTGGCCAACTCGATGGCTTCCTCGTCGGTGGTGAAACTGACCACCGTCGCCACAGGTCCGAAAAGTTCTTCCTCAAAGGCACGCATGCCCGGCTTGACGCCACTGAGCACAGTAGGCTGATAGAACAATTGGTCGTACTCGCCGCCCGTTTCCAACGTTGCGCCGGCGTCTACGCTGTCGCGGACGATGTCATGCACGCGTTGCAACTGCCGCTGATTGATCAATGGCCCCAACGCCGCTTCTTCACGGGCTGCGTTACCCACGGTCAACGCCCGGGCCTTTTCCACCAACTTGCTGGTCAGCGCCTGGGCAATGGATTGATGGGCGAGAATCAATCCGGTCGCCATGCAGATCTGCCCCTGATGCAGCCAGGCGCCCCAGGCAGCGTTCCGGGCGGCGAGGTCCAGGTCGGCGTCTTCAAGGACGATCAATGGGTTCTTGCCGCCCAGTTCCAAGGCAACTTTCTTCAGGTTGCGCCCGGCCACTTCGGCCACTTTTCGCCCCGCACCGGTCGAGCCGGTGAAGGCGATCATTTGAACATTCGGGTCACGGCACAGCGCCTCTCCGGCATCCGCCGCGCCGGGCAACACTTGAAGCAACCCCTTGGGCAAGCCCGCGGCCTCGAACAGCCGGGCAATGAGAAAACCGCCACTGACCGGTGTCTGCGGATCGGGCTTGAGCACCACCGCGTTGCCCGCCGCGAGCGCAGGCGCCACGGAGCGCATCGACAACACCAGCGGGAAATTGAACGGCGAGATCACGCCAATCACGCCGTGGGGCAAGCGTCGCGCATAGGACAGGCGTCCTGCTTCGCTGGGCAACACCACACCATGCGCCTGGGACAACATGCCCGCTGCCTGATGCAACAGGACGATCGCTTCACGCACTTCGTGCTGGCCCTTGAACAGCGCCGCGCCGGTTTCCCGGGCGACGTAGAGTGCCAGCTCCGCGAAGGACTGTTCGGCCACATCGGCCGCCTTGCGGAAGATTGCCGCGCGTTCCCGTGGTCCCAGCGCGGCCCAGGCCGGCTGCGCCAGGGCGGCGTCGCGGCAGGCCTTGGCGATATCGGCGGCATCGGCGGTGGCACTGCGCATCAGCGCCTCGCCAGTGGCCGGCTCGATGATTGACAGCAGCGGGCCCGAGGCACGCACCCAGTCCCCGTTGAAGATAGATTCGGACGCAATCACCTGGGCTAGCAGGTGGTTTTCGGATGCAGACATTTGAAGCTCCCGGCTCTTGTTGTTGTCATCGTTTGCCGCGCCTTGCCAGCGCTCGGGCAAACGCCGTGCAAGTGCTTGAGCAAGCCGTGTGCCGGTTTCGCTCCTGGACCCGCACAAACATGGCGCAAGGCTCTGGATCAATGCTTTTCGACTGACCCGACGAGCGCACCGCATCCGCTGAACCCACCACTGGCCGATCGCCACTTGTTCATTTGATAAAGTTATGCTTAATAACTATCTCGCCAGGTGCTCATTTCGACTACCGCCATCAGGGGCATAACAATGAACAATCCCCACTGTCCGCTGCCGGAACGGATTGCTACTGAGCCTTTTCGCCCACGGGGCGACAGCAAAGAACTGTCCGACAGCAGCTCGCCGACACCGGCGGAACTGACCAACTGCCTGTTTTTCTCCCCTGACGACGGACGTATCTGGCTCAACGACCAGCGCATGTTGCTGCTGCACAGCTCGTCTTTCGGCGCCTTGCGCCGCGAGATCATCGAGCGCCAGGGGCTGGAACAGGCCCGGGGCATGCTCACCCGCACCGGCTATTGCTCCGGCGCACGGGACGCCCGGCTGATTCGTGAACGCTGGCCTCACGCGGATGCCGCGGCGGTGTTTCGCGCGGGCACGCACCTGCATACCCTTGAAGGCATGACCAAGGTCGAACCCCTGCACTTCAAGTTCGATGCGCAATCGGGATTCTACGAGGGGGAATTTCTCTGGCATCACTCCTGCGAAGCCGACGAACATATCGCCGCCTATGGCACCGGGCAGGATCCGGTGTGCTGGACCGAGCTGGGCTATGCCATCGGTTTCGTCAGTGGGTTGTTCGGGCAATTGGTGATCTTTCGCGAAGTGGAATGCCGGGGCATGGGGCACGAGCGCTGCCGTGTCGTCGGCAAGACCGCCGAGCAGTGGGGAGACGTCGAGCGCGACCTGAGCTACCTCAATGCGTCACAACCGGCGTCGGCCCCGCCGCCCGATGCACGTACCGACCGTTTGGCCGCCAGCGAACCGCTGCCTGACAGCGAACAGCCCTTGATCGGTGCCAGTTCGGCGTTCAACGCGGCGACGCTGGCCTTGCAGCGAGTCGCCCTGACACCCGCCACGGTGCTGGTTACCGGCGAGTCCGGCGTGGGCAAGGAAATGTTCGCCCGCCAGTTGCATCAACTCAGCCGTCGCCGCCAAGGCCCCTTCATCGCGCTCAACTGTGCAGCCATCCCCGACAACCTGATCGAGGCCGAGCTGTTCGGTGTGGAGCGCGGCGCCTACACCGGCGCAACCCATTCACGCCCCGGCCGTTTCGAACGCGCCCACGGCGGCACACTGTTCCTTGACGAAATCACCTGCTTGAGCCTGGCCGGCCAAGGCAAGCTGTTGCGTGCATTACAGGAACGGGAAATCGAACGGGTCGGTGGCGGACATGGCATCAAGGTCGACGTACGGGTAGTGACCGCGACCAATATCGACCTGCGCAAAGCGGTGGAGCAAGGCGAGTTCCGGGAAGACCTGTTCTATCGACTCAATGTCTATCCCATCGCCCTGCCGCCCTTGCGCGATCGTCGCGATGACATCCCCTTGCTGATCAACGCGTTCCTTAAGCGGTTTTGCCTGGAATACGGTCGTAAGCCGGTGGGCCTGACCATGCGCGCCTTGAAGGTCCTGCTGCGCTATGACTTTCCGGGCAATGTTCGGGAGCTGCAAAACCTCATCGAACGGGGCTTGATTGCCAGCGAAGAAGGCCAGGCCATCGACCTGATGCATCTGTTTCGCGACGAGCGATTGCCGGTGGACGCGTACTCGGTCGACGACCACGGCGGCTTGTCACCATTGGGCGCCACGACGAGCGAAGGCGCGGCAAAGACACCCTTGCTGAAGTCCCTTAGTCAGTTGGACGCAGATTTTTCCATTGACGGCCTGGAGTCACGCTTGATCAACGAAGCCTTGCAACTGAACAGCGGCAACCTGGCGGCCGCATCCAGGGCGCTGGGGCTGAGTCGGGCGCAGTTCGCCTATCGGTTGAAGAAGCATCAACGCGTCGGCGAATGAACAAAAGGCCTGTGCTCCTGCCACTTTTGTGGCGGGCTCCGTTAACCCTTGACGCACACCACCTGACGCAAGGTATGCAGCACTTCCACGAGTTCACGTTGTGCATGCATTACCTTGTCTATGTCTTTGTATGCCATCGGAATTTCATCGATGACAGCGGCGTCCTTGCGGCATTCCACATGGGCGGTGGCGCGGACTTGATCCTCGACAGTGAAGCGCTTCTTCGCCTCGGTCCGGCTCATGACCCGGCCGGCACCGTGGCTGCACGAGCAAAACGACTGTTCATTGCCCAAGCCACGCACGATGAAGCTCCTGGCCCCCATCGATCCGGGGATTATGCCCAACTCGCCTTTCCTGGCGGACACCGCCCCTTTGCGCGTCACCAGCACATCGTGCCCGAAGTGTTGCTCTTTCTGCACATAGTTGTGATGACAGTTCACCGCTTCCAGCGCCACTTCAAACGGTTTACTGATGACCTGGCGCGTGGCGCGTATCACTGCGTCCATCATCAATGCCCGGTTCTGCCGGGCAAAATCCTGGGCCCAGCCCACGGCTTCGACATAGTCATCGAAATGCCGGCTGCCCTCCTCGAAGTAAGCCAGGTCACGGTCCGGCAGATTGGCGAGGTGCTGGCGCATGTCGGCCTGGGCCAGTTGGATGAACAGGTTGCCAATGGCATTGCCCACTCCCCGCGAACCGCTGTGCAACATGAACCAGACCCGGTTCGCTTCATCCAGGCAGACTTCAATGAAATGATTGCCGCTGCCTAGGGTGCCGAGGTGCTGGCGGTTGTTGGTCCGGGCCAGCTTCGGGTATTTGTCGGTGATCGTCTTGAACCTCGCTGCCAGTGCCGCCCAAGCCTGGTCAGCCTCCCGTGGAACGCTGTTCCAGGCGCCCTTGTCGCGTCCGCCGTGGCTGAGGGTGCGTCCATGGGGCACGGTCTTTTCGATGACGCTGCGCAATGCCTGGAGATTGTCTGGCAAGTCAGCGGCGTCCAATGAAGTACGGGCGGCAATCATGCCGCAACCGATATCCACCCCCACCGCCGCAGGAATGATCGCCCCGACGGTCGGAATCACACTGCCGATGGTCGAGCCCTTGCCCAGGTGCACATCGGGCATCACTGCCAGATGCTTGAAGATAAACGGCATTTTCGCGGTGTTCATCAACTGCTGGCGGGCTTCGGGCTCCACCGGTACGCCTTGGGTCCAGAGCTTGATGGGCTTGCCATTGGCAACTTCCAGCAGATCGTAGGTTTTCTCGTGCATGACGGCTGTTCTGATGGCTGTTCTGTAGGGGGCCGGCTTGGTGCCGGCTTAATGTTTCGACACCGGGCATGAACGCAGATTCACGGGCGTTCTGTCGAACCTGATTGCGTGACGGGATGTGGCGAGCCTGAAATAACGCCTCCACGATACTCGCTCGGCGTCTGGTTCATTTCGATGCGGAAATGCCGATTGAAGTTGGACAGGTTGTTGTAGCCCACTTCAAAACAGATATCGGTCACCGCCATCTCACTCTGTGACAGCAGCCGGCAGGCGCGCTGCACCCGAAGCTTGCGCATCAGGTCGATGAATCCGTGGCCGGTGATGCGTTTGAAGAAGCGCGAGAAACCGGGCTCGCTCATGCCGAGTCGGCGGGCGATCACGGACAAGCGCACGTCACCGGTGAGTTCGGCTTGCAGGTATTCGAAGGCTTTCTGGATGCGCTCCGAGCTGCGGGCATCAAGGGGTGGCGCATAACAAGGGCTGGCCAGGCACAAGACCTCGCTCTCGCCAGCGCGGCCAAGGGTATCGAGCAGCTCGAAAAACAGCGCCAGTCGCGCCAACCCCCGGGCTGGCCCGATTGCTTCGAGCAGGTGCGCGGCCTGCCGCGCGGTGTCGCCGCTGAAGGCCAGGCCGCGTCGGGCCTGTTCGAACAGTCGCTGCAAGTCCCCCAGTTCCGGCAGTGTCTGGCGCAGGGTCATCAGCGTGGCACCGTCGAATTGCAGCACCACATCGCGTCCGGCCAGATATTCGCCCGGCGCCAGGTCACCCATCCAGTCATGGGGCAGGTCAGGGCCGATCATCGCTACATGGCCAGGCCCGAACGGGCCGATATAGTCGCCCGCCAGTAACCTGCCGCTGCCCTGGCGGATCAGGTGTATTTCAAATTCAGGATGATGATTCCAGCGCGCCATCGGATAAGGGTAGTCGTGTTCGTACCAGCGAAAGCTGTGCTCGGGTTCGGGCAGGATGACTTCAAGCTCGGCGGGTCGCTGGTCATAAAGGAGCGTTAGGTGATCAGGCATGTCGCGCCTCTTTTATCGTTATGGACCGCACCTTACGCCGACTGCCCGGCGGTCCGCCAGTTTCGTACTGACGGTCTATTGATACTTTTTTAACCGCTATGTTGGACGGTTAAAAAAGTATCACGCAGCGATCCTCCGGGCGTTTGTCGACTTCCCGTTGCACGGGTGTAATTGCCTTGCAATCGACGCCCGCGGATCAGTCCAGTGGCCCACGCAATGACGGTTTAACCAATATCCGTGGCGAGAGTTCATCGACATTCTTTTCTTATTCTTCAGGACAGGACACCCCATGAAACGACTGCAAGGAAAAAGCGCATTGATAACCGGTGCCGCCCGTGGCATCGGCCGGACGTTTGCCCAGGCCTATATCGACGAAGGCGCTACCGTCGCCATTGCCGACATCGATCTGGAACGGGCTCAACGCACCGCCATCGAACTGGGCGCCAATGCTTACGCGGTGAGGATGGACGTCACTGACCAGCGCTCGATCGACCAGGCCATCGACGCCGTCGTGGCCCGGGCGGGCAAGCTGGATATCCTGATCAATAATGCGGCGCTGTTCGACCTGGCGCCCATCGTGGAGATCACCCGCCAGAGCTACGAGCGCCTGTTCTCCATCAATGTCGCCGGCGCCCTGTTCACGCTGCAGGCCGCGGCCCGACAGATGATCCGCCAGGGTCACGGCGGCAAGATCATCAACATGGCGAGCCAGGCCGGTCGGCGTGGCGAGGCCCTGGTGGCGGTGTATTGCGCCTCAAAGGCCGCGGTGATCAGCCTGACCCAGTCCGCCGGGCTGGACTTGATCAAGCACCGGATCAACGTCAACGCCATCGCCCCCGGCGTGGTGGACGGTGAACATTGGGACGGCGTCGACGCGCTGTTCGCGCACCATGAGGACCTGCCCCTGGGGGAAAAGAAGCGTCAGGTCGGACAGCAGGTGCCTTACGGCCGCATGGGTACCGCGCAGGACCTCGTCGGCATGGCTGTTTTCCTGGCATCGGCGGAAAGCGAATACATCGTGGCACAGACCTACAACGTCGACGGCGGCAACTGGATGAGCTGACGCGCCGCGACTTTTACGCCCTTGAGACGATGAAAATGGACCTATTCGCGTGAAAATTGATCCCACTACTTGAGGACTGTCCCGAACGGTACCAAACGGTACAGTTCCAAGGGATATCAAGAGAGCGTGAATACCGTTGCCCCAGCGGGGCAAAAATTGCGCATCATAGGCGCCGTCCGCTCAAGGGAGATTTACATGCGTGCCATTTTTTCCGCCATGCGTCTTGCCGTACTGTCGCTGGGGCTGGCGTTTTCCGTCAGTGCGGTAGCCACCGAAGAGACGAAACTGGTCGAGTCCATCAACCTCTACCGCAGCCAGTCCCAGAGCTGCGCCGGCCAGGCATCCCTGGAGCTGCCGCCGCTGGCGATGGATTCACGGTTGATCCTCTCGGCCAATGGCATTGGCGATTTGCAACAAGCGCTGGCCCGGGCGGCCTATCCAATGGTCAATGTCCAAGCCATCAGCCTGTCCGGGCCCCGCGATGCGCAGGCCGCGATGAAAGCCGTACAGGAAAGCTTCTGCCAAGTCGTGCTCGACCCACAATTCATCGACATCGGCGTGAGCCGCCTGGACCGTGAATGGCGCATCGTGCTGGCTCGTCCGTTGTTGTCGGCGCGTTTGGGAGACTGGCAGGCCGAAGGCCAGAAGTTGCTCAAACTCATCAACAGCGCTCGCGCACAACCGCGCCGTTGCGGCACCGAAGCCTTCGCCGCCACAACGCCGCTGGCCTGGAACGCAACGCTGGCCCTGGCCGCCGTGAATCACACCCGCGCCATGGCCAATAACAACTTCTTCGATCACCGCGACCGTGATGGACGCATGCCTGGCGACCGCGCCGAGCTGGCCGGCTACCTGGGCCTGGCCATCGGCGAGAACATCGCCGCTGGGCAGGACACAGCGTTGAAGGTGGTGGACGGCTGGCTCGCCAGTCCCGGGCACTGCGCCAACCTGATGAATCCGCAATTTCGCGAATTGGGGGCTGGGTATGCGCTGGACCCGAAAAGTGATGCGGGGATCTATTGGACCGCGATGTTCGGGACTCAATAACGCTGGTTGGATGGCCGTGACCGCACACTGTTCACCGATGTACAGGTATGAGTTTCAAGGTTGGGTTTGGAAGATCAGCGACCGATGCACCCCCGAACCCGCCCTCACCCCATCGCCCACGGCCAGCGCGACCGAGCCGAACGGCATCGCCGCATCGCCACAGGCAAACACCCCCGGCAGGCTGGTTTCACGCGTCATCGGATCGCACTGGATGAAAGCCCCGAGTGGGCCGTCCTCAAACGTACAGCCCAACGTTTGCGCGAGCGAGCTGGCGACCCGGGTGCGCGGCAGGACAAACAGACCGGCGACGGCGATCACACGACCGCTGGCCAACACAACGTCGGCCTGTTCGCCTTCGATGCGCTCGACACGCTCCGCCACCACGGCAACACCGCGCTGCTCAAGGCTCGCCAGCTGCTCAGGATCCGGCTCGAACACGCCGTTGGTGAAGAAAGTCGTCGGCCCCCAGTCTGGCAGCATCAACGCATGGTGGAGCGACATCGGCGAGGTCGCCAGGGAGCCAATCGGCCCCTGGTCCAGCTCATAGCCATGGCAGTACGGGCAGTGAAAGACACTTTTTCCCCAGCGTTCCGCCAGTCCCTGCACCGCTGGCAGTTCGTCGGTTACCCCGGTGGCGAGCAACACACGACGAGCGCTGTAGCGTTGCCCGTGGCTGGTTTCGACGATGAAGCCCTCCTCGTGCCTGGCGGCGTGGGTTGCGGTGTCTGAAACCCATTTCACCGTCGGGTACGCCAGGAGCTGCGTTCGGGCGTCATCGACAATGCCATCGGGTGCGCGGCCGTCCTGTCCGAGAAAACCGTGGGATGTCGCGGCAAACCGATTACGACGCTCGCCGGCGTCGATGACAAGCACTGTGCGACGGGCACGGGCCAACTGAAGACCTGCGGACATACCGGCATAGCTGCCGCCTGCAATGATGACGTCGTATTCCATGAGCGTTCTCCAAGATGTTTACGAGGGCATGGGAAAGTCTCGACACATCGTATGTTTCTTGAAAAACCGCTGTCAATAGTCTCGTAACTTTTGCGATTACAGGCGATACTTCGCACGGTTTTACCCTTCGGATATTTTCATGAGAAACGACACGCGTCTTTCCCGCATGCTGCACGTACTGATCCATATGGACCGGCACCAGCAATCCGCCACCTCCGATACCCTCGCCCAAATGCTCGGCACTAATCCCGTGGTGGTGCGCCGGACCATGGCGCTGCTCAAGGAACAGGGTTACGTCACGTCGGAAAAAGGCCATCGCGGCGGTTGGAGCCTGGCCAAGCCTTTGTCGGAAATGACCTTGCTCGACATCCACCAAGCGCTGGGCAGCACCTCGATCTTTGCCATTGGCCTGTCCACCGACCACCCACAATGTCTGGTGGAACAGGCCGTGAACGCGGCGCTGACAGACGCGTTCGAAGAGGCGCAGGCGTTGCTGCTAAAGCGCCTGGGCAGCATTACGTTAGCGAAGCTGGCGGAGGATTTTGATCAGCGTTATCAGCAATTCTTTGCCGGTGAGGCGGGCACAGGGACAGAACATAGCCATCATTGAAGCGAGTACCCAGCCCGCCATGGCACGGGCTGTGTTTGCGGGCGTTCAGGCGAGATAGCGCTTGAACCAGTCAATTGTTCGCGACCATGCCAGGTCGGCTGCCGCTTCGTCATAACGCGGTGTCGAGTCGTTGTGAAAGCCATGATTGACGCCTGGATAAATGTAGACCTGATAGTCCTTCTTCCCGGCCTTGAGCGCCGCTTCATAGGCCGGCCAGCCTTCGTTGATCCGCGTGTCGAGTTCAGCGTAGTGGATCAACAGCGGCGCCTTGATCCGTGGCACGTCCTCGGGTTTGGGTTGGCGTCCGTAGAACGGCACCGCCGCGCCCAGCTCGGGGTACGCCACCGCAGCCGCGTTGGCCACCCCACCGCCGTAGCAGAAACCGGTGATGCCGACTTTTTTCCCGCCCACGGCCTCATGCCTGCCGAGAAACTCGAAGGCAGCGAAAAAATCGTTCATCAGTTTTTCCGGGTCGACTTGCTGTTGCAGCTCGCGCCCCTTGTCGTCATTGCCCGGATAACCACCCACCGATGTCAGGCCATCGGGTGCCAGCGCGACGAACCCGGCCTTGGCGACGCGTCGGGCGACGTCTTCGATGTATGGGTTCAGCCCCCGGTTTTCATGAGCCACCACCACGCCGGGCACAGCTCCGCTGGCCTTGGCTGGCCGCACCAGGTAGGCACGCACCTGGCCGTGGCCGTTTGGCGAGGGATAGGTGATGTACTGCGCCAGGATATCCGGGTCGGTGAAATTCACCTGCATCGCCTGGGCATAATCGGGGCTCAATGATGCCAACAGCGCACCCGCCGTGAGCCCGCCCACCGCGAATTGGCTGGCCCGTTCGAGGAAGACCCGCCGGGAAATCCGGCCATGGGCGTAGAAGTCGTAGAGTTCAAGCAGTTCGGGAGCAAAGTCCCTGGCGGTGAGACGTGTCATGGGCTGGGTCCTCGGCTGGGATCGAAAAATCATAGCCGAAAAAAAACGCCGCTCCAGGAGCGGCGTTTCTTTTTACCAGACAGCGTCCGGTTTACAGCGCCATGTCAGCCGCTGGATTGGCTTCACTGGCAGCAGCCGGTTTGGCCGGTACTGCAGCGGCATTTACCTTGCCGACAGCCGGTGGCGGGTCCAGTTGCAGGACCTCGCTGGTGTAGGCCCATTCCTGGGCGACACGCTCTGGGCTCTCGTTGAGCTTGGTGCCGTAGCTTGGGACGATCTGGCGCAGTTTTTCCTGCCAGGCCGGGGTGGCCACCTTGTCCTTGAAGACTTTCTCAAGCACGGTCAGCATGATCGGTGCGGCGGTCGAGGCGCCTGGCGAGGCACCCAGCAGGCCGGCGATGCTGCCATCTTCGGAAGCGACGACTTCGGTGCCGAGTTTCAGCACGCCGCCCTTCTCTTCGTCACGCTTGATAATCTGCACGCGCTGGCCGGCCTGCCACAGGCGCCAGTCTTCCTGCTTGGCCTCCGGGAAGTACTCCTTCAGCGCGTTGAAACGATCCTCGTCCGACAGCATCAACTGGCCTGCCAGGTATTCCACCAGCGGGTACTGTTCGATGCCGACCTTGGTCATCGGCCACACGTTGTGGGTCGTTGTGCTGGTCAGCAGGTCGAAGTACGAGCCGTTCTTCAGGAACTTGGTGGAGAACGTGGCAAATGGGCCAAACAGGATCACACGCTTGCCATCAAGCACGCGGGTATCCAGGTGCGGAACCGACATCGGTGGCGCGCCAACCGAAGCCTTGCCGTATGCCTTCGCCAGATGCACCTGGGCGATGGTCGGGTTCTCGGTCACCAGGAACGAACCACCCACCGGGAAACCGGCGTATTCACGGGCTTCGGGGATGTCGGACATCTGCAGCAGGTGCAACGCACCGCCACCGGCGCCGATGAACACGAACTTGGCGTCGGTCTCGGTTTCGGTACCGTCCTTCAGGTTCTTGTACGAAACGCGCCAGGTGCCGTCTTCATTGCGAGTGATGTCTTGCACTTCGCTGGACAGCTTGAGGGAGAAGTTTGGCTTGGTTTGCAGGTAAGTGGCGAACTGGCGAGTGATTTCGCCAAAGTTCACGTCAGTACCCAGCGGGCTCCAGGTGGCCGCGACTTTCTGGCTCGGGTCGCGCCCCTGCATCATCAGCGGAACCCATTTGCTGATCTGCGCAGGATCTTCGGAGTACTGCATGCCGGCGAACAACGGGCTGGCCTGGAGGGCTTCGTAACGCTTCTTCAGGAACGCGATGTTCTCGTCGCCCCACAGAAAACTCATGTGCGGCGTGGAGTTGATGAACGAGCGCGGATTCTTCAACACGCCGTTCTTGACTTGCCAGGACCAGAATTGGCGGGAGATCTGGAAGGCTTCGTTGATTTCGATGGCCTTGGAGATATCGACCTTGCCGTCTTTTTCCGGCGTGTAGTTCAGCTCGGCCAGCGCGGAGTGACCGGTACCGGCGTTGTTCCAGCCATTGGAGCTCTCTTCGGCAACACCGTCCAGGCGCTCGACCATTTCCATGGTCCAGCCTGGCTCCAGCTCATTGAGCCAAACGCCGAGGGTCGAACTCATGATGCCGCCACCAATGAGCAAGACATCCACTTTTTTCGGCTCGGCGGCGTGCGTGGTCGCAAGACCCATCGCCATCGCCAGGCCCAGCAGCGCCGTATGTGTTTTCTTCAACATGTGTGTATCCCTAGGATAAAACGCCATTCCGCCCTCCAATCCTGTTCGAGGCATGACCACATCCATGCCGGCACAGCCAGCGGGCGGGTATCGAATGGACTGGAGGATGGACCTACAGGGCCGAGCAATATCGGCCTCACATTTATGTCTCTCCGGCGCTGTCTTCTTGTAGGTCTTGGCTTCAGCTGGGTGAGGGACACTGCAAAACGGTCTGGATCGGGCCCGGCGTGACCGTGCCCGATTGTCGCAGCGGGGGGAGTTTACAGAAGGAAATAAGCAGACCGAAGCGCATTTTTGCATTCGAGGTAAAAACGCCGACCAAATGACGGCGTTTTAATGGCTCCGTTCGGTCCCGTGCGTGCGGCCCCTCCTTCAAGTCAAAGGTACTTGAGGATCGCAATGTCGCGACGACGTTGCTTCAAGGCTGCGAACCAACGGGTTGGAAAAAACAGCGCGACGCCCAGCAACACGCTCCACAACCAGACCATTGGCAACTGGTCGAAGCCGAAGTAAACGCCCTGGTTGGTGCCCCAGATCATCACGGCGACCAGGTACATGGCCTTGAGCACGTACAGATGCAACAGGTAGAAAAACATCGGTGCGCCACCGTACACCGCGAGCACCGCAATGCTGCCTTTCTCCTGGGCCTTCTCGAAGGCTGCCAGAAGGATCAAGCCCACGCCGAGCGTTGGCAGGAGGAACATCAGCGATGGCGGGTACTTGGTGGCGCTCAGGAAACTCATGGACGTGCGCAGCGCGTCACCGGTGTGTACCCAGGGTTTGTCGCCATACACATTGAGGTAGCGAATCAGCACGAAAGCGACCAGCAGGCCAATGCCGACGGTAAACAACCGCCGCAACCTGACGGCGGGATCCATGTCCTTGCCGAACCAAGGCCCGATGGCCCAGCCCAGCACAATCACGCCGATCCAGGGCAGCACCGGATACGTGGTGCGGGCCCGAGTGAACTCAGTGATGTCGATGAATGCCCGCTGGTGAAGGATCGACCATGGCACGAAAAACGGCGAATCCGGCCCCAGCACCACGCCGTCCAACAAGTTGTGCCCGGCAATAATGGCCAGGCCCAGCACGATCAGCCAGCTACGCTTGAGATGCAGCAGCGCCGCCAGGACAATCATGCAGATACCGATGCACCAGATCACCTGCAACCAGAGGGTCTTGGGCGGGAACTCGGCATTCCAGGCGAAACACACGAAGGTCAATTCCAGGAACACCAGGAACAGGCCGCGCTTGAGCAGGAATATCGAAGTCTCATTGGCCGTGTGTTTCTGGCTGTAGAGCCAGGCTGACAAGCCGGTGAGGAAGATGAACACCGGCGCACAGAGCGTGCTGAGCAAGCGCGTGAAGAACAGGTCTGGGGTCACGCTCAAGGCATCGATGGGGTCGGTGACTTGACGGTGCAGCAGGAAGGTCTCGCGTACGTGGTCAACCAGCATCAGCAACATGACGAAACCCCGCAGGGCATCGATCGCAAGCAACCGGGTAGCGGTTGTAGCGGTGCTGGACGCGAGGGACGGAGCGATGACAGCGCACGGGTTTGTCGCGCTTGGGGATAGGCTCATGGCGATACTCAGGAAAGTCGGTGGTCCGTGCCGGGCCAGGAATGAGAATTCCTGCCAAACGAAAGCGGATAACATAACACAAACTTTTCTGATCGTCCCTCAGACGTGCGGGCTCGACTACCCGAGTATCTGACTCAACACCGCCCGCAGCTTGCCGGGCTTGACCGGTTTGTTCAGCAGCGGCGCATTCAGTTTGCGCAAGGCACGGCGGCATTGGTCGCTGCGATCGGCGGTAATGATCACCGCCGGGATTGCCTGCTGGAAATGCTCGCGCAGATGCTTGACCACCTCGCAGCCGACTACCCCATGGTCGAGATGAAAATCCGCCAGGACCAACTCTGGGGCGCGGCCTTGCAGCACGTCGAAGGCGCCCGCTTCGTCGGTGGCTGTCAATACCTCGCAGCCCCACTGCCCCAGCAGCGCCGCCATGCTTTGCAGGATGCTCACCTCGTTGTCGATAACCAACAGGCGACGGCCCGGTAGCGGATTGCCGGTAACCGCCTGCGCAGGAATCAGTGATATGGGCAGCGGTCGCTCGGCGGACAGCGGCACCTCGATGCTGAACACCGAGCCGCGTCCTGGACGCGAGCGCACCTGCACGCGATAACCGAGGACATGGGCGATACGCTCGACAATCGCCAGTCCCAGGCCCACGCCCTTGCGATCCGCCGCTCGGCCGACATCCAATTGGTTGAACTCGAGGAAAATCGACTCCAGGCAATCCGCAGCGATGCCCCGCCCGGTGTCCCAGACTTCCAGGCTCACGCGCCCTCCCCGACGCCGCGCCGCCAGCAGAATGCCGCCCTGGTCGGTGTAGCGACACGCGTTGCTGAGCAGGTTGCGCAGGATCCGCGTCATCAACCGCAGGTCAGTCAACACCGCCTCATCGGCAAACCGCACCCGCAGGTCCAGGCCCGCGGCACCGGCTACCGATTGAAACTCCGACACCAGCGGCGCGAGCAGCTCATCCAGCCGGTACGGTGCCAGATCGGGCCTGACGGCAGCCTGATCCAGCCGGGAAATGTCCAGCAGGTCGGTGAGCAGGTCTTCCGCCCCTTCCAGCGCCTGATGCGTGCGCTCCACCAACACA
This sequence comes from Pseudomonas sp. SWRI154, assembly GCF_014268645.1. Taxonomy (NCBI): domain Bacteria; kingdom Pseudomonadati; phylum Pseudomonadota; class Gammaproteobacteria; order Pseudomonadales; family Pseudomonadaceae; genus Pseudomonas; species Pseudomonas sp. SWRI154. The sequence continues at coordinate 121,204 of NZ_JABWQW010000013.1, forward strand.
TGCTCGGCGGCCGGCAAGGTGCGTTCACGCAACGTGGCGATCAGCAGCCGCGCGGCGTTGAGCGGCTGCAACAGGTCATGGCTGGCGGCGGCCAGGTATTTGTCCTTGCTGCGATTGGCGGCCTGGGCGGCGTCGCGCGCATCGCGCAGCTGTTGCTCGACCAGCTCGCGCTGGGCGATCTGTTGTTGCAGGTTATGGTTGGCCTCCAGCAGCGCATCGGTGCGCTCGGCCACCCGCTGCTCCAATTGGTCGTTGAGCTGTTGCAGGTGATGCCGGGCTTGCTCCAATTCATCGAGGCGCGCCGCGAGCTCCGGGTAGTGACTCTTGCGTGTCGAGTGGTTGCCCAGCCCCAGCAGCCCGGCCAGGGCTTTTTGCTGTTCGTCAGAGGGCTTCGCCATAGACGACCTCGACATCCCGCTGGCTCGACTCCCGAGGATTGGTGAGGATGCACGGGTCATGCATCGCATGTTGTGACAGGAACGGAATATCCGAGGTGCTGACGCCGTGCAGCCCGAGGGTTTCGTGGAAACCGATGGTGCGCTTGAGCGCGATCAGGTGTTCCACCAACCGGGTGCGGATCTGTCGATGATTGAGCCCGCGGCAATCGATGCCCAGCGTCTCGGCGATCACTTTGAAACGGTCCGGTGCCGAGGTGTAGTTGAACGCCACCACGTGCTCCACCAGCACCGCATTGCACAGTCCATGAGGCAGGTCGAGGAAACCGCCCAGGCTATGGGACATCGCATGCACTGCGCCGAGAATTGCGTTAGAGAACGCCAATCCCGCCTGCATGCTGCCGAGCATGATTTTTTCGCGCAGGGCGACGTCCGCCGGGTTGGCAATCATCTGCACCAGGTTGTTGTTGATCAGGCGCATCGCTTCCAAGGCGTGGGGATCGGTCAGCGGTCCGTGACCGGTGGAGACGAATGCCTCAATGGCATGCACCAGCGCATCGATGCCGGTACAGGCCGACAGGAACGGGTCCATGCTCAGGGTGGTTTCCGGGTCGATCAACGACACATCGGGCACCGCCGCCTTGCTGACGATGGAAAACTTCATGCGTTCTTGCTGGTTGGAAATGATGACGAACTGCGACACGTCCGCCGAAGTGCCGGCCGTGGTGGGAATCAGGATCAGCGGCGGGCTCGGCATGTAGAGCGTGTCGACGCCTTCGAAATCGAGGATGCTGCGACCATGGGCGACGACGATGCCAATCGCCTTGCCGCCGTCCATGGGGCTGCCGCCACCGACCGCGACGATGACGTCGCAGTGGTTCTCACGGTACATCTCGGCGCCGAGCATTACTTCTTCCACGCGGGGATTGGGAGAGATCGCGCTGTAGATGCAATAGTCGATGCCCTGGGCTTGCAGGCTGGCTTCGACGTCACCGACCCAACCGGCGGCGATGACCCCGGGGTCGGTGACCACCAGCACCTTGCGGGCACCGAAGGTCTTGGCGTAATTGCCGACATTGTGCCGGCAACCGGCACCGAACATGATTTCTGGGGAAACGAACTTGCGCAGCGGACTGAGGCTCATTTTTTCGGGGGGGCTCATCGGTAAGCCTGTTCTTATTGTCTTGACATACCCTGAGCCTAAAGCATCCCGCCGTGAATGCAATCAGACCAATAGGTAGCCCGGCCAGATCGCGCCTGGCCGGGCCGGCACTCATCGGTTGGCGAAGTACATCGTCACTTCAAAGCCAATACGCAGGTCGGTGTACGCGGGTTTAGTCCACATGGGTCTTTCCTCTTCTTGTACCGGGCGATTCCGGCAGGGTCATTAATGCATGGGCCAGCCAAGGCTCGAATGCTACTTTCGGAGCAATGGGTGGGGTGCGTTGGTAGTACAGGCCGTCAGAAAAATCCCAACGGATTGACGTCGTAGCTCACCAGCAGGTTCTTGGTCTGCTGATAGTGGTCGAGCATCATCTTGTGCGTCTCACGGCCCACGCCGGACTTCTTGTAGCCGCCGAACGCAGCATGCGCCGGGTACAGGTGGTAGCAATTGGTCCACACGCGACCGGCCTTGATCGCCCGGCCCATGCGGTAGGCGCGGTTGATGTCGCGGGTCCAGAGGCCGGCGCCAAGGCCGAACTCGGTGTCGTTGGCAATCGCCAGGGCTTCGGCTTCGTCCTTGAACGTGGTCACGCCCACCACCGGGCCGAAGATTTCTTCCTGGAACACGCGCATCTTGTTGTGGCCCTTGAGCAGGGTCGGCTGGATGTAATAACCGCTCGACAGATCGCCTTCAAGACGTTCGGCCGCTCCGCCGGTGAGCAGCTCGGCGCCCTCTTCCCGGGCGATGTCCAGGTACGAAAGGATCTTATCGTATTGCTGCTGGGACGCCTGGGCGCCGACCATGGTCTCGGTGTCCAGGGGATTGCCGCGCTTGATCCTGGCGATTTTCTTCATGACCTCGGCCATGAACGGCACGTAGATCGATTCCTGCACCAACGCCCGAGATGGGCAGGTGCAGACTTCGCCCTGGTTGAAGAACGCCAGAACCAGGCCCTCGGCGGCCTTCTCGATGAACGCCGGCTCGGCCTGCATGATGTCTTCGAAGAAGATGTTCGGCGACTTGCCGCCCAGCTCCACGGTGGACGGAATGATGTTCTCGGCCGCGCATTTCATGATGTGCGAGCCCACCGGGGTGGAGCCGGTGAAGGCAATCTTGGCGATGCGCTTGCTGGTGGCCAAGGCTTCACCGGCCTCGCGACCAAAGCCATGGACAATATTCAAGACACCGGCCGGCAGCAGGTCGGCGATCAGTTCCATGAACACGGTGATCGACAGCGGCGTCTGCTCCGCTGGCTTGAGCACGATGCAGTTGCCGGCGGCCAGGGCCGGGGCGAGTTTCCAGGCGGCCATCAGCAGCGGGAAGTTCCACGGGATGATCTGCCCGACCACGCCCAGGGGCTCGTGGAAATGATAGGCCGTGGTCAGTTCGTTGATCTCGGCGGCCCCGCCCTCTTGGGCGCGGATGCAGCCGGCGAAATAACGGAAATGGTCAGCCGACAGCGGCACGTCGGCATTGAGGGTTTCGCGCACGGCCTTGCCGTTGTCCCAGGTTTCAGCGACGGCCAGGACTTCCAGGTACTGCTCGATGCGGTCGGCGATTTTCAACAGCACCAGGGAACGATCCTGGACCGAGGTCTTGCCCCAGGCGTCGGCCGCGGCATGGGCCGCGTCCAGGGCCTTGTCGATGTCGGCGGCACCGGAGCGTGGGAATTCGCCGATGACTTCGCCATTGACCGGCGAGGTGTTGGTGAAGTAGTCGCCGTTGACCGGCGCGACGAACTCACCGCCGATGAAGTTGCCATAGCGCGGCTTGAAGGAAACGACGGCGCCTGGGGTTCCGGGTTGTGCGTAGATCATGATGGGCCTCTGCCTGGTCGATGCCTGTCGCGGGACAGGCGATAGGCCGATGGTAGAGAGCCCCGCGCGGTGGACGAATGCGTCGTTGGCAGGGGGACTCTCGTTATTTGGTCGTAGGTTTCAAGCTCAAGGCCAGCGCAGATACCTGTGGCGAGGGAGCTTGCTCCCGCTGGGCTGCGCAGCAGACCCGACATTTTGCGATTGCTGCGCAATCGAGCGGGAGCAAGCTCCCTCGCCACGGTTCTCCGCAGGTTTTAGCGTTTAGCCACTAGCTCTTTCGGCAACTTGAAGGTCCAGAGCATGCCGCCCTGGTTGAAGTCCTTCACCCGCTTGGCCACCTCGCCGCCCCACAGCGGCACCGCGCCGCCCCAGCCCGAGACCACCGAGACGTATTGCTCGCCGTCCATTTCCCAAGTGATGGGCGAGCCGAGCACGCCGGAGCCGGTCTGGAATTCCCAGACTTTTTCGCCGGTCTTGGCATTAAAGGCCTGCAGGAAGCCTTCAGGCGTGCCGGTGAAAACCAGGTTGCCCTTGGTGGTCAACACACCGCCCCACAGCGGCGCGAAGTTCTTGTGACGCCAGACTTCCTTGCCGGTCTTCGGATCGATGGCCCGCAGCACGCCGATGTAGTCCTCGTTCAGCGGCTTGATAGTGAAACCGGCGCCGAGAAACGCCGCGCCCTTCTTGTAGGCGATGCCTTCGTTCCAGATGTCCATGCCCCATTCATTGGACGGCACGTAGAACAGGCCAGTGTCTTGGTTGTAGGCCATCGGCATCCAGTTCTTCGCGCCGAGGAACGCCGGTGCGACGAACACCGAGCTGCCCTTGGCTTCGCTGCCCGGTGCACCCGGACGGCTGGACTCGACATAGATCGGCCGCCCGTCCTTGTCCAGGCCAGATGCCCAAGTGATCTTGTCAACGAACGGGAAGCCACGGATAAACTTGCCGTTGGTGCGATCAAGCACGTAGAAGAAGCCATTACGGTCGGCGGTCGCCGCAGCCTTGATGTCCTTGCCGCCGTCCTTGTAGTTGAACGAGATCAGCTCGTTGACGCCGTCATAATCCCAGCCGTCGTGCGGCGTGCTCTGGAAGTGCCATTTGATGCTGCCGTCGTCCGGGTTCAACGCCAGGCGGGACGAGGAATAGAGGTTGTCGCCAGGACGCAGGTGAGAGTTCCACGGTGCCGGGTTGCCGGTGCCGAACAGCAAAAGGTTGGTTTCCGGGTCGTAGTAGCCGCCCAGCCAAGGCGCCGCACCGCCGGTTTTCCAGAGATCGCCGGGCCAGGTCTTGCCGGCTTCGCCGCCGGAGATTCCGTTCTCCACCGCCTTGCCATCCTTATAGACATAACCCATGTGGCCTTCCACGGTCGGACGGGTCCACAGTAGCTCGCCATTCTTCGGATCGTAGGCGCTGATCTGACCGACCACGCCGAACTCGCCCCCCGCAACGCCGGTGATGAGCTTGCCATTCACAACCATGGGCGCGGCGCTGATGGAATAACCTTCCTTATGGTCAGCGACCTTCTTGCTCCACACCACCTTGCCGGTGTCCTTGTTCAGGGCCACCAGCTTGGCGTCGAGGGTGCCGAAGAACACCAGGTCGCCATACAGCGCCACGCCACGGTTGATCACATCACAGCAAGGACGGATGTCGTCTGGAAGACGCGCGTCGTATTGCCAGAGTTTCTTGCCACTACGGGCGTCCACCGCGAATACCCGCGAATAGGAACCGGTGAGGTACATCACCCCGTCCTTGATCATCGGCTGGGCTTGCTGGCCGCGCTGCTTTTCGCCGCCGAAGGAGAACGCCCAGACCGGCCGCAGGTCCTTGACGTTGTTGACGTTCAGGGTATCGAGCGGGCTATAGCGCTGGCCCTGCACGCCCAGGCCGTTGGTCACGACCTGTTGCGGGTTTTTCGGGTCCTGGAGAATTTCCTGGTCGGTCACGGCGGCCAAGGCCGAACCGGACAGCAGCATGGCACTGAGCAGCAGGTTCACGGCGAAGGGTTGGCGACGTGCGGGATGGGTCATGGCGGCTACCTCTGCGGTTATTGTTATACCCGGGAAATTTTCCCGGTCTGCCACAGATTCTTGGGCCAGGGGCCGCTGCCAACAATTGCCCGCTGTGCTGAGTTTTCTAGTTCCTTGGTACACATGGAAACCATAGAGATGTGTGCTCAGCCAGGGTCGCGGGTATCCACCCGCTTCATCCCCGCCCGCTCATAACGCGGATACAGATGACTGACGCTGCGAATCAATTCATAACGACTCAGGCTGATCCCGGCAAAGCGTTCGGGAATGGGGCTGCGGATCATCTCGGCCATGTCATCGCCGCGCGCCGCGCCGTCGCGCATCAGTTGGTCGAGCCAGCCCAGGTAGTCGCGCATTTGCGCAAAAGGCCGGGCATCGCTCGCCACCGGTCCGTGGCCGGGCACGATCTGTTTCCAAGGCAAAGCCCGCAAGGTCTCCAGGTCCTTGAGCCAGACATCCAGCCCAGGACTGTTCGGTGTGGTCAGGGCGCGCTCGTAAAACACCAGGTCACCAGCGAACAGCACACCGGTGGTTTCATCGAAGATCGCCAGATCCGCCCCGGTGTGCCCGGCAAGCGCTAGCAGGCGCAGCGAATGGTCGCCGACTTTCAGCGTGCCGGGTTCCAGCACCTGAGTCGGCAGCACCACCTCGGTGCCGCGCATCCAGTCCCCTACCAGCCGGTACATGTTCTCGGCCATCGCATCGCCCTGCTGGCGCAGCAGGTCGGTGGTGCCGGCCAACGCGCCGATGGGCACGTCGCTGAACGCCTGGTTGCCCAGTACATGATCCGGATGGTGATGGGTCATCAGCACCTGGATCAGCGGTTTGTCAGTGGTCGCGGCAATGGCTTGGCGCAACGCCTCGCCATAACGCTTCGACGGCCCGGTGTCGATGACCACCACTCCAGCGGCGGTGACGATGAACGCCGTGTTGACGATGTTGCCGCCGTTGGCCTTGGCGAAATTATCGGTGCTGCCCTCCAGCAGCCACGTGCCCTCGGCGATCTGCCGAGGCTTGAGGGAATAATCGGTGGAGGACCACGCCGGCAGGCACAGCCCAAGGCAGATCAGCAACAACCAGCGCATGGTGTGCTCCTTTTGATCAGGGAATTGCCGCTTCGAATTCGTTGCCGCTGTTGTCGCGCAATACCAGGCGGGTCTGCCCGGGGCCCTTGATGTCGAAGCCCAGGTTGGGGTTTTCGCTGACTGCCGGAAACAGCTCCAGGCTCGCCAGTTGCAGGCCATCGACGTCCAGCAGTCGCGCCTGATTGATGAAAAATTCCGGGATGCCGCTCACCAGGCCATTGTCCATGGGGTGAGCGATCTGCAGGCGCAGGCGACTCGAATCCCCGCGTGGATAACGGCCGCCCAGTACTTCGCCCAGGTGTTCCTCCCAGCCCGGCTGCGTGCGCACGACGCTGGGCGCGGTGCAACCGCCGCCGGCCGCGTCGATCAGGGTCGAGCCGACGTGCCACAACCCGTCACGGGTTTGCACGGCGGCGCGCAATGGGGTGGCCTGCTCGATGCGAATGCGGACCGAGAGCCAGGGCAGCACCCTCTCGGATGGCTGGAAATCGACGATTTTCGGCAAGGGATTCAACTCGGCCCAGGCCAGTACGCGCACGACGTCGCCAGTGAACGCCCGCGCATCGATTTCCAGCGGCACCTGGCGCGCATCCTCGGCGAAGGGCGGCGCCAACACGCGTACCCGCTCGTCGAACACAAAGGGCGCGTCGGCGAGCAATTGTTTGTGGTAGAAGGCCCACATCACCGAGGGCACGGGATCCTTACCCGGCTCCACCGCCATCGCCAGCCACGGCAGGCACCCCAACAGCAGGCCATACGCTCGCCAGTTCATCCCTGCGCTCCTATTGGTACATTTCGGGGACTTCGTAACGCAGGCCGTATCGGGTATAGATGGCCTTGAGGCTGCCGTCGCGTATCAACGCTTCCAGCGCCTCTTCCACCGCATAGGCCAGTTGCCGGTTGCTTTCATGCACCGCCATGCCGATTTCCCAGCGTTGCTTGCCCATGTTCGGGTAAGCGTTTTCGGCCAGCGCCAATTGCGGATCGGCCGCTCGGTGCACCTGCCAATCGATTTCCCCTCGCATCGCCATCACTGCATCCACTTCCGCCGCTTGCATGGCAGTGAAGGCTTTGGCAACGCTGGGATAGTGGCGGGTCTTGGCACCGAGCATGCCGTTGAACACAGACGTTAGGTAGAACGACGGTACGCTGTCGACTTCAACGCCAATGGGGTGCTGCTGGAACACCGCGACGCTGCCGACCGAATCCAGCCGACGCCGGTCGTATGCCACCTGCCAGCATTCCTGCTGGTACGGTCCGAACATCACCACCTGGGCATTTTCCAGCTCGCCGATGTCGTTGCGCCTCTGGACGTAATCGTGATCGTACGGAACCCGCATCATCAGGTCGGCCAGTTGTCGGTCGTGCAGCGGACTGCTACGCCAGATATAGTCGCGCAGGTCGTCGTCGAGCTTTTCGCCGGGTGGCGCCCAGATCAGTTTCAGGCGCACGCCGAGCGCCTGGGCCAAGGCCTGTACCAATTCCACGTCCACGCCCCGGGGCTGGCCCTGGTCTTCAAAACTGTAGGGCGCGAAGTCCCTGTAGACCGCGACCTTCAGTTCGCCAGCGGCGATCATCTGATCGTAGCTACGCACTTGCGCCTGCACCGCCTGGCCCCACAGCAGCAGGCCGCACATCAGCCACGGGAACAGGCGCATGGCAATCACTCCTCGACATGCACGCTGTCAAGGTACGTGCGCACCGCCCACAAGGCTTCCTGGCTCAAGTAATCGGCCATTTTTGGCATGTAGACGCGGCCGTCGCGCACCGCGCCGTGACGCACGCGCTCCACGAACCACTCATCACCGGCCTCGGCCGCGTCGAGCATGCGCAGGTCCGGGGCGATCCCGCCGGACTTGGCTTCCAGGCCATGGCAAGCCGCGCAGTTCTGGTTATAGGCCGAGGCACCAATTTCCACGGCTTTGTCTCGCTCGGGAGCATTGCGATACGGGTTCTGCGCTGCCCACCCATCGGCGTCCAACGGCAGGTTGGTGTCCTTGATCGGTGTCAGACCTTGAGTTTCCACTGCCTGGGGCACTACGTTGCCATGAGCCCATACCGAGCCTGCGCCAGCCAGCCCTATCAGCAATGCGGTAGCGATGATGGCGTTGCGTTTTGTTGTCATTGTTATGCCCTCTCAGATTGCACGCAGGCTTCTGCAAGGAAGCCGTGCCGTCATCTTAGGAACCGCTCGCCACCAGCCGAATGCTGCTTTGGTGGCCGCGTTCTACTCCCTTGGTAGCGGGCCATCCGACTCAAGTCGCAAATACAGTCGGTTTGGGAAATCTTCCCGGCAAGGGCGGGACTTTTTCCGTATCGGACAGGCTTGCCAGCCCCGAACCTAGTCAGGCCAAAACCTCACTGGGAAATCCCACCATGACAATAAAAACGCTACCTGCCCTCTCCTCCCTGACCGTCGCCTTGCTGCTGGCCGGCAGCCTGGCCCTGGGCCCGCAGGCGAACGCCGCCGTTACCTGGGAAGACATCGCCAACGACCACCTGACCACCCAGGACGTGCTGCAATACGGCATGGGCACCAATGCCCAGCGCTGGAGCCCGCTGGCCCAGGTCAATGACAAAAACGTGTTCAAGCTCACTCCGGCCTGGTCGTATTCGTTTGGCGACGAAAAGCAGCGCGGCCAGGAATCCCAGGCCATCATCAGTGACGGCGTGGTGTACGTGACGGGCTCCTACTCGCGGGTATTCGCCCTCGACGCCAGGACCGGCAAGCGCCTGTGGACCTATAACCACCGTCTGCCGGACAACATCCGCCCATGCTGCGACGTGGTTAACCGAGGCGCGGCGATCTATGGCGACAAGATCTATTTCGGGACGCTGGACGCGCGGGTGGTCGCCCTGGACAAAAACACCGGCAAGGTGGTGTGGAACAAGAAGTTCGGCGATCACGCCGGCGGCTACACCATGACCGGCGCCCCGGTGCTGATCAAGGACAAGACCAGCGGCAAGGTGCTGCTGATCCACGGCAGTTCCGGCGACGAGTTCGGCGTGGTCGGGCAACTGTTCGCCCGCGACCCGGACACTGGCGAAGAAGTCTGGATGCGCCCGTTTGTCGAAGGCCATATGGGCCGCCTCAATGGCAAGGACAGCACGCCGACCGGCGACGTCAAGGCCCCGTCCTGGCCTGACGACAAGACCACCGAGACCGGCAAGGTCGAAGCGTGGAGCCACGGCGGCGGCGCGCCTTGGCAGAGCGCCAGTTTCGATCCCGAGACCAACACGATCATCGTCGGCGCGGGCAACCCCGGCCCCTGGAACACCTGGGCGCGCACGGCCAAGGACGGCAATCCCCACGATTACGACAGTCTCTACACTTCCGGCCAGGTCGGTGTCGACCCGAGCACTGGCCAAGTGAAGTGGTTCTACCAACACACCCCTAATGACGCCTGGGATTTCTCCGGCAACAACGAGTTGGTGCTGTTCGACTACAAGGACAAGGACGGCAACGTGGTGAAAGCCACCGCCCACGCCGACCGCAACGGGTTCTTCTACGTAGTGGACCGCAACAACGGCAAGCTGCAGAACGCCTTCCCCTTTGTCGACAACATCACTTGGGCCAGCCACATCGACCTCAAGTCCGGTCGTCCGGTGGAGAATCCCGGCCAGCGTCCGGCCAAGCCATTGCCCGGCGAGACCAAAGGCAAGCCGGTGGAGGTCTCGCCGCCCTTCCTCGGTGGCAAGAACTGGAACCCCATGGCCTACAGCCAGGACACCGGCTTGTTCTACGTCCCCGGCAACCAGTGGAAAGAGGAGTACTGGACCGAAGAAGTGAGCTACAAGAAAGGCTCGGCCTACCTCGGCATGGGGTTTCGCATCAAGCGCATGTACGACGATCACGTCGGTAGCCTGCGGGCGATGAACCCCACCACCGGTAAAGTCGTGTGGGAGCACAAGGAACCGCTACCGCTGTGGGCCGGCGTGCTGGCGACCAAGGGCAACCTGGTGTTCACCGGCACTGGCGACGGCTTCTTCAAGGCCTTCGATGCGAAAACCGGCAAGGAGCTGTGGAAGTTCCAGACCGGCAGCGGCATCGTTTCCCCGCCCGTCACCTGGGAGCAGGACGGCGAGCAATACATCGGCGTGACCGTCGGTTATGGCGGCGCCGTGCCGCTGTGGGGCGGCGACATGGCCGAGCTGACCAAACCGGTCGCCCAAGGTGGTTCGTTCTGGGTGTTCAAGATACCGAGTTGGGATAAGGCGACGGCCAAGCAATAACTCCAATCCTCTGTGGGGGAGCGAGTCTGCTTCGCCCCCCCACAACCATTGAGTTCTCGCCATGAAATATTTGTCTTTTGTGTTGTTGCTCGTCGGTACCCAGGCCCACGCCGACACCCCCGACGTTCCGCTGACGATCAATGGCTGCGTCATCGCCGAAGCCAGCCAATGCCCCGGCGCCGACCTGCGAGGGGCGAATCTGACGAACCAGGACCTGCGCAAGATGAATCTCAGCGGCGCAGACCTGCGCGATGCCGACTTGCGTCACGCCCGACTGGACCTGGCCAACCTGGAGAAAGCCCAACTGCAAGGCGCCAACCTGAACCGAGCAAACCTGCAACAGAGCAACCTGCGCCTGGCGGACTTCAGCGGTGCGACGCTCAAGGCAATCCAGGGCTGGGGGCTGTTTGCCCAGGGCGCGCAGTTCCAGCGGTCCGACCTGAGCGGCGCCTATTTGCAGTTCGCCCGCTTGTCCGGCGCCCGGCTCCACGCTGCCAACCTGCAAGCCGCCGACCTGGAAATGGCTTGGCTGAGCAAAGCCGACCTCAAGGGCGCGGACCTGCGCGATGCCAATCTGCAGGAAGTGAAGCTTGGCGAAAGCAACCTCGAACAGGCCAACCTCAGTGGCTCTCGCCAGCATTATGGGAATTTCCAGGATGCGAACATGCAGGGTTGCACCGGTTGCCCGACGACTTGGGATCGTTGACGCAGAACCCCTGTGGCAAGGGATCTTGCTCCCGCTCGGCTGCGCAGCAGTCGCAAGCCGGCCGACGCGGTTTATCTGGCATATCCGCGGTGTCTGGTTTTGGGGCGCACTTCAAGCTCCCTCGCCACAGTTGATCTGCATTGCCTGGATTTACCCGGCAATCCGCACCACGCCCATGTCGATTCCCAAATGCACCAACTCGGTATGGGAGCTGACCTGCAGCTTGCTCTTGAGCAGCGTGAGATGGTTGGACACGGTCTTGGCGCTGATGCACAGCTGTTCGGCGATGGTACGCGCCGGGGTACCCTTGGCGAGCATCACGAAGATTTCCAATTCGCGCTGGGTCATCGATTGCAGGCGCGGATCCACATCGTTGCGGTTGCCGGCGCAGGCCAATTGGGTGGCCAGGGTTTGCTCGATATAGGCATGGCCGGCCAGCACGCGTCTCACCGCTTCCACCAGGATTGGCGGCGCGCAATTCTTGGTCAGGTAGCCTGCGGCGCCAGCGTCCAGTGCCTGGCGGACCAAGGGCAATTCGTCGTGCATGCTGAAGAACAAGACCCGCAGCTGCGGCAGGCGTTGGCGCAGGCGCCGGGTAGTTTCCAGGCCGCTGATGCCCGGCAGGCCAAAATCCATGATCACCAGGTTTGGCACCTGCTCTTGCACCTGGCTCAGCGCCTCTTCTCCCGAAGCCGCTTCGCGGACGTGCAGTTCCGGCATCAGTGCCCGCAACAGGCTGGCATAGCCCTGCCGAACCACCGCGTGGTCGTCCACCAATAAAATGTTCATCACACCTCCAGCGCAATATTCAAGGCCAGCGCCCATCCGGCGCCAGGTCGACTGATGATGCGCAGCTCACCGCCCAGGCTTCGCGCCCGTTCGGCCATCGAATGCAGGCCCATGCCCGGTCGGGCCGGTTGCGTCGCGCCACAGCCGTCATCGCGTACCAGCAGCCGCAAACGCCCCGTGCGGTGCTGAATCCGGATCCGTACCTGGCGGGCTCCGGCATGCCGGGCGATGTTGGTCAGTGCTTCCTGCAACAGGCGATACAGATGGACATTGTTCGGTGCGGACAACGACGGCAGCACGCCATCGATCCGTAATTGACAAGCGATGCCCTGGCTATCCTGCCATTGCCGCGCCAACATCCCGATCGCCTCGCACAGCGGCAGGTGCTGCAACACCACGGGGTACAAGTCGTGCACCAACGCGCGAAAGCCCTGCTGCAAATGATTGCAGTGTTCTTCCAGCTCACTGGCCGCGCGCTCAAGTACCAGCGGTTGATCGATCACCATTTGCAACAGGCACGCTCGCGCGCGGATGCCCGCCACGTATTGGCCGAGGTCATCGTGAAGAGTCTGCGCCAGTTGCGTGCGCTCCTTCTCCTGCACCGCCAACAACGCCTGGGTCAGTCGGGTATTGTCCGCTCGGGCCTGGGCCAGGGCGGCGGTCATCCGGTTGAAATGCTCCGCCAGCCGTTGGGCCTCCGAAACGCCTCCGGCCGGCAAGTTCACCTGCAGGTCCCCGGCGGACACCTGATGCAGCGCATGGAGCAATTCATCAAGCAAACGCATACCCCGGCGCACCGCCCAGCGGATCACCAACAAGCTGACCAGCAAGGCCATCGCGCAGACCCCGAGCAGTTGCGCCAGGGAGTCGAGGATCTCGTCGATTTCATCCCGAGGATCCACGGCAATCCAGGCCCGACGACCGTCATCCAGATTCACCACTTGAGCAGCGGGGCCGTCGGCCAATAACCGCCGCCCTGCCCAGGCTTTCACCCCGTCCTCGGCCGCTGGGGACGTCTCCCCTGGCGCCAACCAGCGCACCCGCACGTGACGCAGGCTGCCGGTGAGTCGTGACTGAAGGCCGGCCGGGTCGCGCTGGGCGGTTTCGCTCAGGTAGTGCACCACCGACTCGGCCGATTGCAATTCGCGTTTCACATCGGCCATGGCCTGGTGCAACAGCAGCGTTGCGTACGCCAGGGTAACCAGGGCGAAAAAAATCGTGACCCAAAGATTGATTCGCCAGAGGGCTGACATAGCTCGCAATCCATTTCCTGATTCACAGCAATCCGCTGTGCGAATGACGATTATCTGCATCCTAGAACCCCAAGGCCCGGGGCGATTTACTACCTTGGTACTGCCCCGGCGGTACTTTCTACATATTTCCCCGAGGCCGCGGCCTTCCTATGCTGGCGCTACCCGCAATGGAGGTCTTATGCGCCGGCTCGTCAGTTACGCCTTGGTATCCCTGCTGGCAGCGACCACTGTGCAAGCCGGCGATGCCGTGCCGTTGCAAGTGCGCATCGGCTACCTCGGTTACCAGCCCGACGCTGGCCCGCTGTTGTCCAACGTGATCGCCGAGCCTGCCGATGCCGGGCTGCGCGGGGCCGAGCTGGCGATCATCGACAGCAACAGCACGGGGCGTTTCCTCAAGCATGACTATCGCCTCGAAAGCGCCAGCGTCGACAGTCCCCAAGCCCTGCTCGAGGCCGCTCGCGCCCAGCATGAGCAAGGCCTGCGCCTGTTTGTGGTCAATGCGCCGGCGGCGAACCTGCGCCAACTCAGCGCCGCCTTGCCCGACAGCCTGCTGTTCAACGCAGGCAGCCCCGATGACAGCCTGCGCAGCACCGACTGCCTGAGCAACGTGCTGCACAGCCTGCCCGACCGGGCGACGCTGGCCGATGCGCTGATCCAGTTCAGCGTCGTGCGCAAATGGCAACGGGCCTTGCTGATCGTCGGCCAGACGCCTGAAGACCAGGCCTACGCCAGCGCCCTGCGCCGGGCCATGAAACGCTTCGGCATGAAGATCGTCGCCGAGAAGGCTTGGCACTTCGACAACGACCAGCGGCGCAGCGCCCAGGCCGACATGCCGCTGTTCACCCAGACCGCCGAGTACGACGTGGTGCTGGTGGCCGACGAGCGTGGCGACTTCGGCGAATATGTGCCTTACCAGACCTGGTGTCCACGCCCGGTAGCCGGTACTCAGGGCCTGACGCCCACCGGCTGGCACAAGACCGTCGAGACCTACGGCGCGGCGCAGTTGCAAAAACGCTTCGAAGCCCTCGCCGGGCGCTGGATGAACGATCGCGACTTTGCCGCCTGGATCGCCGTGCGCAGCATCGCCGCCGCCGTCAGCAAGCTGCGCCAGGACGACCCGCTCGCCATCCGCCAACTGGCCCTCAGCGACCAACTGCCCCTGGACGGGTTCAAGGGCCGCAAGCTCAGCTATCGGCCCTGGAACGGCCAGTTGCGCCAACCCATCGCGCTGGTGCAGCCAAGGGCATTGGTCAGCACCTCGCCCCAAGACGGCTTCCTGCACCCTTTCAACGAAATGGACAGCCTGGGCCATGACCGGCCTGAAGTGAGCTGCCGCTACCCCTGATCGATAACAACAATAAGGAAAACGCCATGCGCCGCACGCCGTTTCAACCCGCTCTTTTCTGCCAGATGCTTGCCCTCGGCGCCGCGCTGCTGATTGCCGGCCCTGCCACCGCTGGCATCGCCTGGGTCTCCAACGAAAAAGACAACAGCCTGAGCCTGATCGACATGCAGAGCCTGCAAGTCATCGACACCCTACCGGTCGGCCAGCGCCCCCGGGGCCTGCTGCTGTCCCATGACAATCGCTTGCTGTACATCTGCGCCAGCGATTCGGACCGCGTCCAGGTCATGGACGTCGCCACCCGCAAGATCATCAAGGAACTGCCCTCCGGCAAAGACCCGGAGCAGTTTGCCTTGCACCCCAACGACCGCTGGCTCTATGTTTCCAACGAAGACGACGCCCTGGTCACGGTGATCGACACCCAGACCTCCGAAGTGCTGGGCCAGATCGGCGTGGGCGTCGAGCCGGAAGGCATGGCCGTCAGCCCGGACGGCAAATGGGCGGTCAACACCAGCGAGACCACCAACATGCTGCACTGGATCGACACCAGCACCCAGACACTGGCGGACAACACCCTGGTGGACCAGCGCCCGCGCTTCGTTGAATTCAATCGCGACGGCACACAGCTCTGGGCCTCGGCGGAGATCGGCGGGACCTTGACCATTCTCGACGTTGCCACGCGCCAGGTCCTCAAGACCCTGACCTTCAAGATCAAAGGCGTGCACCCGGACAAAGTACAGCCGGTAGGCATCAAGCTCAGTGCCGACGGCGCGCTGGCGTTCGTCGCCCTGGGCCCGGCTAATCACGTGGCGGTCATCGACGCGAAAACCTTCGAAGTCCTGGACTACCTGCTGGTGGGCAGACGGGTCTGGCAATTGGCGTTCACCCCGGACCAGAAACAATTGCTGGCGACCAATGGCGTCAGCGGCGACGTCTCGGTGATCGACGTGCAAAGCCGCAAGGTGCTCAAGTCAGTGAAGGTCGGGCGCTATCCCTGGGGCGTGGTGGTGACGCCATGAACGCGCTGCAAGTCAGCGGCCTGGGCTTCGCCTACGGTGCCCGGGAAGCCTTGCGCCAGATGAGTTTCAGCCTGCCCGCCGGGCGTTTCGCCGCGCTGCTGGGGCCCAACGGGGCTGGCAAGTCGACGCTGATTGCGCTGCTGACGCGGCTCTACGATGTGCAGCGCGGCACGGTCCATGTCGGCGGCCATTCGCTGCAAACCTCGCCCCGCCAGGCCCTGCGCCAGTTGGGTGTGGTGTTCCAGCAAAGCACGCTTGACCTGGACCTGAGCATTGAGCAGAACCTGCGTTATCACCTCGCGCTGCAGGGTATTTCGCGACGCCAGGGCGGCGTCCGGGTCGATGCCGAACTGGCCCGCCAGCAGTTGACCGAGCGGCGCCATGAACGGGTCCGCGACCTCAACGGCGGGCATCGCCGCCGGGTAGAGATCGCCCGCGCGCTGCTCCATGAACCGCAACTGTTGCTGCTGGACGAACCGAGCGTCGGCCTCGACCCGGCCAGTCGCCAGGCCCTGGGCGAACATATTCGCCAGCTGTGTCGCGAACAAGGCATCAGCGTGCTTTGGACCACCCATCTGCTGGATGAAGTGCAGCCCAGCGACGACTTGCTGATCGTCCACCAGGGAAGGCTGGTCGCCAGCGGTCGCGCTGAGGACGTAAGCCTTGGGCATGGTGGCAGCCTCGGCTCGGCCTTCACTCGCTTGACCGCCGGAGGAGCCGCGCGATGAGCGCATATTGGCAGTGCTTCAGCGGCATCGTCCTGCGCGAATGGCTGCGCTTCGTGCTGCAACGCACGCGGTTGCTCAGCGCCCTGGTGCGACCCTTGTTGTGGCTGCTGGTGTTTGCCGCCGGCTTTCGCGCGGCGCTGGGCATCGCCATCATCGCGCCCTACGACACCTACATTCCCTACGAGGTGTATATCGTGCCAGGGTTGGCCTGCATGATCCTGTTGTTCAATGGGATGCAGGGTTCGCTATCGATGGTCTATGACCGGGAAATGGGCAGCATGCGCGTATTGCTGACCAGCCCCCTGCCCCGGGCGTTCCTGCTGGCGAGCAAATTGCTGGCGACCTCGCTGATCTCGCTGTTGCAGGTCTACGCCTTTCTCGCCATCGCCTGGTTGTACGGCGTGCAGCCGCCGGCCATCGGCCTGCTGACGGCCCTGCCGGCCCTGCTGCTGGTGGCTTTGATGCTCAGCGCCCTGGGCTTGTTGCTCTCGAATGCGATCCGCCAGCTGGAGAACTTTGCCGGGGTGATGAATTTCGTCATCTTCCCGATGTTCTTCCTGTCTTCGGCGCTCTACCCGTTGTGGAAAATGCTCGAGGCCAGCCCTTGGCTGTATTGGCTGTGCGCGGTCAACCCGTTCACCCATGGCGTGGAACTGGTGCGGTTTGCCTTGTATGAGCAATTCAACTTGCTGGCGCTGGCGGTGTGCCTGGGGTTGACGCTGGTGTTTGCGCTGCTGGCGGTGTGGACGTTCAATCCGCAGCATGCGGCGTTGCGCAAGGCCAGCCAGGCCTGATGGGGCCGCACGAAGGGGAATTTACTACTTTAGTAGCGGTTTTCCTGTCTATGGTCGCATTCACAAGGCCTCGACCCTGGCATGTAATGGGCGCATAACAAAAAGGATAAATCCTATGCCCCGTTTGCTGGCGATTGTCTTGCTGGGCCTGTCGCTGAATGTCGCGCAGGCTGACACCGCGCTGTTTTCCGCAGCGGGTTATCGCCTCACTCAGTACCGCAGCCCGACGCCAGCATCTGCCGAAGGCGCGCAAACCCTTGACACCCAAGCCTTACAGCGTTTGCTCGGGCAAACGCCCGCTCCGGTGTTGATCGACGTCTACCGTCGCCCCTGGGTCCAAGGCCGTTTCATTGACACAGAGCCTCATTCCAATCTCCCCGGCAGCCTGTGGCTGGCCAATACCGGCGACGGCGAGCTGGATGCGACCTGGCAGGATTACTTCACTTTTCACTTGCGCAAAGCCACCGCCGGGCACGCGGATCAACCGCTGGTCTTTTACTGCCGCTCCGATTGCTGGCTGAGCTGGAACGCGGTAAAACGCGCTGCGGCCATGGGCTATAAACAGGTGTATTGGTACCGCGACGGCCTCGATGCATGGGAGGCGGCCGATCTGCCCGTGCAAGCGGCCCGCCCCGAACCCTTTCCTTGATCTGCAAGCGTGCGCAACAGCTCCAACACGACAATAACGAGGTGAATGGCCATGTATAAAATCCTGATAGCCGACGATCACCCACTGTTTCGCGAAGCCATCCACAACGTGATCAGCGATGGTTTCGCCGGTAGCGAGGTGATGGAAACCGCCGACCTGGACAGTGCCCTGGCGCTGACCCGCGAACACGACGACCTGGACCTGATCTTGCTGGACCTGAACATGCCCGGCATGCACGGTCTCAACGGCCTGATCAACCTGCGCAACGAGGCGCCGACCATCCCGGTGGTGATCGTTTCCGCCGAGCAGGACAAGCAGATCGTCCTGCAGGCCATTACTTATGGCGCGGTGGGTTTCATCACCAAGTCGTCGCCGCGCTCGCAAATGACCGACGCCATCGAGCAGATCCTCAATGGCAACGTTTACCTGCCGCCCAACATCATCCGTACGCAGAAGAGCCCGACCGGCCGACGCCTGAACGAAACCCCGGCATTCCCGCCCGAACTGCTCCAGGCCCTGACACGCAAGCAATTACTGGTGCTTGAGCGCATGACCAAGGGCGAATCGAACAAGCAGATCGCCTACACGCTGGACATCGCCGAAACCACGGTGAAAGCCCACGTCTCGGCGATCCTGCGCAAGCTCAACGTGCATAACCGGGTGCAGGCGATTCTCAGTGCGGGGGATATCGATTTCGGGGCTTATTTGCGGCGCTGAACACCAATTGATTCAGGGTAGAACCCTCTTGTGGCGAGGGAGCTTGCTCCCTCGCCACAAGAGCGGTTGAGTTAACGGCTGGTTGATCCGCCCAACAAATGACTCATCGCAATCTTGAGTTTCATCGGCCGCACCGGCTTGTGCATCAGCGTGTGGCCGCGTTCGCGGATCTGCTGTTTGAGTTCATTGCTGTAGTTGGCGGTGATCATCATGGCCGGGATCGGTGAGGTGCGGCAGGCGTTGATCCGCGCAACCGCATCCACACCGTTCTGGTCATGGTCCAGATGATAATCGGCGATCAACAGGTCCGCTTCGGCACGGTAGCCATCCACCTGCCGCGCCAGGTCCTGCTCCGACAGCGCCGTGACTACCCGGCAGCCCCAACCCTCCAGCAACGTGCGCATGCCAGCGCAGATCGCCGCGTCGTTATCCAGGACCCATACCCGTGCCCCGCGCAGGCGCTCGAGCATCGGCTCGCTCATGTCCAGGCACGGCAGCGGCTTGGGCGCGGTGGCGCTGGTCGGCACCTCGACGGCGAACACCGAGCCTTTGCCCGGCCATGAGCACACCTGGATCCGGTGGCCGAGGATGCCGGCGATTTTCTCGACGATGGCAAGTCCCAGGCCCAGCCCACGATCCTGGTCCGGCCGCTGGACGTCGCCGCGCTTGAATTCCTGGAAAATCTCCTCCAGCCGATTCTGGGCGATACCGATGCCGGTGTCCCAGACCTCGATCGATACACGATCACCGTGCCGCCGGCATCCCAGCACCACTCGCCCGTGGGGGGTGTAGCGGATGGCGTTGCTCAACAGGTTGCGCAGGATTCGCGCCAGCAACTGGATATCGCTGCGCACCAGCACGGAACACGGTACAAAGCGCAGCGCCAGGCCCTCGCTGCGCGCGACCTGGACGTACTCGGCGGCCAAGTTGTCGAGCAGCTCACTGAGGGCGAACGGTGCGACGTCGGGCATGATCACGCCGGCATCGAGTTTGGAAATGTCCACCAGCGTGCCGAGCAGATTCTCGACGTCCTGCAACGAATTGCTGACGTTGCGCACCAGTTGCGCGTTCGCCACCGGTTCGCGGCGTTCAAGCAAGGCGCTGGTGAACAGCCGTGCCGCGTTGAGCGGTTGCAACAGGTCGTGACTGACCGCCGCAAGAAATTTGGTTTTCGACAGGTTGGCCCGCTCGGCCTCTCGCTTGGCCTCGCGCAGGCGCAGCTCCACCCGGCTGCGCTCCTCGATCTCGCGCAGCAACTGATCGTTGAGAGTGGTCAGTTCGGCCGTGCGCTCTTGCACGCGTTGCTCCAGGTTCTGGTAGGCCTGGTGCAGTGCCTCGGCGGTGCGACGACGTTCGGTGATGTCGCGGATCAACACGAAGATACCGACCACCTCGCCGCTGGCCAGCCGATTGGGTACGTAGGAGCGCAACATGTAGCGTTCCTGGTTGTTGATGTTGGTCTCGGCGAATTCGAACGTCACACTCTCGCCGGCCAAGGCCCGGGCCACATATGCCTCCAGCCGCTGGTAATGCTGTTCACTGTGGGCTTCGCGCAGGTTCTGGCCGAGCATCACGCCACGGGGCCAGCAATACCACTGCTCGTAGACCTTGTTGGTAAATTCGTAGACCAGGTCGGCGTTGAGATAGGCGATCAGCGCCGGTACATGATCGGTGATCAGGCGGATCCAACGCTCGCTTTCGCTCAGCGCCTCGGCATGCTGGTAGCGCTCGGTGATGTCAGTGAATGTGTTGACGTAGCCGCCGGTGGGCAGCGGATGGGTGCGGACCTCCAGGACGCGGCCATCGGACAGGCGCTGCTCGCATTCGTGGATCAGCCGGCCATTGCCGTCGCGACTGGCCGGGGTCAGGAGCCGCAGTTCACTGTCGGCGATCACCTCGTTGAACGGCCGATGAGCCGCCACTGGTGCCAGGCCGCTGAGCTCCAGGAAGCGCCGGTTCCATAGCTCCAGCACGCCATGGGCGTTGACCATTGCCACGCCTTGGGAAAGGTTGTCCACGGCACGCTGCAATAGGTGGGATTTCTGCGCGATGGCCTGCTCGCGGCGCACGGTTTCGCTGAGTTTGACGTCGGTGATGTCGGTGAACAGGATCACCCGCCCGCCTTCCTGGGTCGGTCGTTCGCTGACCTGCAACCAGCGGCCATTTTGCAAACGGTACAGCACCGGTTCATCGGGCTGGCCGCGGGTTTCCTCGCTGAACAAGCCGTTGGCGGTCATCAGGCGCTTGACCTCGCCAAGGCGCATCCCGGCGATGATCCGCACCCGGCTGTGGGCCCAGAACGCCTTGAAGCGGCTGTTGAACAGGACGATGCGTTGCTGTTCGTCAAACAGCACGAACGCATCGGAAATGCTTTCGATTGCATCGATCAGGTGCCGATGCGCCGTTTCCGCCCGCAGCCGTGCTTCGCCCAGTAAATGGTTGCCGGCCTTGAGCTCGGCCATCGCCTGGTTCAAGGCATCGGTGCGCTCGCGGACTTGCTCGGCGAGCACCACTGAGTGATGGAACGCCGCATACGGATCGTTGCCCCGGGTAGCGCCGGATTCCACCCGCTCGATCAGCGCGTCGTTGATGCGCCGCAGCTTGCGGTTTTCATGTTGCAGGGCGGCGACCTGCGCCTGCAGCTCAGCGATGGCCGGGGACGCGATGGCGTGCAATGGCAACTCCGGTAAAGGTCTGGTTGATGTGCATGCCATTAAACTGTTCTCCGTAGGTGTTGAAGCCCATCACCCGATGGTCCCGCAGGAACTGGCCAATCTCTTCCAGCCCCGCGCGACTTTCCAGCTCCAGGCGCCTGAGGAAACAGTCGCAGCCGATGGTCAGCAGCACGTCGCCGAGGCGCGCCTGCAAGCCGTCGAAGAGACTTTGCAAGTTGTGCAGCAACGGCCCGGGAGTCATGGCGGTGAGGACGATGCCGTTCTCCACCGCGCAATAAAAACTCAGGCTCAGGTCCGGGTGCACCTGCTGGATGGCGCGCACATAGTATTGGTCGTTGATGCGCACGGCCAAGGGATGAGCGGCGAAGACCCGGTAGTCGAGCGCGCTCACCGGCACGCCGATATGCCGGGCATATTCCTCGGCGGCGGGTTCGGCATTGAGTTCGTAGACTCGCCGCGACGCGCTGTCGGCACCGGTCACCACCAGTTTCTCTTGCCGGGGCAGGATGTGATGGGTGGTGAACACCTCGAACTCCAGCCAGGTGTTGATCAGCACCACCACGGCCGCGCCGCTGTGGAACTGGCCCTCGAAGTAGACGTGAGTGTGGGTCAGGTAATTATCGTCGCCGGCAGAACCGCCGAAATGCGGGATATCGCCCAAGGCCGCACTCAGTGCGGCCAGCACCATTTCCTCGCGACTGGACAGGCCGTCGAGCAAAGTCAGCGCAAAGCTATGGCCCTTGATCGGCGCCAGGGCATTGCTGCGGCAGCCACCCGCCAAACGCTCGACCATCTGTTGGGCATCGATCAGGCTGAAATGCTCCATCTCGCCGATCAGTTCGGCGGCAATGGAAAAATGCCGATGATCGAAACCCACCGCCGTCACGCAGTTGCGGCCATAACCCTGGGGGGTGATTTCCCCGGCACTGGTGCAGCCCACAAGGCGGATCCCACCAAAGCTCTGGGACAGCGCAGTGCCCAAGGCCGGCAAGTCGTATTCGGCGGAACAGAAAAACAGCACGAAACCCAGGTACGGGTGTAGCAGCTGCCGGGCCAGTTCCTGAGCCACCTGCTCGACGTCCTTCGCCTGGGACATGGCGCTGACCACGCCTTCGCTCTGGACCTGCTGCATCTTCGCCTCCGGCGGCGCGTGATAGAGCCCTGAGTGTACGAACCCGGGCACGGCGCACGAATGCTACTTGGGTAGCGGATAGACGCTTCCATGGAACGAGAACAATGGGGATTGCTTTTGTGGCGAGGAAGCTTGCTTCCTCGCCACGGTTCCGATTCGTCTTTACCAGGTCAACACCGCCCCCACCGCAAACGTATCGGTGTCTTCATTCTGGGCCCTGGTGTCGTGGCCACTGATCTCGAACTGGTTGTATTCGGCCACGAGCTTGAGGTTGTCGTTGATGTCGTGGAACAGCGCGACACCGCGGGTCTCATATCCGCACCGCTGCCGACCACGCCGTTGCCGTCATCCTCGGTCTTGCCGTAGGACAGCGCCAGGCGGTTCTTGCCCAGTTTGTAGGAACCCTGGAGCAGGTAGCCCTTGCTGTCGACGTTGCGCAACGTGGCTTCGCCGGCATTGTTGGTGAAGAACGGGTTGATGCCCTTGGCCTGGAATCCGGAGCCGGTGAGCGACAGCCCGCCCATTTTCGCTTGCACGCCATAGCCCAGGCCCTTGGAAGTCACCGACTCGACACTGGAGTCGGTATTGTCGGAAGTCTGGTAGCTGCCGTTGAGCCAGCTGTAGATCTTCGCCCCGGCCAGGTCGAACTGGTAGGTGACCTCGCTCTCGGTGCGCGGGTTTTCCTGGTAGGCCTTGCCCGTGGTGCTGCTGTCGTTGGTGTCCACTGGGTCCATGATGCCCACAGCCACGCGCAGCCCATCCATGACAGGTGTGCGATAAGTGATCTGCGAGGTCGGGAACGGATACGGATAACCGCTGCCGATATTGCCGAACGACACACCGCCACCGTCCACCAGCCCGAGGGTGTCGCTGACCTGGCCGTAACCGGCCAGCAGTTCATCGAGGAGAATGTTGGAGCGGGCGAACAGGCCGAAGTCCTTGCCGATCAGCACCTCGCCCCACTCTGGGTTGGCGACGGTGCCGTAGAACTGCCGCACGTCGATGGCGGTGTCGGTGCCATTGGTTTCGCTGTCGTTGATGGTCACCCAGAACGAGGCGCGGGCGCCGAGCTTGAGGTCATCGACCTGCTTGCCCATGTTGAAGCCCAGGTAGTTGGGCAGGAAACCCATCTTGACCCGAGATTGGCGACGATCGAATTGCTCCCCGGCGCGGTCCACGTCACTGTTGACGTAGAAGGCGTTGATGTAGCCGTCGGTGGAAAAGGTCGTCTGGTCCTTGTCGTACAGCATGATTTCGGCTTGGGCCCAAGGCGTCAGCCCCAAGGTCGAAAAGCCAGCGATTATCGCAGGCAAAAAACGCAGGCAGGTATTTTTATTGTTGTGCATGGCGCGCTCCGCAACAGGGGACGGGATGTCGGAGGCGATTATCGAAAGGCACCCGGGCGCGTCATACGCTGCCTTGGAGGTGATTGGCGGGTGCTTTGGCAGCGCTGGACTGGCGCGGCAGTTTTGGCGTACGACCCCGATGACGCGGGGCGCGGTACTTTCGGTGTGGGCCGCAGGGTGGGCTGGGAGGACCAACTCAATGAGCAGTGACATCGAGTTGTCTGTTTTCGGGGCTGCTGCGCAACCCAGCGGGAGCAAGCTCTCTCGCCACGGGGGCTGTATCCGTACTTGGGAATGAAGTCGGACCCGCTCTCTTGTGGCGAGGGAGCTTGCTCCCGCTGGCCTGCGCAGCAGGCCCCCTCGCCTTCAGATCAGAACCGCGGCTTGACAGTTTTCCAATCCGGCCGGTAGCGGCGCATCTGCCGGACATCGTCACGCTGGCGGATGCCGCAGCTGAGGAACTGCTCATGCAGCTTGCCCAGTTGATCGCGGTCCAGCTCCAGTCCGAGACCCGGCGCCCGGGTGATTTTCACGCAGCCATCGACAAACGGCAGCTTGCCGCCCTTGATCACCTCTTCATCCGGCTCCTGCCAGGGATAATGCGTGTCACAGGCGTAATCCAGGTTCGGCACCGAAGCCGCCACGTGGGCCATCGCCATCAAGCTGATGCCCAGGTGCGAGTTGGAATGCATCGACACCCCGAGGCCAAAGGTGTCGCACATCTTCGCCAGCACTTGGGTGTCCCGCAGCCCTCCCCAGTAATGGTGGTCGGCGAGGACGATCTGCACGCTGTCCTGGGCCACGCTGCGGCGAAACTCGTTGAAATCGGTCACCACCATATTCGTCGCCAGCGGCAAGCCCGTACGTTTGTGCAGCTCGGCCATGCCCTCCAGCCCAGGCGTCGGGTCCTCGTAATACTGCAAGTCATCCCCGAGCAGCTCGGCCATGCGGATCGAAGTTTCCAACGACCAGTTGCCATTCGGGTCGATGCGCAACGGGTGACCGGGAAACGCCTGCTTCAACGCCTTGATGCAGGCGACTTCATGCTCAGGCTCCAAGGCGCCGGCCTTGAGCTTGATGCTCTTGAAACCGTATTCCTCGATCATGCGCCGGGCCTGGGCGACGATCTGTTGCTCATTCAACGCTTCGCCCCAACTGTCCGCCGGGTACGGTGAATCGACATGCTCGGCGTACTTGAAAAACAGGTAGGCGCTGAACGGTATTTCGTCACGGATCGCGCCGCCCAGCAGATCCACCAGCGGCACATTCAGGTAATGCGCTTGCAGGTCCAGGCAGGCAACCTCGAACGCCGAATAGGCATTGCTGACAGCTTTGCTCGCGTGAGAACCCGGCGCCAGCTCAGCACCGGCGACGCTTGCAGGTTTATGGGCCGCGACTGTTGCCTGGACGATGGTCCGCAGTTGGTTGAGGTTGAACGGATCCAGGCCGATCAGTTGGCTCTGGACCTGTTGCTGAATCGCCAGGGCCGGCGCATCGCCGTAGCTCTCGCCGAGGCCGATGTAGCCGTTGTCGCTTTCGATCTCGATGATCGAACGCAGCGCGAACGGCTCGTGGATGCCGCTGGCGTTCAGCAGCGGTGGATCGCGAAAGGCAATGGGTGT
The DNA here is from genome assembly GCF_014268645.1 of Pseudomonas sp. SWRI154. Lineage (NCBI taxonomy): Bacteria > Pseudomonadati > Pseudomonadota > Gammaproteobacteria > Pseudomonadales > Pseudomonadaceae > Pseudomonas > Pseudomonas sp. SWRI154. The sequence goes on from NZ_JABWQW010000013.1 coordinate 146,701, forward strand.
CACGGTGACGCGTTTGATCTTCATACAGCGGCTCCCGATGGGCCAGGGTTCAGGGCTTGGGGTTTTTCCGGTGATTGGGCGTCGGCAACGCTTTCACGCCGGCCGGACAATGAATTGGGGGTGTCGCGCTTGGGTGTGGTGCGGGCGAAAAAGATCACCACCGCGGCGACCAACGAAGTGATGGCCAATCCGTACAAGCCGCCTTCGATAGACCCGGTGGTCTGCTCCAGGAACCCAAAGGCCGTCGGTGCGACGAAGCCACCGAGGTTGCCGATGGAGTTGATCAAGGCGATCACCGCCGCCGCGATGCGCGCATCCAGATAACCTTGGGGAATGGGCCAGAACAACGCAGACGCAGCCTTGAAGCCGATCGCCGCGAAGCAGATGGCGACGAAGGCGAAGATCGGCCCGCCAGTGGTGGACATGAACATGCCGAACGCGGCAATCACCAGCGTCACCGCGACCCAGGCCTGCTGGAATTTCCATTTACCGGCCAGGGCGGCGAAGCCGTACATCGCGACGATGGAAATGATCCATGGGATGGAATTGAACAAGCCGACCTGGAAATCGCCCAGGTTGCCCATTTTCTTGATCATGCTGGGCAGCCAGAACGTGGCGCCGTAAATCGTCAGGGCAATGGAAAAGTAGATGAAGCAGAACAGCGCAATCTGTCGGTCGGCAAGCAACTTGAACATCGACGGCTTGACCACTTGCGCAGCCTCCCGCGCCCGCTGTTCTTCGGCAATCGCGGCGATCAGGACAGTCTTCTCTTCGGCCGTCAGCCATTTGGCCTGGCTGGGGTGAGATTGCAGCCAGAACCAGACGAACCCGCACAGCACGATGGACGCGCCGCCTTCAATCAGGAACATCCACTGCCAGCCGTGCAGGCCCAGCCCACTGATGTGCAACAAGGCGCCAGACACCGGTCCGGAAATCACCGAAGCGATGGCCGAGCCGCTCAGGAATATCGCCATCGCCTTGCCGCGCTCGTTCGCCGGCAGCCACTGGGTGAAGTAATAGATGATGCCGGGAAAGAACCCCGCCTCCGCCGCGCCGAGGATAAAGCGCAACACATAGAAGCTGGTTTCGCCGCGCACGAAGGCCATTGCCATGGCCGCCGCGCCCCAGGTGAACATGATGCGCGTCAGCCAGGCCCGCGCGCCGTAGCGTTGCAGGAGCATGTTGGACGGCACTTCGAACAGCGCGTAGCCGATGAAAAACAGCCCGGCACCGAGCCCGTAGGCCGCAGCGCCGATGCCTAGGTCGGTTTCCAGGTGGCTGCGTACGAAGCCGATGTTGACGCGGTCTATGTAGTTGACGATGAACATCACCACCACCAACGGCAGGACGTGACGTTTGACCTTGGCCGCCGCGATGGCCAGGGTTGAATCCGATGCGTGATCCACGGGTGCCTCCCAATATTGTTTTTGTGGGGCTTTTCTTTGTGAGGAGCGATGCGATGATGGACGCCGTGGATTGTTCCCGTCTAATCTAACTTGGCACTTGATTGATACCCGGATTGAATCAATGTTTGAACTGGCCCAGCTGCGCTGCTTCACCACCGTGGCGACCGAACTCAACTTTCGCCGTGCCGCCGAACGCCTGAACATGACCCAGCCACCCTTGAGCCGGCAGATCCAATTGCTGGAACATCACCTGGGCGTCGAGCTGCTCACTCGCAGCACCCGCAGCGTCGCCCTCACCGCCGCCGGCCGGGCGTTTTTCATCGAAGCGCAGAACCTGCTGCAACAAGCGCAACAGGCCGCCGTAGCAGCCAAGCGTTTCGCCCAAGGCGACATCGGCTCGGTCAACATCAGCTTCGTCGGCAGCGCGGTGTATGAATTCCTGCCCAAAGTCATCGCCGAGGCGCGGCTGAAACAGCCACAGGTGAAAATCGTCCTGTCGGAGATGAACACCTACCAGCAACACGAAGCCCTGCGTGCCCGACGCACCGACTTGGGAATAGTCCGCTCACCGCTGTTGGAAACCGGCTACGCCACCGAATGCCTGGTGCGCGAGCCGTTCGTTTTGGCGGTGCCCGCCGGACATCCGCTGGCGGGCGCCGAGTCTGTCAGCGTGCAGGATCTGGATGGGCAACCCTTCCTCATGTACTCCCACTCGGCCTACCCGCCCTTCAACGAACTGCTCACCGGCATGCTGCGCTCGGCCAGGGTCGCGCCGCAGTTCGTGCAATGGCTGGGATCGTCGCTGACCATCCTGGCGCTGGTCAACGCCGGCATGGGCCTGGCGCTGGTGCCGCGTTGTGCGACCAGCGTGGTGTTCAAGCACGTGGTGTTTCGCGAGATCGACCTGGGCGAAGGCGTGCAGAGCGAGCTGCACTTGGTGTGGCGCGAGGACAATGACAACCCGGCGTTCACCATGCTGCTGGAAGGGATTCGCGGGGCGGTTCGGGACGGGGTTTGATTACCGGAGTGAAACCCGTGGCGAGACAGCTTGGCTCCCTCGCCACATTAACAGCAGCCTATTCCAGTCTTCTCTGACAAGTTGTACGATGACCGACGAGCACCGAGCGCTCGCATTCCTGATACCTACAACAACAAGGAAAGACCCATGAGAAAAGCAACCCTGCTTGTTGGTTTCGTTTGCCTCTTCAGCGGCTACGTCGCCGCCGCCCCCGCCTCGGCCGAGAAAGAAGTCGCCCAAGCGGTCGATCACCTGACCCAGGCCATGCTGCATAAGGACATCCCTCAGCTTCAGGCCCTGGCCGCCGAAAACCTGACCTACGGCCACTCCAGCGGCAACATCCAGGACAAGAAAGCCTTCATCGCCGACATCGAAACCGGCAAGAGCGCGTTCAAGACCCTGGAAATGAAAAACCAGAAAATCACCCTGTCTGGCGACGTGGCGCTGGTACGCAACCATTTCTCCGCCCAGGCGCTCAAGGGCACCGAAGTGGTCCCGACCGAAATCGAAAACTTCCAGATCTGGCAGAAGCAGAACAGCAAGTGGCTGTTGATTGGGCGTCAGGCGTTCCGGTTCTGATCGCAGGTTAAGCCGGGAAACTTCCGTGGCGAGGGAGCTTGCTCCCGCTCGGTTGCGCAGCGACCGCAACATTTTGGGGCTGCTGCGCCCGAGGCGTCGGACCGGCCCAGCGGGAGCAAGCTCCCTCGCCACAGGAATGCCTTTTCAGCCCTGGCGCCTTGCGTCAGGCTCCGGCCCATTGCTGCCGGTACTCCAGCAGGAAATCCACAAACGCCCGCACCCGCTGCGGCACATACCGGCCATGGGGATACAGCAAGGTGAACGGCCGCGAGCGCCCGGAGAAAGGCGCAAGCACTTCCACCAGTTGCCCGTCCGCCAATTCCCGTTCAACGATGAACCGATAGGTCTGGAACAATCCCGCGCCATGCTTGGCCAGCGTCACCCCACCCAGCACATCGTCGGAGCAGCAATAGCTCCCCTGGGCGACCACTTCCCTTTCCTTGCCCTCGACGTTGAACAGCCAGGAGATACGCCGACCGCTGCTGGGCAATTCAAACTGGATGCAGTCATGTACGTCGAGGTCTTCCAGCGTCAGCGGCGTGCCTGCCTTGCGCAAGTAATCCGGCGCGGCGACCACCACCAGCCTGGCATCCTCCAACAACCGGGCGATCATCGAGGAATCCGGCTGGGCCCGGACCCGTATCGCCAAGTCGTAACCCTCGGCGACGAAGTCGATGTTGCGGTTGCTCAGATGGATGTCCACGCTGACTTGCGGGTACAACGCGCGAAACATCGGCAGCAGCGGCAGGATACGGTGATGACCGTAGGTCGTCGGCACGCTGATGCGCAACTGCCCGGACGGCACCGACTGCGCGCCCATCATTTCCTGTTGCGCCTCGACCAGTTGCGTCAGCGCCTGGCGGCATTGCTCGAAATAAGTCCGGCCGGCGTCGGTCAGCCGGATGCTGCGGGTGGTGCGCACGAACAGCCGCGACCCCAGGCGCTCCTCCAGGCGAAAGATCGAACGGCTCACCGCCGCCGGGGTAACGCCCGCGACTTGGGCCGCCGCGGTAAAACTGCCCGCCTCCGCCGCCAGGCAGAACAATTCGATGCTGCCCAACTGCAAGTCTTCGAAATGACGCTTCATGATTCATTACACCGCGTATCAACTGAATATTCCCAATGCCTGTTTATCAGCCCGTGGCGTATAAATACAGTGGCCTCGATTGCGCGGGGCTCTTCCTGCGTACATTTGTCCAATTGGAGTCCAGCATGCCTTTCGTCAACGTTCGTATCACTCGCGACGGCGTTACCCGCGAGCAGAAAGCCCAGGTGATTTCCGAAATCACCGAAACCTTGCAGCGCGTGCTGGGTAAGGACCCACACCTGACCCACATCGTGATCGAGGAAGTCGACACCGATAACTGGGGCTATGCAGGGATAACGACGACGCAGTATCGAAGTCTTCCTAAGGAGTGACGCTTAAACATCCCGAGCCCGGTCCGAGTGACCGGGCGTCAGCCAGCAGGCCGTGCCCATCTTGAGTCATAGCCTGAGCATGCCATTTATGCGCAGTCCTCTACCATTTGCTTCCCTTTCCGGATAAGAATCGTCCAGAGTAGGTTTATTGAAAATGTATCTGGCATAGGTAGGATGCTCAAGAGGGGCATTGGCCGTAATAAACACTTTCACCAATATGAATCTGACTGGAGCAAGGTTTGGGAGGGGTACCATTTCCAATTTCACAGGAGCGCCCATCATTAGTTACTGTACCTTGGCGGACTATCTGCTCTCCTGTCGTAAGAACCCGCTCTTCAACAGTACATGCCGAACCAGGTGTCGCCGCGAAGGCAAGTTCGAGATGGGTTATTAACGCGATAGAGGTAGCGGTCGCTAGAGCTATCTTACCAAGCACATTGATCATGATTTTCTCCTCAAACTATTTTGCTTATATTGCTAAATCGTATTAATTCATAGCGAATGCTAGAAGCCGATTTAGCTGTTTGCCATTTTCCTCATCAGCGCCACCTAACGGGCTTTACTAAAAACCACATCCGCTGGATTTTTAATTGGGCGCGTAGAAATTTAACCACTGTTACTTACCTGTGAAACCTGTAAGAAATAACAGTTTTTTATATCAATTTCGATGCTACGCTATAAACAACAAGCATAAAGCTACGCTCACCAAACACACGATAACAATCGTTCACACAGTAATAGATTTGAGGTGAGGTGTAACGGAGCAGGTAATTCAGATTCGACTATCCACTGATGATTCCCAAAACCTGTTTGCCAGCACGCGACGTATGAATACAGTGGTCCTCGATCCTGCGCACATTTTCATCAGCTGGAGTGCAAGATGCCTTTCGTCAATGAATCACCCGAGACGGCGTCACCCGTGAACAGAAAGCCCAGGTAATTTGCGAAATCACCGAAACCCTCCAGCGCGTGCTGGGCAAGGACCCGCATTTGACCCATATCGTGATCGAAGAAGTCGACACGGATAATTGGGGATACGCGGGGATGACGACGACGGAGTATGGAGGTCTTCCTAAGGAATAAGGCTTCACCCTTGTGAGCCCGGTCCGATTGACCGGGCTTTTTGCCTGCCAACGTGCTACCTCGTGAGCGAGCTTACTCCCGATCACAGCAGATCAGTCAACTCCGATGCGACTGAAAATCGCTGATGCGAGCGAGCTGAACCGGTACGGTAGGTATGGTTTTTTCTACACGCTAACCTCGCCTTAACGGTCCATGACGCATCGCGACGTATAGCCACTTGTTAGAAAATTTCACTTATAAAACAAGACACTGATTTAGATGCTTGACACTAACACCTCGCACCCAAATTAATAACCGCTCCCTCACAAATATTCAGCAACGCTCTCGACAGTCACGCGGCAGGAACCTGGTGAAATCCCTTCTGCATAAACACCTAAAACAATAGCAGTACCTGACTTGCACGCCACAATTCCATTAGCAGACTCTGCCCCAGTTATAGTAGTGCCGTCGGCCTTAGTCACTGTATATCCCTTCCCTGAAATCAAGAGCTTCTTGCCCACAACACTACTTGGGTTTTCGAATCCTGCAATCAACGCTTGTAGTTCCTCTATGGAGGGGGCAAACCCTGAAGATGTCGCCCAGGATCTTCCGTCAGTACCGGCAATTACTGCTTGTTTCACGTGTCCGGTGCCTACGAGATTTGTATCAATATATTCTTGCCAACTCATAATATGTCTTCCTGGAAATTTATCATCAGAAAATACCCCGTTTCATGCCATCCAAAAGCGCTGAAAACGCATGCCCCGGCGGTGGGTAGCGAATGGACGAGATATATGCCCGAACCATTCTGATCACTTCCATATAAATCTAAGCTACCCCTCTCTTTACGCAACCTGTAAGAAGTGACAGTTTTTTATAACTTAACTTCATTGCACACCCCTCATATAAAGCATATGAACCAACTGAGGAAAGCTCAGCAATTCATTACATCAGGTATCAACTCAAGTACCCGACCTTCTATTTATCAAACCCAAGCGCACCAATAACCTGATATCAACCCCGCCCAACCCGGCGCATCGGTCCAATTCACTACGATCAGGAGTCCAATCATGAGCATCAACAAAACCGTCATCGTCACCGGCGCATCCAGCGGCATTGGCCTTGGCTTGGTCAAGGCGTTCCTGGCACGCGGCTATAACGTAGTGGGCAACGCCCGTTCCCAGGCTGGCCTGGACGACGCGGCGGGGCAACTGGGTCATCCAGCCAGTTTCATCGGCGTGGCGGGCGACATTGCCAACCCTGCGACTTCAACCGCCCTCATCGGCAAAGCCATCGAGGCCTTCGGTGCCGTGGATGGGCTGGTGAACAATGCCGGGTTCTTCCTGCCGAAACCCTTCGTTGAATACAGCCCCCAAGACCTCGAATCGCTGCTGGACACCAACCTCAAAGGGCTCGTTTACGCCAGTCAGGCCGCGGCCGCGCACATGATCAGCCGACAGCAGGGTTTCATCATCAACATCTCCGCCTCGGTAGCGCTGCAACCGAACATCCAGGTGCCAGCCGCGCTGCCGGTGCTGATCAAGGGCGGTGTGAACCAGATGACCCGCGCCCTGGCCCTGGAATTATCGCCCCACAACATCAAGGTCAACGCGGTGGCACCCGGCATCATCGACACGCCCATGCATGACCCGGCGCATCGCGATTTCCTCAATAACCTGGCTCCGGCCGGTCGGGTGGGCACCATTGATGAGATCGCCGAAGCCGTGTTGTACCTAGCCGGCGCGGATTTTACGACCGGCGCGATTCTGCCGGTGGACGGCGGAATGAGCACTGGCAAGTGGTAAAAAAACAAAACCCCGAAGGCAGGACCTTCGGGGTTTTTTTATAAAAACGTGGGATTTACAGCGAGTAGGAGATCCCCGCCTGCACGGTGCGCGGCGCGCCCGGATAGGCGTACACGCCACCAAACGCGCCTTCTTCATAATCCGCGTCGAACAGGTTCTTCAGGTCCAGGTTGAGACGAATGCGCTCGTTGACCTTGTAGTAGCCAAGCAGGTCGACCACGGTGTAATTGTCCATGGTGAAGGTGGTAGCCGCCGTGTTGCCGGCCCGCTCATCGACATACTTGGTGCCCACGCCCAGGCCCAACCCCTTGAGGCCGCCGTCTTGGAACTCGTACATGTTCAACAGGCTGAAGGTGTTCTTGGGCACGTTGAGCAAGCGAGTGCCGGTAGGGATGTTGGTGTCCTTGGTCACTTCGGCATCCACGTAGGCGTAGCCGCCGATGACGCGCCACTCGGGTGTCAGGTTGCCCGCCACGTTCAGGTCGAAGCCACGGCTGCGGACTTCACCGGCGGCCACGTTGAAGGTTGAATCCAGCGGATCCGGGGTCAAGACGTTGCGTTTTTCGATCTGGTACACCGCCGCATCGACGCTCAACTGGCGATCCATGGCTTCCCACTTGACGCCCATTTCATACGACTTGCCCTCTTCCGGCTTGAACCCACCGCCTTCGCGGCTGGCGCCGTTGTTGGGTTTGAACGAACGGGCGGTGTTGGCGTAGACGGCCACCGTGTCGGTCAGGTCGTAGATCACGCCCAGGCGCGGCGTGACCGCGCTTTCGGTGACGTCCCAGTTGCGGCTGCCTGGCCGTTGGTTAGCCGGGACGGGCACAAACGTCTCGTATTGATGCTCGAATCGCTCGAAACGCGCACCAGCCAACACCTTCAAACGCTCGGTCAGGGCCACTTGATCCTGGACGAACACACCAAACGTCTTGAGGTTTTCCTGGTCGTCGGTGGGCGTGCGGGTCAATGCCGGGCGCGGCTGACCGGACACCGGATCGAAGATGTCGATCGGATATGCGCCTGCGCCCGCGGCGGAACGTCGGATGATCGACTGGTAGTCATAATCTTCATATTCCACGCCGGTCAACAGCGTGTGCTCGAACCCGCCGGTAGAGAAATGCCCGGTGAGGTTGAGCTGGGTGTCACGGTCAGTCCATTCCAGCTTGCGGTAGTTGAAATTTCGCCCCAGGGTGCGCCCGTCGGCGGCGATGCCGTTGCCTTCGACCGCGTTGCCTTGAAGCGTCCCGTCAAGCCACTGGGTGCCGCCGGCCAGGGTCCAATCGTCGTTGAGCATGTGCTCGAAACGCACCTGCAGCATGCTGTTGTCGTTGTGCAGTTTGCCGACGTCTTTTTCGCCGAAAAAGGTGTCGCGGGACGCTGTGCCACGCTGCCCGGCATAGTGGGTCAAGCCACGGTCCAGGGGATGATTGTTGCGCATGAAATCGCCTTCGAAGATCAGGCGCGTGGTGTCGTTGACCTGCCAGGAGACCACGGGCGCAACGCCATAGCGCTCGGTCTCGACATCGTCGCGGAACGTGTCGCCGCCCTCGCCGATCACATTCAGGCGATACGCCAACCGCCCTTCTTCGTCCAAGGGGCCGGACGCGTCCAGGGTGCCTCGACGCATCCCTTGGTCGCTGACCTGGCTGCCCAGGGTCACCGCGCGCTCGGCCAGCGGTTGCTTGGAGACCACGTTGAAAGTGCCGCCGGGATCGCCACGGCCATAAAGCATCGTCGCGGGGCCGCGCAAGACTTCCAGTCGCTCGATGGTGTTGGCGTCGGGCATGTTCGGGTAGCCACGATTGATCGGAAAACCGTTGCGGTAGAACTCGCCGGTGGTGAAGCCGCGCACGGTAAACGTGGTCAAGCCCTGGCCGCCGAAGTTGTTGGCCCGGCCTACGCCGCCGGCGTAATCGAGAGCGTCTTGCAGGCGAGTGGCGCTGAGGTCTTCGACGACGTCGCGGGACACGACAGAAATGGACTGCGGGGTTTCATGGATCGCGGTGTCGGTACGTGTAGCACTGGCCGAACGGGTCGCGCGATAACCCTTCACGGGTCCCTGGGCGGTTTCGAAATCCGCGGTGCCTACGATATCGGTGGCTTGCAGCTCCAGAGGTGCCCTGTCTGCAGGACTGGGCTCTTCTGCCCACGTGGGAATGGAATAAGCCTGGAGCACACACAGTGAAACGAGTATCCGACGCATCGACGCACAATCCTAACCAAAGAACGTCGGCCCACTGGTGGACCGACAAGAATGTGTCGCGAAAGATACAGTAACTCATTCCTATTTGATATCAATTCCCATTAGTACTGTTGTGCCAATTGTCGATTCATTCTCGATCTGTCTGAAAAAAGACTGCGCACGGGCATCCTGGGTGTACGCCACGTTCAACCGCAACCAGTCACACGCTTCACCTTGAGGCAAGAACGAAGAACCCCGCGACAGCTGCACCTGCAGTTGCGCGGCGATCTGCTGCACCCGCTCGGCCGGCACATGCCGCGGCCTGGCCCACACGAACAGGCCTCCGCTCGGTTCGGCGAAGACCTGCCAATAAGCCGGATCGAGCTGCCGCAGCGTGCTCGCCATCTGCTTGTTCAAGCGCAGGCGCAAGCGTTGGATCAACTTGCGATACGCGCCGTTGGCCAACAAGGTTGCCACGACGTTTTCCGCCAGCAATGAGCAGCCGATACCGGTGACCATTTTGATTTCGGCCAGGCGGTTGATGATTTCGGGTTGGGCGACCACGTAACCGATGCGCAACGAACTGGACAACGTCTTGGAAAAACTCGCCAGGTATATCACTCGGTCCAAGGCGTCGAGGGAGGCCAGGCGAGACGTCGGGCCGTTCTGGAAGTCGGCATAGATATCGTCCTCGATGAGACGAAAGTCATGCAGTGTCGCCAGTTGCAACAGGCGATACGCCACGCTGGGCGCCAGGCTCGTGCCGGTGGGGTTCTGGTACATGCTATTGATGAAGAAATACGAAGGTCGATGCTCTTCGAGCAGCCGCTCCAGGCTGGCGATGTCCGGCCCTTGAGCGGTTCTAGGGACCGACAGGGTCCTGACCCCGTGCAACTTCAGCAGGTTGAACAGGTTGTAATAACCAGGGCTTTCCACCAGCACCAGGTCACCCGGCTTGAGCAGCGTGCGCACCAACAGGTCGAGACCATGGCTGGCGCCTTGGGTGGTGAGGATCTGACGGGGATCGACATGAATGTCAATCAGGCCCAGGCGTTTCTGGATGTGCAGGCGCAGATGAGCGGAGCCCAACGGCGTGCTGTAGTTGAACAGCGCCTGATTGTCGCTGCGCACCACCTGGCGAATCGCCTGGGCCAGATCGGTGTCGTCGCGCCACGCGTCCGGCAGCCAGCCGCACCCTAGCTTGAGTTGCGTCGATTGCTGATCGAATAACCGCCACGCAAGCGTTTCTTCGGCCTCCGGCGCTAATACCTCCGGCAGCTGTTGCGCGACGAAAAAACCCGAGCCATGCCGTGATTCCAACACCCCGCTCGCCACCAACTGGTCATAGGCCTTGATCACGCTCGACAGACTCAGGTCATTTTCCGTTGCCAGTTGGCGGATCGAAGGCATTCGAGCGCCGGCGCGGACGCCATGGGTGTTGATCCAGCCCGTGATTTGGGCGACGAGGTGCCGCAGCAGCGACCCCCTAGCGTTGCGATCGATCTTCAGGTCCATGGTGCGGGTTCTCGAGCAAGTGTTCGCTCATTTCGGACGAACAGTTAAGCATAAAAGGTGACCGTCTGTTCCTTGTTTGCGCGGTGCCCTGCCGTGATAGTCCAAGGACTCTCTACCGCGGCTAAGGAACACTTTTGAACACACAGCAACGACACTCATGGGGATTGGCTTTCGGTCTTTGCCTGATCACCTTGGCGGTCAATCTGCAGGCGCCGCTGTACACCACTTATGCGCAGTTGTCCGGCTACGGCGCCGCCGCCACGGCGGTGGCGTTTTCCGGTTATGTGCTGGGCGTGTTGCCGGTGCTGCTGGCCTTCGGCGGATTGGCCGACCGGGTGGGCCGCAAGCCGCTGATCCTTGCGGCGCTTGGCCTGTCGATGCTGGCGACGGTGGTCACGATGCTTTGGCCGAACCTGATCGCCCTGGGCGTGGCGCGCCTGATGATGGGTGTCGGGACCGGGCTGGCCTCGGCGACCTCGACTGCGTACATGATGGAACTGATGCCGACGTGCGACGCCCGTTCGCCGGCTAACCGAGTCACGGCCAGTACGTCGCTGGGTTTTGGCCTGGGCGCGGCGTTGACCAGCCTGTTTTTGCTCGCCCTTCCCAGCGTCACGCCTGGCAGCTTCTGGTTGCAATTGATGCTCGCTGCCTTTGCCCTGGTCGTGGTCTGGCGCCTGCCGGACCCCGCCGAGAGAATCAAGCATGCGCCGTTGCTACGCCTGCCTGTGTTTCCCTGTGGCAGCCTGCCCTACAGCTTTTCCATGCTGCTGGCCTGGGCGACGTCGGGCCTGGTGATCGCCATCCTGCCCTCGGTGCTCGCCGCCCATGACTTGCAGCAATGGTCCGGCCTGTCGACATTCACGGTCATCAGCTGTGGGTTGGTCTTTCAACCGTGGGTACGCCGCATGCACCCGGCCAGGGCCACCGGATTGGGGTTATTGGTCTTGCCTCTGAGTTACGCCCTGCTGGCCTGGGGCGCGAGCCAGGGTTCGCTGCCCGCCGTGTTGTTGGGTGCGCTGGGCGCCAGCAGCGCGTGCTACGGTTTTCTGTACTTGGGTGGATTGTCGGCCATCACCGCCATGGCCGGTGCGCAGAAGGCCCGGGTCACGGCCGGATTCTTCCTGTTCGCCTATGTCGGGTTCAGTCTTCCGGTGGTGGTGACGGGGTTGCTGGCCGATCATTTCGGCGCTGATGTCGCGCTGATCGTGTTCGGCCTGGCGCTGCTGGCGGGTGCCTCTATCACCGGGCTGTTAATCGTGCGGACAGCTGCCTTCATCACCCAACAGTCTCCTGGCTGAACGCACGCCCACTGGTGGCAAGGGATTTATCGGCAAATTCGTATACCATATCCCCAAATCAGCCGAACGACCTGCCGCCGTGACTTTATCCAAGTTCAATCTGCCTGATCTGGGCAACACCCCTTCCACCTCGGAAATCATCACCCGGCATCTGCGCGATGCCATCGTGGCCGGACATTTTGCCGAGGACGAGCCGATTCGCCAGGACGACATCGCCCGGCAGTTCAACGTCAGCAAGATCCCCGTGCGCGAAGCCCTCAAGCGGCTGGAGGCCGAAGGGTTGGTGATGTTCCAGCGCAACCGCGGGGCCATGGTTACGCGCATGTCCGAGGCTGAACTGGCGCAGATGTTCGAGGTGCGGATGTTGTTGGAGGACAAAGTCCTGCGCCTGGCGATTCCCAACATGACCGAAGATACCTTTGCCCGGGCTGAAAGCATCTGCCGGGAATTCATCGGCGAAGACGACGTCGGCCGCTGGGCAGAGCTGAACTGGCAGCTGCACGCCTGCCTCTACGAACCGGCGCAACGGCCCTTCATGGTGGGGTTGATCCGCTCGGTCCACGACAAGTTGGAACGTTACCTGCGCATGCAGATGAGCCTGTCCGCCGGCAAGGAGCGCGCCGATCATGAGCATCGGGACATCGTCGATGCCTGCCGCGCCGGTGACGTAGAGCGTGCGGTAAAACTGCTGGACGAGCATATCGCCGGTGTCTGCAAGACGCTGTTCGAGTTTCTGCCTTCGAGTCGGTAATGCATCTTGGTGCTGTGCCGATTTCGTCACGCACGGCAGATAAAACGCTCAAGCCGCCAGCCCTCGACACGGGCCACGCTTGCCGTCACTCACCTGAACGGACGTGGCGCCATGAAACGCATCACCGTGATCGATTCCCACACCGGCGGCGAACCGACCCGATTGGTCACCGACGGTTTCCCCTACTTGGGCCAAGGCAGCATGGCCGAGCGCCGGCAACGGCTGGCCGACCAGCATGACGCCTGGCGCACCGCGTGCGTGCTGGAACCACGCGGCAGCGATGTGCTGGTGGGCGCCTTGCTCTGCGAACCGGTGGACCCGTCGGCCTGTGCCGGGGTGATCTTCTTCAATAACAGCGGTTACCTGGGCATGTGCGGCCACGGCACCATCGGCCTGGTGGCGTCACTCGCGCATCTGGGCAGGATCGACCCCGGCGTGCACAGCATCGAAACGCCGGTGGGCACCGTGCAGGCGACCCTGCATGACGATCACAGCGTCAGCGTGCGCAACGTACCGGCCTACCGTTATCGCCAGGCGCTGCGCCTGGAAGTGCCCGGCATCGGCCCGGTGGTGGGCGATGTGGCATGGGGCGGCAACTGGTTTTTCCTGGTCGCCGACCACGGCCAGCGCGTGGCCGGTGACAACCTCGACGCGCTGACCGCCTACACCTTTGCGGTCCAGCAGGCGTTGGAGCAACAAGGCTTTCGTGGCGAGGACGGCGGGCTGATCGACCACATCGAACTGTTCGCCGAGGATCCCCATGCCGACAGCCGAAACTTCGTGCTCTGCCCGGGCAAGGCCTATGACCGGTCTCCGTGCGGCACCGGTACCAGCGCCAAACTGGCGTGCCTGGCGGCCGACGGCAAACTACAACCCGGGCAGATCTGGCGCCAGGCCAGTGTCATCGGCAGCCAATTCGAAGGTTCTTATGAGCGCTCGGGCGAGCGCATCGTGCCGACCATTCGCGGCCGAGCCTACATCAGCGCGCAATCCACGCTGATCATCGACCCGGACGACCCGTTCGCCTGGGGCATTCGTTCGTGAATGAAGGCCACGCCGCCGATGTGATCATCATCGGCGCCGGGATCATCGGCGCCGCCTGCGCCCGGACCTTGGCCCGGCGTGGCTTGCGGGTCCTGGTGCTGGACGCCGGTTGGCACGGCGCCACGGCCGCCGGCATGGGCCATCTGCTGGTGCTCGATGACAACCCGGCGGAACTGGCCCTGAGCCAATATTCCCTGCGACGATGGCGCGAACTGGCGCCTGCCCTGCCCCAAAGCTGCGCCTGGCGCAATAACGGTACGCTGTGGCTGGCGGCCAACGCCGAAGAAATGGCCGTGGCCCACAGCAAATACCTGAACCTGATGGCCCACGGCGAGGCCTGCGAACTGATCGGTTGCGCCGCGCTGCCCCAGCGCGAACCGGAACTGCGGGCGGGCCTGGAAGGTGGATTGCTGATCAAGGGCGACGGCATTCTCTATGCGCCCGCCGCTGCCCGGTGGATGCTCGATCACGACAACATCTGCCAACAGCGTGCCGAAGTCAGCGAAGTCGACGGCCACCGCGTCCGCCTCGCCGATGGTCGCTGGCTGAGCGCCGAAGCCGTGGTGTTGGCCAACGGCATCCAGGCCACCGAGCTGTGCCCGGAGCTGCCGATCGAACCCAAGAAAGGGCATCTGTTAATCACCGATCGCTACCCCGCCAGCGTCACCCACACACTGGTCGAGCTGGGCTATGTCACCAGCGCCCACAACGCCAGTGGGCCATCGGTTGCGTGCAATATCCAACCGCGACCCACTGGGCAATTGTTCATCGGCGCCTCGCGGCAATTTGGCAACGTCGATCCGCAAGTTGAAGGCTGGATGTTGGCAAAGATGCTCAAGCGCGCCGTGGACTACATGCCAGGGCTGGCACAGCTCAACGGCATTCGGGCCTGGACCGGTTTTCGCGCGGCGAGCCCCGACGGCCTACCACTGGTGGGTCGACATCCACAGCGCAAGGGCCTGTGGCTGGCGGTTGGCCATGAAGGATTGGGCGTTACCACCGCCCCCGCGACCGCCGATCTGCTGGCCGCGCAGCTGTTCAACGAAGCTTCGCCGCTTGCGCCGCAGCCTTACCTGCCGCAGCGCTTCCTGGGAGAACCTGCCCATGCCTGAATTATTCCTTGATGGCCATCCATTGTCGGTTGCCGACGGCACCAGCGTCGCGGCGGCGTTGGCCCTGGGCGCGGACGGCTGCAGCCGCACCTCGGTGACCGGCCAGCGTCGCGCGCCTTTATGCGGCATGGGCGTCTGCCAGGAATGCCGGGTCATGATCGACGGCCGTCGGCGGCTGGCCTGCCAGACGCCGTGCCGCGAAGGCATGCAGGTGCACACACGACCATGAACGAATCCACAGACATCCTGATCATCGGTGCCGGCCCGGCCGGCATGGCGGCAGCCCTCGCGGCGGCAAGCAGCGGTGCACGCATCGTCCTGCTGGACGATAACCCGATCCCGGGCGGACAGATCTGGCGCGACGGTCCCCAGGCCCAGCTCCCCACCGAAGCACGTCGGCTACGCAACCGCTTGCACGGTTGCAGCAACATACAGTGCCGAACCGGCACCCGGGTGATCGCCAGTGCCGCTGAGAAAACCCTGCTGGTGGAAGATGCCGAACGGGGTTGGCTGATCAGCTACGACCGCTTGATCCTCTGCACCGGTGCCCGCGAGCTGCTGCTGCCCTTCCCCGGCTGGACGCTGCCCGGCGTCACCGGCGCCGGCGGTCTGCAAGCGCTGATCAAGGGCGGCTTGCCGGTGCGTGGCGAACGCCTGGTGGTGGCCGGCAGCGGCCCACTGTTGCTTGCCAGCGCGGCCACGGCGAGACATCACGGGGCGCAGGTGCTACGAATCGCCGAACAGGCCAGCCGCTCCTCCGTGGCCGGTTTCGCCATGCAGCTGCCGCGCTGGCCGGGTAAATTCCTGCAATCGTTCAGCCTGTTCGACGGGCACTACCGCACCGCCACCCACGTGCTGGAAGCCTTCGGAACAGACAAGCTCGAAGGCGTGCGCCTGCTGCAACACGGCAAAACCGTGGAACTGGCCGTCGACCGGTTGGCCTGTGGCTTCGGCCTTGTTCCCAATACCCAGCTGGGCCAGGCATTGGGCTGCGGCCTTGACGCACAGGCCCTGGCGGTCGATGCCTGGCAAGCCACCACTCGCCCTCAACACTATGCCGCAGGTGAATGCACCGGTTTTGGCGGCAGCGAACTGGCCTTGGTCGAAGGCGCCATTGCTGGCCACGCCGCCGTCGGCGATACCTTGGCTGCCCAGCGCTTGTGGCCCCCTCGGGCGCGATGGCAGGGTTTTGCTAGGTCGCTGAACACTGCCTTTGCGCTGGATTTGCGCTTGAAGCAGCTGGTTCGGGATGACACGTTGGTTTGTCGCTGTGAGGACGTGTCTTTTGGCGAGCTGAGCAGTCATGGGAACTGGCGTGAGGCCAAACTGGCGAGTCGTTGTGGCATGGGGGCTTGTCAGGGGCGGGTCTGTGGCGCGGCGCTGGAGCATTTGCTGGGCTGGACGCCGCCCCTTCCGCGTCCGCCGTTTAGCCCGGCGCGGATTGAGACGTTGCTATGCCTGGAAGATTCACCGCCGCTGTAGGGTGTGCTTCTGGGTTCTTGCGGGTTTATCCGTTTTTTTGGTAATGGCTGCTAATGGTTTCGCTTTTACAGCGACTCACTTTTAGGAAGCGTAAAAGTAAGCAAATTCCCTCGTCTTCATTGGCACAAGCAAACGCCGCTTTCGAGAGCAAACGATAAACCTGTGGCGAGGGAGCTTGCTCCCGCTGGGCTGCGCAGCAGACCCAAAACCATTCAGCAAGGTGTATCTGGATAATCG